>NZ_JBGONI010000037.1:0-9511 GCF_041439035.1 Vibrio sp. 1F263 | reverse complement strand
CACGACGGTTGAGGCTTTCCTAGACGGAGTCACCAGTAACACAGTGGACGTGGAGGTCTATGCATGTAGGAGTACGGGAGCTTCATGTCTTGACATCTTCGATACTGGTAGTGGGAAATTGTTTACAAATTCACCATCCAAAACGTTCCTAGATAGTAGAGGAGGCAGTACAAATAAAGGTTTTACACAAGAAATAGGAACTTCAGGTCCTACTGGGGATTTCTATATTTTCGATTGGAATAACGCAGATTCATTGTGTGACACATATAATTCCAAGAGTATTGCAGGACGAACCAACTGGCGTTTAGCTACTGTGAATGAGTTAAGGGGACTATTCAACACAAATGGAAATATGTTTACTGCTCGTGGCTGGGCAGTCAGGATAAATTACTGGACATCAACGTCTCGTGGTCCGGGCTATGCCAATATATCTCTCAGAAATGGTCACTCTGGGCTCACTATGCCGAGCGACGACTATCTTTACGCATCGTGTGTCTCTGTTCCTTAGCGGCAAACGTCTGAGTCTTAGATTTCTCTCTCAAAACCACCTACCTCGGTAGGTGGTTATATTAGTGATTTTAATAAAGTGCTTGGCAGGTACTTTAATACATTAGTTAGTTATCAAGATAAAACCTAGGCAGATAGATATTGAGATGAACTGGTAGTCTTCTTCGATGAAATAACCTACCAGAAGTGCCGAAGTATATTGATGATGTCAGCTAACTTAAATATCTTGGTTATACCTATTATTGGTATTGTTTCTGGATATTACCTTCTAAAAGAGGGTGTTTTAGGTTTTGACTTATTAGGTATAAGTTTTTTGTTGTCGGCAATTGCCATCTGTAGTGGATAAGGGCATTTGGCCAACAACATGCAGGGTGGTCGTATGGTTGTAATACTAGAAGTAATCCGCAAAGTCAGGATGTTCTATGGTTCGTAACTCAGAAGTGTCCAGCTTCGTGCTGACAGGGTAGATCACATTTTACCCGTGGCAGCTAGATTAGTAAAAACACTGACACGGTTTTGGTCCAAAGCTTGCCATCTTGATTTTGGGTCGAAAAATCCCGTAAGAAATTTCACTCTACATATAGTGTTAAGCGAGATCTAACTCTGAGATAATTTCTTGCAGAATGAGCTTGGATTCACTATCTAATCCTGTCAAAGGGGTTGGTAAACATGGGGATTCAGCATAGCCTAATATTTCTGCCGCACTGACCATCACCCTCATGGCACCGAGATTATCTGAGAACAATTGCCACAGTCTGTCATATCTTAGAGAGAGTTCTTTCGCTTGCGCAGGGGAAGAAATTTTGGCTTGCTTAAATAAGTATAGAGCGGTGAGTGGGAACAAACCTGCTAGGACGGAATACCAAACGTCACATCCTGCTTGAATGCCATTTGAAGCGAATACGTCACCACTAACTCCAATCGTTACATTGCCTGGCAGTAGTTTTCTGAGAGCTTGAACTCGGCATCCACCCTGATCTTCAAATTGCGCACCAGGGAACTTTATTGACTGCACCATTTTTAGCTTTGCAATCTCAGCATGGAGTTCGTGACTAAAGGTAAAATGGGTAGCAGCTGGGTTGTCGTATACACAGATAGGTACCGAAACGCTCTCCGATACACGTCGATAGAGTTCATAGACTTCTTCATCGAATAACCGATGATAAGAAATAGGCGCGAGTAAAAGACCTTTTACGCCGAGCTGCTCTGCTTGCTCAGCATTAGCAAGCACATCCCTTAATCGTAGCGACCCGATGCCAGCCAAGACAGGAATTTCTCCTGCCATTTCAACTGCTGTAGCAATCGCGTTATGTTTCTCTGATGCGTTTAAATACGGATATAAACCTGTTGACCCTAAGGCACATATAGAATCAACCCTTGCGTTAATTAAACGGCCAAGAATCTGACTATAAGCGGTCACGTCGATTCGTTCATCCGACATCGGGGTGATCGGGAAAGCACTGATTCCTTTAAATATCATAGATAAATTCCTTTCATTATGTGTGTTTACCGAGTGTTATGCGACCATAATGAGCCTATCGCAAATACATTAAACAGGATGGTAAAGATAGACAATGATCTGCACAGCCAAGACTGGACACCAAATTAAGTGACTTTCCATACCTGTAGTTATTCATGACTTTCTAATTTAGCAAAGGTACTGATTTATTTTTGTCCAGAAACTTCATAGGCTAAATTTTTATCCGTCACTTTTTATCTCGAAAGCCGTCAACAAAAGTAAGCTATTCCCAACGGATGAAGTGGCAGGGAAGACGATCTTCTTAGCGATCCAGGATGTCTCCGTACAATGGACGATGCCCATATAAGCAAATGGCGACAAGTTCTGAACCGCTTTATAATTATGTTCGAAGACCGATTAACTGCTTATAGGTAACCAGGGCAGTTACAAAGAATCCTTTATATATACAGGCTTTGGGGCTTTATCAATAATCGACTGCACAAATATATCAACGCATTCAGGCGTAAGTGGTAGGCTTAGTGATGGTTCGGTTATCTCAAGTTCCAGCAGCAGCGGCCGACCATTTTTACCTTCAATGAAGTCTAATCTCGCGTACAGAAGTGGTTGAGAAAGACCAAGATTGCTTTGTACTAACCTCAATATACGCTTCGCCAACGCCTTCTCTTCACTATTCGCTTCTTTTAGCTTGCGAAATTCCATGTCCGGCGTTTTAGTCTCACCACGTTGTGCGAGCAAAGGTTCCTTCTTAATCGCATGTGAGTACGTATGATCAAAGTAAATCATGTTCGTTTCACCATGCTCTTCAATCGTATGTAGGTATGGTTGAATAATGACGCCCTTACCTAGTCCTAATAGGTAACGCACATGCTGAGTTATTTTGTCTAAATCTTCGATGGACAGACGAATGACACCGAATGAATAGGCACCAACTGTTGGTTTAATCACGACTTCGTGAACTTTCCAGTAGTTATCTTGAAGATTAGCAACGGCTGCTTGAATCTCAGTTTCTGAGTAGATGATTTCTGTCGGGACAATTGGGACACCCTGCTTCTCGAGTTGTTTCAAATAACTCTTGTCTGAGTTCCATCTGATCACCGATAGAGGATTGAGCAGTACTGAACAATTTTCAACTTGTTGGCAAAATTCAATGAATGGCTCAATTTTCTCCATATAGGTCCACGGTGAGCGCAGGACAACCACATCATACATAGCCCAATCGTGGTTGGGGCTATCCCAAAATATCACATCAACTTCCACGTCAGTACGCTTAAAAGCGTCCAGAATATAAGGCATATCATAGTCGACAGCTAGGCTATCACTATCTGAGACTAAAGCGACTTTCTTTGTTGCGAGCATTTAACTATTCCTTTTACTACCAGGGAAGAAGGGATTCCATGTGAATAAACTGACCACTCACTAAGCTGTCAGCATCAAGTGCCACTTTTATCGCTGTGAGGGCTCCTTCTTTTGGGGTTAACATCCCATCGCCATCGTTTAAGTCGGTCTTTGTATAGCCGGGATGGATGCTATTTACCGTTATCGAGGTATCTCGAAGCTCATAGGCGAGGTGAGCAGTCCAAGAATTGAGGGCACTTTTTGAGGCACTGTACGCTGGTAGAGATTTAAATTCATCCGTGTATGCGTATGATTTGGTGTCACTATGTAACGTCACCGATCCCAATAAGCTCGATACATTGAGGATTTTTCCTTTCATTGAGCGCTTGAGTAAAGGTAAAAAGCTGCGGGTTACGTTTACCGTACCAAACAAATTTGTATTGAACGTTTCAAACCATTTTATGAGTGGTTGTTCAGACGGCGGTGTGCCATATTCTTCAACCCTTATTGCTGCGTTGTTTATAAGTATATCGACCTTACCAAACAAGGTTTCAACGATATGGACGGCTTCTTTGATAGATTTGTCGTCGGTAATGTCCATACATAAGCAATAGACTTCGATACCTTGGAGGTTCAGGTTAGCAGCAGCCTCTTTAATTGCTGCTGCTTTTCTACCAGCAAGCAGTACCTTATGACCTTGCTTGCCAAGTTCTGCTGCAATTTCAAAACCGATCCCTCTGTTTGCTCCTGTAATGAGCGAAATCTGTGAGTCTGACATTCAGCCTTCCTAGCTCTTAACTTTCATAAAGTGAGTTTGTTTCTTCCCTTCTATCAACTTTCCGACGACAATAATGAAACAAAGAGCCAGTAGAAGTGTTAGAAAACTGAGTATCGCCATCCAGTTACCGAAGCGCTGCGCTATGAATCCGGACGTAATTACAGGTATCGAAAATCCGACATAAGAATAGATGTACATGCCAGCCGTAGAGCTTGCCTTGTCGATGTTATGGTTACTCGTAAACTTAAGTAGCCCCGCCATATATGTGAAACCATAACTTGAAAGGCTAGTGCAACTGGCTCCGAAAAGAATGATCGTGATAGATTCATGATAGTAGCCAAGTGCTATGAGGCTAAACCCAAATACCGTAAAGAAACATCCCAATATTAGGCTTGAGTTTGGGTGCAAGCGTTTAGCAATGTGTTGAGTCAAAAAACCAGTGCAAATAGATAGGAAAACCATTAAGCCAGTCCAATCGCTTAAACCCATCTCATTGAGAAGTATTGGTACGATTGCGATGACCATACCCGTTGTAGCCCAAGCTAACATCATGCCTAAACCATACGACCACGTGTTGGTGGGGAAGCAAGGCAATGTAATGAGTTTGAGATTTGGTTTTATGGTTTGGTTGCTCGGCAATCGAACCAGCAACAACAACAACAAAGAAACGAGTAGAAATAGACTGAGGTAACTGTATGGCAGCACTGTCATGCCAGCTACGTTTAGGCTCACACTTGTCGCAAGTGCACCACTACCAAACCCCAACGACGTAGACGCGGCCACTAGCAACGTACCAAATTTTTGTTCTCGTTCATCAATAAGGTCGTATATATACGCTGAGACTGAGGTTGTGGTTAAGGCGGTAGCAACACCCAATAGCAGTCTTGCGACAAATAACGAGGTCCAATTTGGCTGAATGACGAGCAATGCCGTTGCCCCCGCACTTAACAATAGTGCAAGGAATATGGGTTGCTTCCTACCTACTTTATTTGAAATACCCCCTAGCATTAATAGAGTAGGCAATAGACCCAATACATAGGCAGCAAAGGCGATGGCGACCGCCGCGGGGCCCATGTTACTGTTTTCGGCATAAACACTGTAAAGAGGTGCTTGAAGGTTTACAGAGTAGGTCACACAGAACATGACCAACGCCAACACACTTAATGAAATTCGTTTTTCCATACGAGTATTCCTTTCGTTGATAATTATCGTTGATAGCGTTTACATGTCACGTGTACTATTAACATAAATCCAGTATTTAGAGGGTGAACTATGCATTACATTCAGCTGTTATAGACTCTTCGCTCCAAGTTGTAATAAAAGGGTCCGTTTCTTCATTACCAAGTTGATCAAACAACTCAGTAGACAAATATCTTTCTCCTGTATCTGGTGCCATTGCCAATATCACGCTTCCTTTAGATGCAGATTTAGCCACTTCTAAAGCTGTAGCTACCGTTGCCCCGGCAGAGATACCAACAAGAATGCCTTCGTGACGAGCTAAGTCACGTGCCGTCGTGATCCCCAAATTTCCATCAACAGTGACAAGGTTATCCACCACACTCTTATCCAGCACACTTGGTATGAAATCTGGGGTCCAACCTTGGATGGGGTGAACTTTCCATTGGTCCTTTGCGAGGATCTGAGCACCTTTAGGTTCTGGGACGACAATTTCAACCTCCGGTCGTGCCACCTTCAGCATCTGTCCAATACCCGTAAGAGTTCCGCTTGTACCAAAGCCTGTGACAAAGTAATCCAAACGCTTACCAGAAAAATCACTGAGTATCTCACTTGCTGTCGTTTCACGATGATAAGCAGGGTTAGCTGGATTATCGAACTGGCGGGGTCTGAACCATCCATTCTGAGCTGCAAGCTGGTCGGCAATTCGATTACCGCCGCTACTACCTTGTTCACTTGGGAACAAGATGACTTCACCACCGTAAGCGCGAATTAGCTTCCTGCGTTCTAGCGAATATCCATCCCCCATTACGGCGATAAATTTGTATCCTCTGGCTGCGGCAACCATGGCCAAGGCAATTCCAACATTACCTGAAGTGCATTCAATAATTGTGTCGTCTTTCTTGAGCAAACCTTTTGTTTCAGCGTCTAACACGATTGAGAGTGCAAGCCTATCTTTGACTGAACCAGCTGGGTTGAAAGACTCCACTTTGACATAAACCTCGACTCCCTTTGGAGCAAGATTGTTTAGTTTGACAATTGGAGTGCATCCAACAGTTTCTGTTATTGAGTTATATAAAGGCATCTACGTTCTCTCGTTAGTTTTTATTTGAAGGGACACAGTCTTGGTCGTTTCACACTAGCTTCTTGCAACTGATACTGACGCCATTCGAGGTTTTCTTCTTCTCCATAAAACCCCAACTCAGTTGGCATCACTCCGTTGTTGTATTTTTTGACACGATTTCGAATACGCTCTCGAGCCTGCCTGCCACCTTTCGTTTCACCATTAGCGACCATGTCAAAGACCTCCCTTGCGTTAATCACAAAATTAAGGCGTGAGCCGAGATTCCGATTTCTAAGCACTTGATGCTTGTCTGAGCTCATGTTGATAAACAGTTCGACACCATTAAAGCAGTATGTCCATTTAGATGCCTCGGGGTCGATAGGTATATGCCTAGGCCATTGAGCGACATCGTGCTCATGCGTCCAATTTAAGACTTCCCAACCAAGCTTGTGCGGTGCCATTGAAAGTGAAAGGTCCGGAGAAAAAAACACCACTAATGGCGAGAACATACGCTTATTAACTGGAGTGGAATTCAACATGTCCGTATAAGCAATCAGTCCATGCAAAAACGGGTAGTAAGTGTTGTGTTCATCCGACTCACAAAACAGCACTTGGATAGTCTTAGAGTTCCACGCTCTGCGGCTAAACAGGCAAGGGAACTCAGGGGCGCTGACTCTCTTACTGAATTCTTCCCACGCTTCCTTCTTCCAGTTTGAAAACTGATTCAGTTCTTGCAACAGTTCTGCATGTGTATACAAGGTTTTATGTTGCTCATTAGGCGCAAGAGCCGCAGGGTTAGTTTTGATGATTTCCATGACTATAAACTCTTATTTTTTTTGAATAGCGCATCCACGGCTTGAATGATGAGATCTAGTCCTTCTGTATTGGCTACTGACGAGTGGCTATCTGCACAGAACTCAGCAAGTTCTAAGCCCATAATTTGGTTGTTAGGAAGTGACTCGAATAGATCCAATAATTGGGCGACTTTCAAGCCTCCCTCGACTTTGAAGTCAGCGGAAATCTGCCCCGGGTCCATAACGTCCCAATCCACATGAACCCAGACTTTGGAATCACCAATGAATTTGATGACTGACTCTGGCGTCAGAGTTGAAGGGGGAAAGTGCATGAGACCTGCATTATTAACGTTGTTAAGTTCTTTTTCATCGATGTCATGTACGCCAATTAAAGCAACATTATTAGGTTTAACTCCCGCGCCAAAACCGCTATCCCACAGGCCGCATGTAGCAGCCAATACCATCCCGCCGAGATAACCGGTTTCTGTCGTTTCAGGGGTATTAAAGTCACTGTGTGCATCGATCCATAGGACCTTTATGTCAGGAAAAGTCGATGCAACAACGGGCAGTGTCGCTAAGCTCGCTGAGCAGGTATTTGATGCAAATAGGACAGGGCTATCGCCAGTGGCTAGTAAATGGGAGATTTTTGTCTGCAACAGAGCGAGGGTCTTTCGAGATTCCTGGAGTGCAACACTCCAATCATCCGATTTCGTAGGCGATCGTTGCCCTACGTAGTTAGGTGTAATGTCATAATATAGAGCAAGTTTATTTGCTGTGAGCTTTGCGCCCTCGAGCATACGATCTGCTCTGTCCGCGACACGTCCTTGAGAGCAGAGTATTTGAAAAGGCATTTAGAAAGACGTCCATATATTAAAAATGAAGTCTTTTTATAGCTCAGCTAGATAAATATAAAAAAATAATAATGATTATTTATTATCAAAATAACTTTCAATATTAATTGAATTAATAAAATCCCATATATTATAAGGGTTTTTATTGACTTTCCGTATTCTCGTTTTAACGTGTTGTAGGTGAGTAAATTTGGCCACTAGGCTAGAGGTTTTACAAGACCTTGAATAATTCATGAAATATTAATTTAATAAAACGTGTAACTCAGAAATGTCCGTGCGACCTGAAGTCGTATGAAACGTTGTTCACCACGAAGGGTGAACCATCTGTACTACCAGATGCCCCTAGGAGCCTGAATAAAGAAGCGGCTCTGACAATGTAACGAAGCTTGGTTGTTGACTGAGCTGGAAGAATCGTTAGAGGACGTTCCTCCTGACAACCACAAGTCGGGTGAGTGCTAGGGGGGCAATATGATGAATATAATGAATCCATTTAAGGCGCGTTATATGATGAAGCAGCGGAAGTGGTTAATACGCTGTAGCCAAAAGGCAACGAGAGTCGGGAAGAGATTGGACATTACTCTTTCGTGGTCATTGCACTCTCCGCACCATTGTGGGCATCTAAGTTGACATTTTATGCGGCATACGGAACAGGGCAAGCCTGTATATCTCCCTATGGGAAAGCAGCCTGTAAAGGTTGCCGATAGGTATGCAGGTAAAGGAGGTTAGAAAAAGCGAATGCTACTTTGTAATGAAGTAGATACAGGTTATATCTGGCGCGAAAGCGAGCTGACTTCTAACTGGTCTCCCGTTGCGAGATAGCTTGAAGAACTTTATTAAAGAAGAAAAACAAATGATGATTTCGAATAAAATCAGTGCGTCTTCTGACAGCGAACCGTGGTTTCTTATTCATTAAATGGCCATTGGGGCAGTTTTAAAGCTTTAAGTGTGTATCGCAAAGGTAATTTTGTTACTGGGTGCTTAACGATGCCTTTGTGGAGGCTTGAGCCGTATGCAGTGAAAGTTGCACGTACGGTTCTGAGGAGGGAGGCATCTGGGAACAGGTGCCGCCTATCCGACAGAGGCGTTTTAGCGATAATCGCCGTTAACTGTAATTTCGTCATTTTTAGCCTGTATTCTGGAGTTAAAGTGCTCCTGGATAAGAGTAACTTGGCGTTCATGTAAAAACAGTGTGTTCAAATCTACACCCCTTTCAAGAGGGGCGTTTTTCATCGATAATTTAGGCTCTTAGCGAAAACAAATAGTAATCGGGAAGTATTCCAAAAAATGCCCCTGTATTTTCAATTTTTCACCACACAGCCAAGTTAAAAGATTTTCGCTTCTTAAGCTCAATAAGCCATGAACCAAAATATTTTTCGACCGACTTATCTTTCCATAAAATTGACCTTGCGGCATGGATAAATAGCGTTCTCAGTTCTTTATTTCCTCGTTTTGATATTCCAAGTAGCGTTAACTGGCTTTGTTGCGTAATTCAATGGAACTAAATCAAGAACCTACGATCTGATCAGC
>NZ_JBGONI010000036.1:0-54676 GCF_041439035.1 Vibrio sp. 1F263 | reverse complement strand
AGCTGATCAGATCGTAGGTTCTTGATTTAGTTCCATTGAATTACGCAACAAAGCCACTTTGGTTGGTTGGATATTGACAATTATATTAGGGTGACATTGGGGAGTAATTTAATTACAACTAACCAAAGTGTAAACTATCTATATTTTGGTATGACGTAAAATTTACGTAAGTGGTATAGTTGATAGCATTTACCACTTACATAATTATATTGTGCTTGGGGAATTTAATTGCTTTGGTAAGTAACCCCCTTAGAGCCGAGTTATCTACTAGACAAAAATCGCATTTCGACTTCATCGGGTGGGATAGGTTTGCTGAACAGAAATCCCTGTAAATATTGATATCCGCAACTGGTTAAGAAAGCTTTTTGTGTTTCAGTTTCGACCCCTTCCGCAACCACCTTAAGCCCCAATTTTTCACAGATAGCATAGGTGGCTTGGACAATCGCTTCGCTCCCTTTATAGGTGCCATGGACGAAGCTTTTATCTAGCTTAACGGTACTAATTGGCAAGTCATGCAATATAGAGAGAGAAGAGTAGCCAGTGCCGAAGTCGTCAAGGTGTAGCTCAACGCCTAGCGCTGAGATATCGTCTAATGCTTGTCTGACTTCACCGTGTTTGAAGATCATTGAGGATTCAGTGATCTCAAGGGCGATACTTTTAGGTTGTATGTTGTAGAAGTTGAGCATTGCCGATAGTTGCTCTGCAAAAGTAGTGTGCATCTGAATACACGAGATATTGATGCTCATTACCAATTCATCATCAAATTCTCGGTGCCATATCGACAGTTGCTTAAGTGCAGAGTTAAGGACCCACTTTCCGAGTGGAACAATCTGTCCAGTTTCTTCCGCTAGGCTAATAAACTCGTCAGGCTCGATATTGCCCAGATCTTTATCCGACCATCTAAGTAGGGCTTCAAACCCTTTAACTTTATTGCTATTGGTGTCCATTATCGGTTGGTAATGAAGATTGAGGTCATCACCTTCTAGTGCCAGAGTTAACCTATGGCGTATCTCTACTTGCCGATGCAGAATCTGCGCTAAATTTGGAGTAAAAGTTTGGAAGCGGTTCCGACCATTGGCTTTGGCAACATGCATCGCCATTCCGGCCTGCTTTAACAATGATTCTTTATCCGTGGCATTATCTGGAAAATGAGCAGAACCTATGCTGCAACCTACAGATAAGGTGCCAATTCCTTTTATTTGGAAGCTTTTGTTCAAAGAATCGATAATGCGAGAGCAGAGTAACGGGATATTTTGATTTTTTCGGGCGTGAGCAATCACGATGAACTCATCACCACCAAAGCGACCGATTGTGCATGTTTCGTCGAGGATCTGTTTAAGACGCTTGCCAACTTTTTTGAGTAGTTGGTCACCAACACTATGCCCATAAGTGTCATTCACCAACTTAAAGCCATCAAGGTCCACAAACATCAATTCAAAGGGCGAGCGACAGGCAATACTCGATTCGAGCCTTTTGGTGATCCCGCGGCGGTTGTAGAGCTCAGTGAGACAGTCGTGCTCTGCGTTATATCGAGCTTTAATCAAATTTTCTTTTTGTTTGGTGGTACAGGTTAGGTTTAATAGCAGTTCACTTTTGTCAAACAACCACTTTCCATGAACATCAAAGTGGTGGGTTTTATTTTCAATTTTACAGCTGACTTCCTCCAAAATGTCTCGACCTTTGCGAGCTGAAAATAACCATTGGTCTGCAACTTCTTCGCTTGAAACAAAATCGGATAGGCGACTAAACGGCGAGCCGTAGTTTTTAGAAAAAGCGGAGTTTGCACTCACTACGCTTCCCACTTTGTTGAATAAAAGAGAGAGGTTGGAACCATCAGAGTATGTGAGATCGCGTTTTAAGCTCTCTTCTTCTGCGATGACTTGCGCTAGCATCCCTGTTCGGCCATCGGGTAATGGGATTCCAGAGAAAAGACATAGTGCGCGTTTAGAAATGTATTTTGGGGTGAAGTTCCACCAAGTCTTTACACTTTGATTTCGCTGAAATTGTCTCTGATATTCTTCAAGCGTTGCTTCGATCGCTTTTGACATTTCAACACCAAAATCGCGTGAGGTCAGTTCAAATAGAGATTCAGACTCCCAAAGAGGGAGGGCACTGCTGTTTGCCCAGGTTATTCGCTTATTATCAATGTCATATATCCAGATAGGACACTTTAGATGTTCGAAAGGTTGGTAGCTGGTCATCATAATAAATTCGGGGAACTCATACTTTAATCGATTTATGCAGACAGATGTCGTGCTTTGGCAGTGCGTCTATCAAATTGAACTCTGATCTTTAACAGCCGTGAAGGAGCTATGTGTTAAAGAAAAATCAGGCGCTAAAGATAAATTAGCGACAAAAATAGCGTTTAAAGATTCAGTGAACGGATAATTTTGGTTACTTTTCCTTCCGGGGTGCTTTCAATCGCATAGCCTTTATTGTCCCCAAAAATTTCCCCGTTGATGAAGTTCCAGCCTATTGATGTCTTGACGATTTCTTTCGGGAAGCGATCGTCAAACATTGAATGATTTGTGTATACCGTCTCAATTGCTTCAAATAATAATTGGGCTTGATCTTGGTTAGTGACGATGAAGTCTTCTTTCAGGCACATTGTTAATTCTGGAAGGGGTTGAGTAGTGAAAGGTTCAGTCATCGCGCCGACTACCCCATTATGTGAATAAAAGTGATATGAACCAGAGCTGCTTTCGTTGCCATCTGGAGATTTAATGCTTGGGGTTGTTAGGTAGAAATTACAGTTGAAGACCATCTTTTGGATAATACTATTTTGTGGTGTGACTTGAATATCTATCCAAGAGCTTACTTGCGCTTTGATTTGATTCATCACCTCATGTTTATTAGGAGCAGCGGTGACTCGTGTTGCCAACAAAGCGGTTATGGTCAGTAACATTAAAAGCGATTTGTTCATCTTTAAGTGGCCTTGTGACAAAGTGACTTTTGTTTAATCAGTAAGTCACCGTTGTTTATTATTTGAGTTAATGATTAGCCGAATAAATGTTACTTGAAGAAGACTTTACTTGATAGAGGGGGAGAGAGCTTGATAATGGAACATGCTATTTGATTGGTTAAGTAATCGTTTTCTTCAATTTTTTAGAATACGATCGCGGTTTTAAAATCTGTCATTTTGTTGATTTGAAGTGTTACTAACTATTGTGTTATTAATGTTTAGCAAGTTTATTTGAATGAGTTTTGTAAATTCTTTTAATGTAAGTGTGCGTAAGAAGGTAAGCAAACGTAAGCATTTAAGCGTTTAGATTTTCCGTTTTTGACGGGAAATTAATCAATAAATGAGCGATTTTGTTGCTGAACGATGGTTTGTAAACGTGTATGTACAAAAGTGATTAATATGTTTTGCGTACGGTAAGTTAGTGACTTCAATAACAATATTGATGATATATGAACAGTATATATACTGCCCTCGCTTTTAATAAATGCTGGTGATAGAAATGTCGAAAACCAAAGTGCTGATTGTCGAAGATGACCAGGCGATAGCGCGTTTAACTACGCTTTACCTCGAAGCTGAAGGCTACAATGTTAGCGTTGTCCATGAAGGGGATTTGGCCATTGAAGCGATCCGCAGTATTGAACCCGATCTCGTTCTGTTGGACTTGATGCTTCCAGGAATGAGCGGCGCACAGATTTGCCGACAGGCTCGCGAATTTTATAATGGGATTATCTTAGTATTGACTGCCTCTGCTGATGAAATGAGTGAGGTTAGTTTGTTTAAGTTTGGCGCGGATGACTACGTAGCAAAACCTATTCGTGGTCATGCATTATTGGCACGAATTGAAGCACTATTGCGTCGCGCAGCCCCTGTTGTTGCTGAGCCTGACACGACCGCTGAAACCCCAGGTGAAATTGTGATCAACAGTACAGCTCAAAGTGCCACTCTGTATGGACAGAACCTAAAGCTCACCTCTGCCGAGTTTGAAATTCTAAATCTTCTTGTTAATAACATTTGTCAGGTCGTTACTCGAGATCAATGTTGCCAGCTATTTAGAGGTATTGATTATGCCTTTAACGACCGCTCTATTGATATGCGTGTTTCAGGGTTGCGCCGGAAGCTGCGTATGCATGCAAAAGATAAGCAGTTGATCCGTACGGTTCGTAACAAGGGGTATATGCTGGTTGTATAAGTCTATCGCGGTGAAACTTCGATCTGTTTCTATGTTTACTCGTTTGTACCTTGGAATTGTGGCAGGGATGTCGGCAACGATCTTTTTGTTTTGGAACCTTGGTGAAGGGCACATGCGGCGTACCCAGATCGAAATATTCCTTAATGATGGCATCTACTTTTCTGAGCAGTATGTTAGTCAACACAACCGAGAAAACTCGCTATATAAAGAACTCGACAGAACAGGCTACCAGCAATTTTATATTTTCAATTTACGCCTGTTGGAGAATTGGTCGGGAGAGGCTCCGTGTCAACGATGCGAGTTATTTACCACCTTGAATGGTGTACCGGTATACCTAAGTGAAAATAATCTCTATTCGGCAGTATTTCAGCTACCAAATTCTAGGTTTAGCTTTGCGTTCAGTGAGGTAGGCGATTTCTTCTCACCTGAAATTGAGTGGTATGAAGATTCAGAAAGAAACTTTCTTATCGGGCTTTTGTTGGCCGTTATCTTCGCTATTGGCGCAAGTGTTTACTTACCTGTTAGGCGTTTTCAAGAAAGAATAGAGTTACTTGTTGAGAAACAGAAGCAGTTTGGTAAGGGGAAGTTGAGTACTCGCTCTGACGTAGATGATATACACCCAGTGTCTGAGCTAGCCAAAAGTTTTAACTTCATGGCTGAGGAGATTGAGAGCAAAGTAAAACAAAGTCATATATTTGCTCAAGCGATTCCACATGAAGTCCGTACACCGCTAAGCCGTATTCAATTGGCGACGGATCTCTTAAGGCGGGAAGCTCCAGAGCATCATCAGGTTTTTTTCGATGATATTGATACCTACATCGAGGATATCAACGACCTCACGTCAGAAATTATCATGCTGTCGAAATTGAATGTCATGGATAATTCTTTCTTCGAGCTTGTTAAAGTGAAAGCTGACCTTCGCGAGTATTGTTTAGATAGAATCCGTTACTCGGAGTTAGACAATGTTATTTTTGAGTCCAAAGTAAAGCTAGAGTGCAAAATTAAGTGTGATTGCTCGATGGCGCGTTTGGTTTTTGATAACGTGATTAAGAACGCTGGGAATTACACACAAGACAAAGTCTGGGTAACTCTGGACGAGAACTCAGAAAATTGGCTGGTTCTGATTGAAGACAATGGCTCTGGGATACCGGAGGACAGGCGTGAAGAAGTATTCCTTCCGTTTTCTCGCTTAGATTCTAGCAGAGCATCAGCAACTGGTGGGTTAGGGTTAGGTCTAGCAATCGCGATTTCAGCGGCTAAAAAGCTTTCTTGGGACATTCGGATCTGCGATAGCAATCGCGGTGGTGCTAAGTTCTGTATCTTAATCCCAAAGATCACGTAAATGATTTTAGTAAGAGACCAATTAGACTCTTAAAAATGAAAGCCACGGTTTAATATCGTGGCTTACTAATTTAATTAACTTACTAATTACCAATTATCATTCACTATCAATTGGCAAAATTTACCAAGTAGAAAATCAAGCTTAGATATTGTTGGCGCTTAAACGATGAAGGCCATAAATAGCATGATCTATGATACGGCCATTTAAGTTCTCGTTACGAGTTATGATACCTTCTAATGTGAAATGTAAGCGCTCACAAACCTTGCGACTACTCTGGTTGCCAGTTGCAGCTGATATCTCCACCTTTTCCATATCTAACTCATTGAAAGCAATATCAATGAGCTTCTCAACTACGCGTGTAACGATCCCGTTACCTTGGTAAGTCTCAGACAACCAATAGCCTATCGTGACTTTCTGTTTGCTGTGGTCAATGGTGTTAAAGCTACAGTTACCGACGATATTGTCTTTGTACACAATCGCACATGTCATGCTTTTGCCTTCCGCGTAATCATGTAGCGAGCGCTGGATGAAGATCCTAAAGTCCTGCTCTGTTTTGCAGTGCGGTGGCCATGCTAACCATTGGCTAAGATACTCATTTTGGCTTTGTGAAATTTCCGCGTAATGAGATGCGAAGTTCTCTTCAACCAGAGCGATGGATAACTCTTCATCGATAACTGTTTTAAACATGTTTTCCCTTTTCTTTTGGCTGATGATTTAAGTGTCTTTTGGTCGGCAGGTTATAATGTCGCACAATTTTGAATATGCAACCACCTGTGGCACGAATTATTCGTGATACGCTAGATCCATCACGAAATACATTAAACCTTATAATAATTGCGGGTATGATCGTTAGTCATGCATTAGTATTAGCAGCCTAAATATATAAAAACTATAAAAATACTAGGCTTAAGTAATGAATCAACATTGCCAAGAGGTAACCGTAGACCTAAGAAAGGCTCTATTTGGTATTGCTAAGGCGCTTGATAACGTCGGTTTTGAAAGCAAAAACCATGGACAGAGGGTGGGTTACATCGCATATCGATGTGCTCTGAGCGTGGGGTGGGAAGAGGAGCAGGCACAGCTCGCATTTTCGTTAGGGCTAATTCACGACTGCGGAGTGTCGCAAATAGACGAGCAACGTCGACTGAATTCGGGGTTTGTTCCCGACTCGACTTATTACCATTGTCAAAAGGGCTACCAAATTTTAAAGGAGTGCCCTGTTCTTTCTATATTTGCTAAGCCAGTTCTTTATCATCATACCCCTTGGTTAGATCTAAAGACTATGAATATCAGTGAATTAGAAAAGGAACTGGCTGCAGTTGTGATGCTTGCTGACAGAGTTGACTATCTATATGGCATAACCGCTTCTGATCGTTATGGGAACCTAACCCCAGACGGTAAAGCGAGCATTATTGGACGTTTGACTGAGCAAGCGGATGAGATGTTCGAAACCAATCTTGTACAGCACATGTGTGAGTTGGTCGATCTGGATGATTTTTGGTTCTCGATGGAGACCCCTTACATCGAGAATATGAGAGATAACTTTGAACCTGTACCCTTTTTCTCTCAGCAAATGTCGCTGGATGAGACAGTCGCCTTTGCCGAGTTTATTGCTAATGTCGTTGATACGAAAAGCTCGTTCACTTTCAAGCACTCGTTGAAGGTAGGGCAACTTTCTGAATATCTAGCTAAACAACTTGGTTATTCACACACAACGCAGAGAAAGCTCTATTTAGCTGGTTTAGTTCACGATATTGGCAAACTGCAAACCCCTGGTGACATTCTTCATAAGCCAGATTTGCTCACTGACGAAGAATACTGTTGTATTAAACGCCATGCGACAGATACTCGATTCGCGCTGCAGGAGCTATTTAGTTCGCCTCAGGTGTGTCAGTGGGCTTCCGATCACCATGAAAGGTTAGATGGTTCAGGCTATCCGATGGGTAAAACGGCTGAAGATTTAGATCAACCCAGTAGAATTGTTGCTGTAGTCGATGTATTCCAAGCATTAACCCAGTCTCGCCCCTATCGTAAAGGTATGACACTGGAAGAAACTCTAGCGATATTAACGGAACAAGTTGATAGTTATAAGTTGGATCGAGAAGTGTTTGAATGCCTTAGAAAACACGCAGAGTACTGTTTTGAACTATCGACGGACAAAAGAATGTACGCGTTTTAACTTTGGTCGTTTTTAGGATTCAACTCACCTTTAAATTTAAGGTAAATGGACTATCTACTTTATTCAAACAATGAAAAAGCCGACTGGGTGTTGCGCGAGTCGGCTTTTATTCACTTCTCTTTCTAGTCTTTATCTCTATCTACGCTCGATTAAAAAGCATCATCCACGATATCTTTAAGTCGATCGTAAGGCACATAGCCCGGTAGAAGCTGATCATTCATCATCATCGTTGGCGTTCCTGTTAAACCCAGAGCGCTAAAGGTTTGATGGTTAGTGGTTAGAACCTGGTTTTGTTCTTGAGTTGTTTTTAGTTCCGCTTCTGTGCCTGTCTTCTTGGCTACGGCTTCTAGTGAGCTTTTCGAGTGAATACCACTTTTTGCCATCAGCAGTCTGTTGACTTCAGGGAAGGCTGCTGGGTTATCTTTCCATACTTTCATCGCGTATAGAGCCGCATTGGTATCAAGGCCATCTACTTGTTGCTGCTTAAATGACAAGTACACGTTGATCACTTTAATGTCGCTGTTTTCAGAGGCTAATTGAACCAAGCCTTTTTCCAAGCGCTTACAGTAAGGGCAGTTGTAGTCAGTAAAGTTAACGATTACTGATTTGCCATTCGGGTTGCCCGTGATTGGGTGAGCGTCATTGTTATATAACCAGTCGTGACTCTCAGCTTGAGCTTTCTTTGCTTGCGCTTGGCCTGCGACATACTGCTCTAAACTGGTATGCAATCCTGAAATAGTAGAAGGATTCTCCTTCAGGAACTGGTTAATTTCTTCGAGTTGCTGGGTTTGTTCTGTGCTTAACTCAGCGAAGGCACTTGTGCTCATTAGTGAGCCTAAAATAAGTGTGCTAATCAGATGTTTTTTCATGTTGTTTTTCTCTAATTCTTGATAATCGTGAGCACGTTTTGGGTCGCGCTCACGGTATTATTGTTTGTTAAATTGGCTTTAATCGGTTCATTTGCTCTGCTCTGTTTTTCTTAGTGAGCGAGTTATGCAAAGTAGGTTCTTAACCACAGGCCGATAGGGGAAGTAACGCCGGTTGCGATGCTGCTGATCTTTCCATCTTTGATGATGACAATACTTGGCGTGACATTGACTCCCCAACTTCTGCTGATCGATCCAGAGAGATCATTGATAATAGGGAAGTCATACTCTTTGGCGTCTAAGAAGCGCTGAACACGTTCGTCTGGGCCAGATGAAAGTGCGACAGAAACTACTTGATGGGAGTCGCTGAAGCTATTAACCGTCGGGCTCACCAATTTGCACGCGCTACACCAAGTCGCCCAAAAATAGACAATAACGGGCTTACCGTTTTTGCTTAGCTCGATAACATCAATATCTTCCCCTTGGATCGACTGACCCACGATTGGAATCGCGTCTCCTTGAGGCATGCTTCTGCTGTGGTAAAAATCCATGGCAAACGAAACCACGCCAACGATCAGTATCATTGAAACGAGTTCCTTTCCCCACTTCTTAAGACGGCTTGGCTTTTGTTCGTTGTTGGGCGTCTTCATCAATTATCTCGCAGCGTCGATGGCTTGAACGACAGTGTCACTGTTGAGAATGACAGGCAGTGGAATACCGCTTTTATAGCTCGGACCGTAGACGATGTTAAATGGCACACCAAATCGCCCATTACTTTGTAAGTATTGAGTGACACTTTCACTTGGTGTTGTCCAATCACCTTTCATCAAAACAATGTCTTCTTGCTGTAGGTGACTGTAGACAGGGTCTTGAAGGATGACGCCGATCTTGTTGGCTTTACAGGTGATACACCAATCAGCAGTCACATCAACAAACACCGTTTTGCCTTCATCAACGAGCTGAGGGATTTGCTTCGCATCCAGTTTTTGCCAAGCGAGATCGTCAACAATCGGAGTCGCCCAGTTATCAGCGGTGACACTACCGACGATCAATGCAGCACCAAACACCAAGGTTGTGGTTGCGACGATAGGAATAAGCACCTTGCGACCCAGTTTCATGCCAATCCAAACCAGTACTGAAATCACGATAAATAGCGACAACAAGATGGTTGGGAACTTGCCAACGAATGGGCTCAGAAGGCTTGTTAGCCATAGGCTGGTAATGAACATCATTAAGCCAAATACCAGCTTAACTTTGAACATCCATGCCCCAGGCTTTGGAAGCAATTTGGTTAGGCTTGGGAATAGCGCAAAGATCAACCAAGGCGCACTCATACCGATACCAAGCGCGATGAAGATAGCCCATAACTCTTGGTAACTTGCTCCAAGTGCATAAGCAACCGCAGTGCCTAGGAATGGCGCGCTACACGGCGTAGCTAACAGCGTCGCAAACATGCCTTGAACAAAGTGGCCTGAATGTGAGTCATCGCCTTTGGTTGCCATCCAAGTGTTTAAACCTGATGGTAGTCTGAATTCGAATAACCCAAGCAGGTTAATTGAGAACAGCAAAGTGATGATCAGCATGAATCCGATGAACCAAACATTTTGGAATTGGATTCCCCAACCAATCGCATTACCCCCCATTTTTAGAGCGGTCATACCTAGGGCTAACAACGCAAATGATGTAATGACACCTGAAGCAGAAGCTAAGAATGAGAGTCGGATATGACGATTAGATGCACCTTGGTTTTGAATGATGCTGTTTAATTTCATTCCTAATACTGGCAACACACATGGCATGATGTTGAGGATCAAACCACCAATTAAAGCGAAGCCTATCATCGCCAAAAAGCCGTTGTTGCTTGTTTGGTAAGCGATCGGTTCTGAGCCAACTTGGGCCGTCATCTCTTCGGCGAAATTAGTGTCTGAAACGGTGACACTCACGGTACGGTCCGTTAAGTCGACTTCACCTATCCAGTTGCTCACATCAAATACCGCGGTCATTGTATTGTCTGTGATGTGGACGGTTGGTGGAGAGAAGAAGTCATCAAGCACTTCTTGCCCATCAATCAATACCATCGGTTTATCCCAGCCTTCCTTACTTGTTAGCTGAGTCACCAGTTGTTGTTTACTTTTATCCCAGAACAGGCCGTTTACTGAAGTGCGGTTAGCTTCTCGTGGAGATTGGCTCATGCCTTGATTGAACAAGAACATCGCTTCTTCATCGAGCTCTAATGTTTGCGGATCAATCGGCAATTCGATGTCGTAATCGGTTAACACACAGATATTGGTGCACGACGGAAAGGTGAACGACGCCTTGAACAGTGCTGGCTTCGTGTTGTCTTTCAGTGTCAACGTAACGGGAAAGCTGACGTGTTTTTTGTAGCCTAACGTCATCACGTCGAGTTGTTCGTAGTACTTAGGGATCGGCCAATGCCACTCTACCGACTCTATGTTTGTTGAACCAGACCAGTCCCAGCTTGGCGGAATGCCACCTTCGCCTGGGCTGCGCCAATAGGTCTTCCAGTCGCCGTCGAGCACGACATCGAGCACGGTTTGGATCTTAGAGCCGTCGTCCGATTGTTCACCCGTCGACATCATTCGCATCTTGACTGGTGGATGTTCAGGCACGCTGAGCCAGCCCGTCGTCTGTGCCAAAGCAGTAAATGACGTCATAACCAAAAGGGCAGTGACTAGCGTTTTCGCGCATGTACGCATGCAGAATGCCAACGAATCGACAAACTTAGTTAGTAGTGTGTTGTACACAAATGTATCTCCAAAAAATAAATAAAAGGGTGTAGTAGCCCGGTTATTTACTCTCTAAATATACAGTGCTTTAGATGTAAGCGGTGTTTTGTAGGTCGAGAAGAGCGATGGTTATCTCTAGACAATCTCGATATGTGCGGTGATAGGCTGTACGCAACAGCAATAAACAGGATAAAAGGAATCAGCCAACCTGTTTTAGGTGTCGCGAATGTGAGCATTTTGGAGCTTAGGCTGCACGCGCTAGAGTTTGGCGCTGACAGAGTTTTAGACGCTTCTGAACCAAAAACGCTAGCATAGAGCTCCGACATTTTATCGAAAGATGCGACGATTGCTTGTGGATGGCTAGTTTCTGCGCCGACAAGTATTGATTGTCCAATTAGGGAAGCTGAAGTGGTTACTTTGTTTGTAGAAAGCGCACTCGCCAGACAGATTACGATAACCAGTCCGGTAAGGAACAGCGCCCAAAGCGAATGCTTTTGTCGGCGGTTCTGTGTGGATAAGAAAAGTAGCGATGTGTTCAGCAAATCAGTCAGTAATTGAATCAGTTAGTTGTTAATAGTTAATAGTTAATAGTTAAAGCGAGCTCATTGAATTGCGGTTAGCTTAAATAAGATCTCTTCGAGTCACAAGTCATGAAATTGTTAAAGTGAAACGATGTATAAACGCGATAAACCGTAGATACACGATAAACGATGCATAAACACCAACTCACGCAAATACGACATTGAGCTCTAGATAAAGTTCACAACAACTGGAAGTTATCGCCAATTTATCCTGTATAGAGTGCTCTATTCATTATCAGGAGATACAAAAAAGCCCAACAGATCGCAGATGGACATATTGGGCTTTAACCATTGGTGCTATTGGAAAGATTTAGTGAGAACGGCGAGGACCGTTGCGCACAAGGTCTTTACCATTTTCAAAGATTTCTTTAGTGATCCAGCGAGCGAGTAAAACCTTGTGACTGCTGTTGAATACTGCAACGAAATGACGACCATCAGAATTATTGGTGGCCATACCTACGCCTTCAACGTCTTCAAGACCTAAGCCCCCTGCTTCTACTGAAATTAGGAATTGCTCTAGCTCTTCTAGAGACTCAATAACATCAAGTTCGTTGTTCATTTTTATGCTCTTTTGCTGTGAGCCAACATAGGATTTAAGGCGATTTAGTACATGCACCTAAATGACGATATTGGCTGTTGTTCTTTGTTGGTTGCGTACTCTACAGGTCATAAGAGGGGATTGGAACTCTCAAATATTAGATACAGGCTGATAATTTGCAAAGTTTTAACACAACATATGTTTAAATGCTTGTTATCCATCTTCTTTTTACTACTATTTATAGGGTCAATTTAGACAATAATAGGAATTAGTATGATGAAGGTTTGGCGTTGTCTATTGTTAATGTTGGCGTTTGTCGCATTTGGAAGTTTTGCGCAAAGCGTCGATAAAATAGCAGAAGTACAAGACCAGCTAATGCTGGACCTCGCTACATTAGAAACAGCGCACGATGCTGAAAAGCCGTTTCTAGAAGACATATTGCGAAGAAAGAACCAAGCACTACGCAAAGAGATATCCTCCCAATTATCATCTGATAAGAAGCAAGGCTTAGACGCTGTTCTAGCCCAGCAAGTAGAGCTTTTACAGCATTTACTGTCATTGAACGAAGTTAAAATTGTCTCTATGAGCAAAGACAACCGTTCGGCTGAAGGGGATGCAAAAAAGCGTCTTGAATTGTTGATTCAAAAACGTATCGGAATGATGGATGACTACTATCAGCAACTTTCTAAGACCTTAAGTTGGTCAAAAGATCGAGGCGTTGATGTATCGGCTGCGGAAAGTCAGTTAAAAACCGCACTAGTTTCTCGTTCGCAATATCTGACAAATGCGATTCTCTACACAGACACGCAGCGTCAAGATTTAGAGCGCCGTTTGTCTTTTGTGAGTGAAGAAGAAAAGGCGACGATAAAAACTGAATTAATACGTTTCAGAGAACGAACCAGCGTTATGGTTGCCAGCTTAGAGAAAAGTATCTCCATGATGGTGCCATTTGGTGTGGATGTCACCTCGTACAAGCGTATTCTATTAGCGACCACCGGCGACATTAACGCTGATGTATTGGATGTTGATGTTGCACTGGAGTTGTTGGATGGTTGGCTTCGTTCATTCAGTTCATGGGCTTTTGAAAATACCCCTTCATTTATCGTTAAACTCGCGCTTTTCCTCGGTATTTTGTATGTAACTCGCCTTATTGCTAATGTGGCTCGTAAAACCGTTCGTAAGAGTGTTTCGCACTCTAAAATGGACTTCAGTGTATTGATGCAGGACTTCTTTGTATCAATTGCATCTAAAGCGGTCGTGTTTGTTGGTTTGCTGATCGCCCTGTCTCAAATAGGGATTGAGCTAGCACCACTATTAACGGGTTTCGGTGTTGCGGGTGTCATCATTGGTTTTGCATTGCAAGATACGCTGTCTAACTTTGCATCGGGCTTGATGATCTTGATCTACCGTCCGTACGATGTTGGCGACATGGTCAAAGTCGCTGGTGTTCAAGGCACTGTAAAAGACATGAGCTTAGTATCGACAACCGTTCAAACCATCGATAACCAACGCTTGGTGATCCCAAACAACAAGATCTGGGGTGACGTGATCAACAACATCACAGCAGAGCGTGTGAGACGTGTTGATATGGTTTTTGGTATCGGTTACTCAGATGATATCGATAAAGCAAAATCGGTATTGAACGACATCATTCTTGCTCACCCTCTAGTGTTGAAAAAACCAGAGCATATGATCAAGCTTCACACCTTAAATACGTCTTCAGTTGATTTTGTTGTAAGACCTTGGGTTAAGACAGATGACTACTGGGAAGTGTATTGGGATGTGACGGAAACCGTGAAGAAACGCTTCGATGAAGAGGGCATCACGATTCCATTCCCTCAACGAGATGTACATGTTTACAATCACGAAGAGAACTAACCCGGAAAAAGGCTAGTACGAGAATAGCTAATACGGAGAGAACTAAGTACGGCTTAAGGTCGATCTCTTCTTAATGTGATATCAAATGGACGCTGAATAAGCGTCCATTTTTATTGGCTGCCAGTTTATACCAATCACAGTAAGTAAGTGATCAGAAATAGCGCAGGAAAAAGGCTTGAGAACAAGGCAGAAATTTTTGATAAGTAGTTATTCTACAATCAAAAGTTCTAACGCCGTTATCGAGCGTTTTAACCAGCTAGGGTGAACAGTTATTTACTACGATTGGTATTATATTGAGCTTCACTCTTTTAGGTAACTCAACCACCTTAGAATTAAGTTATGATGGGGTAGGCTTAATCTGGACAGTTGAAAGCGAATGGATGATTCACAGCAAAAAACGAATGGTAGAAATACAACGGTAAGAAAAGCGACGCGAATTGAAAGTGTTATGAACTCTGCGATGTGGCATTTAACTCAGAGAGATATGACGGAAAGTGAGTTGGTCGCGAAGCTCAAAGTGAAAACCGACAATCAAGAATGGATCGATGAAACGTTGAATACTTTGAAGGGCTTTGGGTATCTCAAGTCTGACCAAGTGTTTGCTGAACAATTTGTAGAACAAGCGTTCTCAGGTGAATTTGGTTCTCGGTATATTGCTGAAAAATTGAAAAAGAAGGGCCTGACGGACTCAGTGATTTCTGATGCTATCCATAAGGTGTCTTTCGAAAAGTCTATTGATGAACAAACTATCTTGATAGACCGAATCAACCATTATTACACAAGCTTTACCATGAGTCGTGAAAAGCTGGTTGCGACGCTGCAAAAGCGTGGTTTTAGCTATCAACAAGTTAAGGTAGCGATTGACCAGCACCCACAAGCGCATGAACTGAAGAGTAATATTCAAATTAAGGCAGAGAAAGCCGATTTGGAAAAAGAAGTGCTTAAGTATGCTCGTAAAGGCAAAGGCTTGACTGCTATTCAGCAAGAGCTTAGACAGCGACAAATAGACACGAGCGAATTGCCACAATTGGTCGATCGGTTAATTAACGAAGAGCAACTGGATTTTTACTCTTCGTGTTTAGAACAACTACAAAAGAAATCTTATGACCTCAACGATCACAAAGAGCGCTCAAAAGCTTACGCTATGCTAAGTCGAAAAGGCTTTTCGTCGGATGAAATTAAATTTGCTCTGAGTGAAGGTAACGAGTAGCCAGTGTCCTTAAACCAAGAAATATAGAGCTTTCATAAATACAGACCCTTCAGATATAAATAGCTGAAGGTCATCGAACACAGAATGATTTACAGGGTTAATAGATTGTTTTAACGCGTTGTGTGCAGGTTTTCTGTAATACCTAACCCATTACGCAACGCGAACTGAAGGAGGTCATTGTGGTTGTTCAAATCGAGCAACCCAAGCATTCTGTACTTATGCGATTCTATAGTTCGAGAGCTTAGATGGAGCTGTTCCGCACACTCTTTTGCACTTAGGCCTTGAGCAATAAGTGCCAACACTTTGGTCTGCTTCTTGGTGAGTAATAGTAATTTATCACTGTCATCTTCTAACAGGTTCTCATTTTGCTTTAATGTTCTGGCTAGCGTTGAGTGCTGCCAATAACAGAGCCAAAGCTCACAGACTAATTTTAAGCGCTGGATGTCTTCGAGATCGAAAGTGGTATCGTTGTCGTGAAAGTTAGTAAAAGACAGTGCTCCCCAGCGTTGGTTAAAGAGTTGCAAAGGAATGATGCAGTGCCATCGCCCCCCTTCTTTGTATAACTGCTTTAATACGTAATTCTGAGTGTTCTCGAGGTCGTCTTTCGAAAACGCGAGATAAGTTTTTTTGGTCTTTAGCAGCTTTAAATAATCAAGATAGTTGCCACCAATGAGATTCTGTTTATTGACCGGGGGTATGTTCGCTTTCGATACTGAACAAGTCTTTCCGTCTTCCAGTAAGACCATTGAGTTAGGGTAGAGTGTTAAACGATCCATCCCAAACCAATCGAGTACGTCAAAGCTCGCTTCTGACCAAGTAGCTTGAAAACACTGAGGATCGCTATTGATGAGAGTCGTCGATTGCTTCATCAACAATTGTTCAAAATTTAGGTTAGTAGCCGACATACCTTTCCTCTATCAATATATTCATCAGGTTAATATACCGAAGACTATGCGTTCGTAAAGCACAGTGCAAGATAAGATGTTTACATTTTCGAGAGGTTCTAATTTTCGTTTTTTTATAACTCTTTAATCTAAATGTTAGGATGATAAGCGGTAGATCTACTGCATTAATTGAACGGTGTTTTTTAATAAAATCGGGCATTTATACAACCGAGTAAACACTGTGATAAGTTTAAGGGCGTTACTGAGTATTTCAGTCTCGATACTGACTTTTTTTCATCCTACTGCAAGCGCGAACGCATCCCCAATGTTTGTCTATGCGCAGTCACCTATTCATTCAAATGTGCTTTCAACACAACTTCGTTCTGCTCAGCCCAAAAGGGTGGGGACTATTGAGTTCAAGTCCTCTTATACCCAAGCCAGTATATGGGCACACACGAGTGCGTATTCGCTCGACTATTATCAAAACCAGTCAAATATTGCGATTGAGTGGCAAGCATCTCCAATTTGGAAAACCGAGCTGGATTATCGAGTTGTGACTGCAAAAGATAATGGTTTAGACAGTTTTGTGATGGGTTTTCACGATCTGTTTGGTATTGGACAAAATGGCCGTGATGAAGTGGCTGAAGATCAGTTCACCATGGATTTTAATCATGCAGGGGTTCATGTGTCTGATTTTGAGGGGGATGATTTAACCAATGCGCTGACTTTTTACAATGAGCTTCTGTTGCATTCTAGAGGGCCGATGTCGCTCTCTGCTGGTGGCTCTTTATTTTACAACAACGTAAAAAGTGGCCGGTTTGCCAGAACTAGCTTCGAACAAGGCGTCCAACTTAACTACAGCTTTATCACCTTAAGGCATAACTTTTTTTCAACGGTAGGTTTGGTTCACCGTAACGGTGATGACTACTTAGTTAGTTTAGAGGGGTTCAGCGCAAGTTGGGCATTAGGGTATGAGTATATGTTTAATGCTCGGCACAGTTTGTTAGTTGAGTCTTTAAATTATCGAGGGTGGGCAACGGATGAACCAGATTTCTCAGAGCCGTCTAATGAAGTGGTGCTCGGTTATAGGTACCGATTCAATAGGTTTAGTTTAGAAGCCTTGATGACAGAGAATATTCGCAATATGGATAACAGCACTGATATTGGGTTTACGATTGGGTTGCGCTTCTCAATATAAAAGTAATATCAACATATCATTATGTAATTAAATTCATCGCAACGATAAAATTCCAGTAGTTTTACGGTATATCCACAACACAAATTTTTGAACAATAGCGCTACTCCAAAAGGCCGGACTAACAAGGCCGAATCAATATATAGGTAGTGGTTATTATGAAAAAGACATTAGTAGCACTTGCGATTGCAAGCATTTCAAGTTCAGCTTTCGCGGTAAATACAAGCAGCCAAAACAGCCAGAATGAAGACATGTTCGCATTTGATTCAATGCATAAAGATCAATTTTCAGTATCTGGTGCTATGGGTGTTGGCGGTTACTACGATACTGGTTCTAAAGCATTCTACGATGACTGGGCTACAGGCCTAACACTTGCAGTAAACTACCGTAACAACCGTATTGTTGGCTACTTCGAAACAGACTTGATGGTGAACTACACAACAGACAATAACGTTTCAGCGAATGATTCAGTTAACTACAAGTGGACAAATGGCATCGATACTGGCCCTGCTGCTGATGTAGACAAAGCTTGGCTTGGTTTTGACACTGGTTTCGGTATCGCTTCATTCGGTTGGGAAAATGATACAGCACTAGATAAAGTTGACGGTGCTGGTGATAACACTTACGAGTTTGGCGCTTCTGCTGGTGATGCTTCTGACGGCTTCAATGTTGTTAAGTTCCAGGGTGCAACAAGCGGTATCGCTTACGGTATCTCTTACTTCGAAACGAAAGATTCTCGTAACAATGATAAGTTCGACAAAGGTGTGAACGGCTACATCGGTCTAGAGCAAGAAGTATTCAACCTATACGCAGGTTACGAAAACCGTGATTACGAAGCTAATTACGAAGTTTACACGGTAACTGGTAACGTAAAAATTGGTGACCTAACACTAGGTATGAACTCTTGGATTGATGACGCAGATTCTGAGAAAGACACGGGTTACTACGTTTCAGGTGGTTACGCGGTTTCTGAAGACCTAACAATTGCAGCTGGTTACGCCTCTAACAGCAATGAACTTGATGGCCAAGCGGACGTAGATGCTTCTTACATCAACATCGCGGCAATGTACCGTATTGCAGACAACGCTGACATGGGTATTGATATCAAACAAGATATTGATGGTGCACGCATGGGTTCAACTAGCGCACAGTACGACGAAGAAACACACGTATTCGCAGCAGCTTACTACTACTTCTAAGCTCTTAATAGCTTTGAGAGCTTAAGAACTTTAAATCTGATTGCTATGGTGTGTCGCATGCCCGGTCGTTACACCATGTTCTCTTCGTTTTGCCGTTTAAGTATCCAACCGATATGTGGTTTGGCACTCAGTGTTATGAGTGGAATGATAATCTGGAGAATGTAATGGTTAAGAGCATTACTGCCAAGGGTGTTATTTACGGAAATGACACTCTGTTTACATGTAAACCGAATCGAAATGGATTATTTGAATTGGCGCGTAAACATGGAAGAGTTGCAGGTACTCGCCCGCAAGATCTCAAGAACAAGGTTTATGCTGAATCTCTTGATGAAGCTTGGAATTTACTCAAAACAGAAAAGTTTTATATTGTTTTGACAGGGCAGATATGTGGTATTCATAGGAAATCACTAAGAAGCCTTGATTCTGTCGACATTATTTTTGATGTTCAATCTCGTTTAAATTGTGTCACTGTGTAGGGTCGATGCTGTAAATAAAAAGGACGATTAAATATCGTCCTTTTTTTCGTTTGAGTTTTTTGGTTCAACCTTGCTTACAGATGCTCAGCACCCGCTATCGGCCGTATTGCCCAACGATAAAGTGTTCAAACTCATCACACATTTGAGAATTTGATTTGTCGTTATTCGCTAATTCAGTTGCTCCATCGACGATCGATATCTTCGCATTCAAATCAGCGACTGGTGCTCGCTCTCTTGTCGACAGCTGTTTGATTTTTTGATCTTCAATAGCCCAAGCTTCTTCTGGCGATAAGTTGCACTCGTCAGCGAGGTACTTGGCATTAAAACCTTCCCCAGTCAGGCTTTCGATTGTCCCATTATGATTCACGCTATTTCCTTGGTGCCAATAGTGCTTAGCTAACAAAGGGCCGATCTCCGGGTTATCCGTTAAGTAACCAAACTTATCGGTGAAATATGCACGAGTTTGATACACGGCCATATGAGCTAATAAGTAACCCTGATATGCGCAAGAGGCTTCATCCGACAATAGATGAGGGATCGCCATTAATGGGCGAGGGCTACAAGCCAATCCAAGAATCGTGTTCTCACTGCTACGAGCAAGAGCAGTGATCTTTTCAGGTGTCAGATCTTCATCCGCCAATTCGTAAAGTGCTCGTTCGAAATAGGGAACAACAAGAATGCTTCGTTCTTGGTAGGCTCTGAACGGTTGTTTGTTATCTATGATGGCTTTGATTAGCTCATCAGGTACTGCTTGGCCTTCTGAATCCAGGGCATATTGTTTTAGCCAATCGGCGTCATTCAATAAGCTGTCACAGAACATGGATTGAGTTTCGGCATAAGCCATCGATGTTGGTGCAAATTCTTGAGAGAAACAAGGCGCATTCATTTTAACATTAGCGAAATGTGCAGCGTGGCCGCCCTCGTGAAACAGCGTATTGATACCATCATAACCGCTGCCGATTTGGTCGGGCTTGGCGTTGCTCGTGAAGTTGACCTGTGCAGCTACCCAAGTATCTTGATCGTAGAAAGAAGGAACTGGCCCATGACAGAAACCGTTTGGATACTTTCCTTTACGATCAAGCAAATCTAATTTCAATGTTGCTTGTGAGTATTCGATATTAAGACGACCAAAAGACTCAACCCAACGCCTTAGTGACTTTGAAAATGGAACATAAGGGTCTAAGTCATTCATGACGTCACCTGCAAAAGAGTAGGTGAAATTATGGGCTTCTAGAGCGCTCTGACCTTTTTTCTGAGTTAAGCTCTCTAGGCTTTGTTGATGGTTATCTCGCGTGCGAACTTCAAAGTCATCCAGAATTGTAAACAGTTGCTCAGTTGTCATCTGCTCGGTTTTAACGACGGAATAATCAAAGAAGGTTTTAAACCCCAGTGATTGAGCAAATTGGTTACGTTTTTTGATGAGTTCAATGAAGCCGTTAGCCAGCAGCCACTGCTCTAAACCTAATAGTGTTTGGTGAGCTGAAAGCCTAACTTTTTCATTACTATTGGTTCTTATTGTTGAACCTAGAACCGGTAATGACCCTTCTGTGTGTTCGCCCGCTTCATTCACGTAAGTCATTACATGATTCTGTTTTTTCTCAAACAGTTCAGCCTCAAACTTTATGAGTTCGGCTTTAAGCTTCTGTGATTGCTCAGACTCAATAGCGTGAGATCTAAAGGTCGCTAACCAACCATTCAAGCCTGTTAGCGTGCTCTCTTTTTCTTGAGGGTCTTGAATTTCTTCGATAGTAGCGAGTTGCGTTTCGATAGCAGCAATTTGCTCGGCAGAGCTAAGAAATTCAGTCCACTGGGTCTGCGCGAGTGTCGAGCCATCATGGTCGTCACTGATCCCCATATAAGTATCCCAAAAGAAGTCTTCTTTCGCTTTATGAGTCGCAAGATACTTTTGGTTCAATTGGTTGAGATAGTTCGTTGCAGTCATGGACGTTCCTTGTAAATTATTCATTAATTTCAACATTATGACACATTCATGGGGTGTATTGTGTGACGACAGATATAACAGAGTGCAACTCTTCCTAGTATCAAGTTTGTTAATCTTATCTTTGAGCAATATTTTTAGTTTTATAGATGTAAATCGAGCGGTTATTGGTCGATTGGTCACGTATAATGCACGCTCCATACCGCGTGAAATAAGCACAATTAATGAGAACTCTTTTTGTCTTAATCCTACCTTTGTTATTGGCTCTTGGTACCTTTTCATTTTCTGCGCAAGGGAGTGAAAGCTGGTGGTTGCGAACGGTATTCAATAGCAAGCCAACTCAACCGAGCTCTCAAAACTATATTAACGATATCGATCTTATGGATTGTGGCGAAGTTGAAGGCACTCTGTTGTGCAGTGACTTAACCCAATATTACGATTTGGATGTTTATGTTGAACTGGAGTTGGGTGACTCTAGCGTCGAAGTGGTTCGCATAAATCTGCCATATTCGAACCTAAGTTACACAAGGCTTCAGGCGTATCTTCGTCAAGATGGTTTTGCTCTCAGTTCAATTCGCATTGGAGAGGATGATTTTGATGTCGTCGCTCAACTCGAACAAGCGAAACGTGAGGGAGTTGGTTACGACAAGGTAGATAAACAACTCGTAGAATTCATCAACTCACCACATCATTCCTCTGAGCAAATGAGTGTATGGAATGTGCCTAGCTCTTCCTCATCTTCTTCTAGTTCTTCAGCCCCTTGGATTAAGTTACATAGTGATGGTGACAAGTTAACGGTTGAACTAAATCGCTTTTAATTGCTCAAATTTATAGATGGTTTCGTCATTCATCAGAGTAAACAAGCCTTTCAGGAGAACGGCTCACGGGCAGACAGCAAGTTATAATTCATTTAAGTGTTCGTTTTTCTGTGGCTCTCACATTTTTAGTAAGCGTTTACCTTTGCCATTTGTTATACGTTGAGCCTTCGGTAAAACGAGCTTAGGATACGTTCAGTATTGATAAAGGAGACAACCCATGGTTGCAAAAGTAACGGTAGCGCCACAAGGCCCAGAACTTTCTGAGCTGGTGCAAGGATACTGGCGTACAGCTGAGTGGGGTATGACCCCGCAACAACGTCTGACTTTCCTAAAGCAGCACATTGATCTTGGCATCACAACGGTTGATCACGCGGACATTTACGGTAACTACCAATGTGAAAAGTTGTTTGGTGAAGCATTAGCGCTTGAGCCAAGCCTTCGTGATGATATTCAAATCGTCACCAAGTGCGACATCAACTTGTGTGGTGACCACACTCCAGATCGCAAGATCAATCACTATGACACCAGCGCGCACCATATTTACCAATCAGTAAATAACTCTCTAGAGCGTTTGGGTGTAACCGAACTTGATGTATTACTGATTCATCGCCCTGACGTATTGATGGACGCGGATGAAGTGGCAGAAGCGTTCGCTGAACTACATAAGGTAGGTAAAGTTAAGCACTTCGGTGTCTCTAACTTTTCACCGCGTCAGTTCGACTTACTGCAATCTCGACTAGGTAAGCCACTAGTGACTAACCAAGTTGAAATCAACCCATTGAACTTCGAAGTAGCTCATGATGGCACGCTAGATCAACTGCAGATGAACCGTATTCGTCCAATGGCGTGGTCTTGTCTCGGTGGTGGTAGCATCTTTAGTGGCGATTCAGCACAAGCGATTCGTGTTCGTAATGAACTAGAAGCCATTCGCCAAGAAGTGGGTGCAGATAGTATTGACCAAGTAATTTACGCTTGGGTTCGTCGATTACCGTCTAATCCGATTACTATTATTGGTTCAGGTAAGATTGAGCGAGTGAAAACGGCCGTTGATTCACTGAAAATCGAACTGACTCGTGAGCAATGGTATCGCGTTTGGGTTGCCTCTAAAGGTCACGGTGTGCCATAAGAAGTAATTCGAAAATGACGATAAGCCAGCCAACAAAGCTGGCTTTTTTGTGTTCGCCTAACCTATTTCTTCAAAACTGTGATTAAGGTGGAATAATTTTCAAAAACACTCATAATGCACTCTGTTTTTCACCAGTTGGATATTTCCATTGAGCACTTCAAAATTCTCTTCAATCGCCCTTAAGTCAGAGCTTCTAAATACGTTAGATTCTCTTGGTTATACTGAAATGACGCCTATTCAAGCGTTAAGTCTTCCTACTATTCTGGATGGCAAGGATGTTATCGGTCAGGGTAAAACGGGTTCAGGTAAAACAGCTGCTTTTGGTTTAGGCGTGCTGCAAAACCTACGCGTTAAGCGTTTCCGTGTTCAGTCTTTAGTGTTATGTCCGACTCGTGAGCTAGCAGACCAAGTAGCAAAAGAGATCCGTACTCTTGCTCGTGGTATTCACAATATTAAAGTGCTGACACTATGTGGCGGTATGCCAATGGGCCCACAAATTGGTTCATTAGAGCATGGCGCACACATTCTTGTGGGCACTCCTGGTCGTATCCTGGACCACCTAGAGAGAGACCGTATTGACCTGTCTGAGTTGAACACACTTGTGTTAGATGAAGCCGACCGCATGCTGGAAATGGGTTTCCAAGATGCACTAGATGCTGTTATTGAAGCAGCACCAAAAGATCGTCAAACGTTATTGTTCAGTGCAACTTTCCCTAAACAGATTAAATCTGTTGCAGACCGTATCATGAATAACCCTGAAATGGTGAAGGTTGAATCAACGCACGATCACTCAAGCATCCAGCAACACTTTTATAAGGTTGAAGGTACTGAAGCTCGTGATGACGCACTAGAGCTAATGCTTCTTCATCATCAACCAGAGTCAGCGGTTGTGTTCTGTAATACTAAGAAAGAAGTACAGAACGTAAACGACGAGCTAAGCCACCGTGGCTTCAGTGTTATTGAGCTTCATGGCGACATGGAACAGCGTGAACGTGACCAAGCTTTGGTTCAGTTCTCAAATAAAACCATCTCTATCTTGGTTGCAACAGATGTTGCTGCTCGTGGTCTTGATGTTGATAACCTAGATGCTGTGTTCAACTTTGAGTTGTCTCGCGATCCTGAAGTTCACGTACACCGCATCGGTCGTACTGGACGTGCAGGAAGCAAAGGTGTTGCAATTAGCTTCTTTAGTGAAAAAGAGATGCACCGTGTTGCTCAAATTGATGAGTACATGGATATGCCAATCGAACCGTCTCAGTTGCCAGCTAAACCAATTGCTAAGCCGTACTACTCAAACATGGTAACTATCCAGATTGATGGTGGTAAGAAAGCGAAACTTCGCGCAGGTGATATCCTTGGTGCGTTGACAGGCCAAGGCGGTATTGATGGTAAATCAGTAGGTAAGATCAACTTGTTCGCGATGCGCGCTTACGTTGCTGTAGAAAGATCAATGGCTAAGAAAGCATTAGGCAAAATCGAATCAGGTAAGATGAAGGGTCGTCAGTTCCGCGCCCGAATTCTGAAATAATTCGAGACTGAATCCCTTTGCTGCGATATGTCTAATTAACGAGATTGCTACTTAATGACATTGCAGTAAAGGGTGTTCCACAAAATGCCACTCAAGTTTACTCTCTTAGGTTTATCGACCTAGTTCTCTTTACCAAAGCATTATTCATCGGGTCTTATCGAATAAAGATCGTTGATATGTTTTCCCTCGCTAAGATACCAAGTCATCGCTTCCTTTCGATTGTGAACCAATATCGTGATTGTGGTTATTGAACCATCGTCAAAATAACAAAGCTCATATTCTAAATCGCTTGGATGATCAGGAATAGCGGCCATAGCTCCCCTCCCAAATATCAATCATTTGAAATACGCCAACCCAACTCATTTATAGGGTTCGTATTGCGTCAAATGAGTAATAAAAATCAAGTTACATCACTGCTATTAATTATTTTTAGTTTAATCATTTGCCGAAATAGTTAGATTAGCAAGTCTGAGTCTCAATTTATCCGAAAGTTTTTACGAGAACCCAATTTTGTAGCTAATGTTATAAGATCGTCTTGAGGTTCGTTGTTGAGTAAAATGTTGTGAGAGGGTGTAATGAGAAAGTGTCGTTGGTTAGTCTTATTAAGCTGTTTTCTATTCTCTGGCTGCGGGACTAAATTTGCCTATAACAATATAAGCTGGTTTGCGGTTAGCTATATTGAAGACTTTGTTTCTCTATCCAATAGTCAAGAATCAGAGCTCGAAGAGCACCTCGACTTATTACAGCAATGGCATAAAGAAACTCAACTGCCGTTATATATTTCGCAATTAGAAGTGATCCAAAACACAGACCGTTCTGATATGAGTTCTGCTTTTATCACTGAACAAAGTGACCAAATTAAAGACCATATTCGCTCAATCGTTAGTAAGTTCTCTCCCGATATTTACGCTTTAAGCATGCAGTTTAACCCTAAACAAGATAAGGAATTCTTAAAGAACTTTAGGGAAAAGCAGCAAGAATATTACGAAGAAAGATTATCATTGAATGATGAAGATTCGAGAGAACGTTATCGAAGTCGAATTGAAGATCGGTTAGAGCGATGGCTAGGGACGGTATCGAAAGAGCAAAAAAAGATTATTCTTGCTTGGTCCCAAAAGTGGGTAAATACCAACGATAACTGGCGCCAATATCAAAATAATACCTACCAAGATTTATCGACACTGATGGAAAAGAAAAGCGACTTAGATATAGCTCAGCCGATTATTATGAACTTACTTTTGAACAATGAAGCTTATTACCCTGAAGGACTTGAGCCTGAGCTTAACAAGAACATGCAGACATCAGCCAATTTTTTAGTCGATATCGTAGAAAGCAGTACGAATAAGCAGTGGGCTTATTTCATGAGTGAATTAGCAAGCCTTAAAGGAACATTTGAATCACTGCAGGAGTAGAGTCTTCTTTCGTTCTAAAGGCTAGTAGTTATCCATGTGACTAGCCTGTCAATCAAACTTGAAGGGGAGAGAGTTTAGATATTTAATTTCTGTTGCTCATCAGCAGCTTTGGAATAGAGCCTTTAGCGGTCTTAGATATTTTCTGCATCAGTTGAAAACTCGGCTGTTGAATGCCGTGGTCACTTTGAAGCTCATCAATCATCAATAACCACAACCGTGCTGTCATTTCTGAATCGGCTAACGCTCTGTGGAAAGTACCGTCGTTGTCGATATTCTTAAAGCGCACAAGGTCGCCTAGCTTATGAGTCGGCGCATCTTGGATTAGGCGGCGAGCAATCAACATTGAGCAAGCGAACTTGCCTGTGTAGTCTCGGCCAATAAAGTCTAATTCCGCATCGAGAAAGCGCTTATCAAACGATGCATTGTGAGCAACAAGTTGGCTGCCTTGGATAAAGTCTGCAAACTCATCCATCACTTCACTGCAACTGGCCGCTGTGCTTAACATACGGTTACTGATTCCGGTATAGCTTTCAATGAATCCACTAACACGAAACCCTGGGTTCATGAGTTGCTGAAAGGTGTCGACGACTTCGCCGTTAACTAATTTAACCGCACCGATTTCAATCGCTCGGTCACCCATGTTTGGTGATAAGCCTGTGGTTTCGAAATCGAGAACGATAACGGAGTCTGCGGAGTTTGAAGCCATCGTGTTTCCTAATTACTATTGGGTGGTATCGCTTTATATGAGGCGTTTGGTGCTGCTATCAGTGAAGCTATTATGTGTTACTGCTGATAGTGAGCTCAGTGTAACCCGTCGTATCATCATGCTCTCTGTTGAAGGTCAAAGTATCGTAACGGTGCACAATTAATTCAGCGGTGGTGGCGATAATCGTTCCCTCAAGCAGATGCCCGCCAATCACGTCACCATTTTCATCAGCAACGGATATATGAATATGCTGGTGGTTCGGGGTTAGCGTTGCCATCACAGATACGATTTCGAATGGAGCTTTGATTAGCTTGGTGTTGTTTGCATTAGCCAGACGAATATTGAGTTGAGAAACACACCCGACACAAGACGCGACAGAGCCCGCTGAGATATTGTGCGCTGTCACTAGCTTTTGGATCTCAAGCTTTAGGTCTTGGCCTCGGGTTAATCTCGTTGCGATAGGAGTGATCATCTTATTGCCTCAATTTTATTTGTATTTCTAAGAGCAAAACGAAGCCACATGGGCTTCGTTTTATTTTCATTTTGGCTAATGCGACTTTTTCATTTCTATAGCTGAAATTACTTAGTCTTGTTGCTGCTCTCTTTTCTTCTTAGGAACGAAGTTCAATACAGAGATTGGCACTTCTTTGCGTGGTTCAAAACCTTCAACAACACGACGTTCAATCAAGTGACCAAGACGTTTTTCGATAATGCACAGGTTCTTGAAGTTGTCTTTCGATAGGAAAGAGATCGCTTCACCAGATGCATCAGCACGGCCAGTACGACCAATACGGTGAACATAATCATCTGCTGGGAATGGGATGTCGTAGTTTACTACGCGGCTTAGATTATCGATATCGATACCACGAGCAGCAACACCTGTCGCAACTAGATATTTTAGACGACCTTTCTTAAAGTCAGCCAGAATCTTTTCACGAATCGCTTGGCTACGTCCACTGTGGAAAGCTTCAGCTTGGATGCCACGTTTTTCAAGTTGGGCAACTAGCTTAGCCGCGCCGTGCTTAGTCTCGATAAAGATAAGCGCTTGGTCCCACTCACCGTCAGTGATCATGTGGCTTAAAAGTGCAGACTTACGGTCTTTATCTACGGTCACTAACCATTGCTCAATGTTCGCTTTAGAAGCGTCAGTTTTGGCAATTGAAATCTCTTCCGCTTCACTGATTGCGCTTTTCGCTAGCGCACGAACTGGCGTTGATAGCGTTGCTGAGAACAACAGGTTTTGAATGTTTTGTGGCAAACGCGCGATGATCTTGTTGATGTCTTCGATGAAACCCATGTCTAGCATGCGATCGGCCTCATCAAGAACCAGTACTTCAACTTCATCAAAATGAACGGCACGTTGTCCGTACATATCGATTAAACGACCTGGAGTTGCCACAAGAATATCGACACCTTCGATCAAGCGGTCTTTCTGGTGTTGGTAAGACACGCCACCGTACATCGCTAGTGATGTTAGGTTTAGGAACTTCGCGTATTTAGTAATGTTCTGTTCAACCTGAATCGCAAGCTCACGAGTTGGTGTCAGAATAACAGCGCGAATACGTTTTTTACGTTGTGTTTCACCTTTACTTAGCATTTCTAAGATAGGGAGAACAAAGCTCGCAGTTTTACCTGTACCTGTTTGTGCAGCAGCAATTAGGTTCTTACCAGAAAGCACAATCGGAATTGCTTTTTCTTGAATAGAGGTTGGCTTTTCATAGCCTTGTTTTGCAACGGCTTTAACAATAGGTGAGCTTAATCCAAGCTTGGAAAATGGCATAAGTTTCTCGGTATGATTTGGCTAAATAGCGATGGAAAGGTTTAACAATCTTATACAAGGATAAGATTAATGGCGGCATTCTACCATGTTGCTTGTGTACTACTAGCAACATACACACTTTAGTTGGATAATACTGGCTCAATAAGACGACGATAAGACAGGGATGTATGGAAATTACGCCGAATGAACGCGATGCAGTATATAAAACGATTTTTTCTCGCCGAGATGTTCGTGGTCAGTTTCTTCCTGATGAGATCCCAGAAGACGTTTTGATGCGTGTGCTAACCGCAGCGCACCATGCTCCCAGTGTTGGCTTTATGCAGCCTTGGGATTTTGTCGTTGTCCGTGATATCGAAACCAAGCAACAAATCAAAGCCGGTTTTAATCAGGCTCATGCGGAATCCGCGGAAATGTTCACCGATGAAAAGCAGGCAATGTATAAGCGTCTAAAGTTGGAAGGCATCGTCGAATCACCGATCGGTGTCTGCGTGACTTGCGATCGCAACCGAACCGGAAAGGTCGTGTTAGGTAGAACCATCAAACAAGAGATGGATCTGTACAGCACCGTGTGTGCGGTTCAAAACCTATGGCTGGCAGCTAGAGCCGAAAACCTAGGCTTAGGGTGGGTGAGTATCCTGCATGACTCAACACTGCGAGACGCATTAGATATACCAGAAAACATCGATATTGTGGCGTACCTGTGCATTGGTTACGTTGACCACTTCAAAGATAAGCCAGAACTTGAAACCATGGGTTGGTTACCAAGAAGAGACGTCAATTCAGCGATTCATGAAGGTAAGTGGAGCCCTAGTAAAACGGAGTGATTAAAGGCTTTTTTATCTAATTTATTGATATTTAAAGCCAAAACTTGTTATAGATATTTCAGTGTAAAGTTTAATTCATACTGATATTAATGACATTTGACATACAGCTCTAGTCTGGAATTCAATGAACGACGCTAACTTACGTAGACTTCAACAACTTATTGCAAAGTATGAAATAGGTGAAGAGTATCATCTAACGATCGATGATCTCGAACACTCGCTATCGACTTCTCGCAGAAACACTTCGATCATTCTTAAATGCTTATCGGAATATCGCTGGATTTGTTGGATTCCGTCTAAAGGGAGAGGGAAGCTTAGCCAATTTAGAATTTTGGTCAGTTTTCCCGAAGCATTAGAACAAGTGTTAGCGCTTCAGTTAGAACAGGGGGGCTTTAATGTTATTCCCCGTCTTCTAGAAAGCTATGGTGATGCGGCAATAAAGGCACTGACGCTAGCGACTGAAAAACATAGTCTGTTCAATCAACAACATGACCATTTACTGATCACTCAATATCCGTGGGTCGATAACCTTGAGCCAGCCAAAACATACCGAACTGCTGAACATCACATCTTAAGAAGCCTCTACAATACGCTACTCGTCCAAGGTCATGATGGAAATCCCCAAGCGAGCCTCGCGCACCATTGGAAGATGGAAGGGCGCTTTCTGCATTTTTGGTTGAGACCGAATGTGTTATTCCATGACGGTGAAACTTTAACGGCCAAAGATGTTGCTCAATGTTTGTTGCAGCTAAAAAATATTGAAGGTCCGGTACAGTCTTTATTTGATCAGGTCAGTGATGTTCAAGTGGTGGGTGATAAACAACTGACTATTGAGCTGACATACGCAAACCCAATGTTTCTCCATGCTTTGACTAGTCCACACGCGTCTATTTATCGTCGTAAGCGTACTTATTTTTCGAGTGGCCGCAGTGCCTATATCGGAACAGGACCTTTCTCATTGGATGATTGGAGCGAAGAGCGCTTGGTTCTTAAACGTCACCGAGGTTACTTTGCTCAAAATGCCTTGTTAGAACAAATAACGCTTACCGACATAGAAGGTTTAAATGACCACACTCTGAGTTTTAATAAATCTGGCGTCGCTGAAGAAACCACCATTAATGCACTTTCGTATCTTGCGGTTAATCGTAGAGAAAAATCAGGTATAACCCCTGAAGAACTCGACAGGCTGGTATCGTTTATTAAGTCCAGTAGTAAAGAGTTCGATGCTGATATGGTGGCCGATGACTTGTCTTTCTCGCTTCGCGAATTAGCGTCCAGTAATCCAATTCCTAATTTGACGGGTACTGTTGTGTTAACACGACCTAGAATGACGATTCCTTTACTTCAAGAGATGGCTGATTGGCTACAACAAACTATTGTAAAGACAGGTGTTGCTATTGAAATTGTTGAGCTTCCCAACATCAGTGACCCTAGCTCCATGAGTGAGTCGGCAGACTTGTTATTCATTGAAGAAGTTATCGAACAGCCTGCCGATTACGGCCTTTACGATTGGCTACTTGCTTCATCTGGGCTTAGATTCATTTTCAACAGTTCTGAGATGAAGGCGCATTGCGAGAGAGTTAGAGCCGCTGTGAGTGGCGAGAACCTAATGAGCGACTTGAAAGAGATTGAAGGTTCGCTTTATCAACAGAAGTTACTTTGTCCGTTATTTCACGGTAAAGAGAAGGTTTTTAATAGTGTTGAGGTTCATGGCGTAGAGGTTAACCAAACCGGTTATAGTGATTTTTATAAGCTTTGGATAACTTCGAGCGAGAAGTAGTTAGTCCATTTTTACCCCATTTACCCATTTTTTAGTTTCTGTTCAAAATGAAAACATGCACGAATCGGCTAGCACTCTTTCATGTTTCTTTTGAATACCAATCGTTATTATGACTGGTCATGACTATCACAGTCATTCTCGGTCATCCCCCCAATGGCAACCCTACTTATTAATGTATTTTATTAGGATCTCATCGAATGAAACTTAAGCTTATTTCTATCGCACTTATAGCTGGTGGTCTTGCTGCTTGTGGCGGGGGAGGTGGCGGTGGTAGCAGCAGTACAAGTGCTACCGCTCCTCAAACAAAAACCTTACAAGGTGTTGCCATTGACGGGTATATTTCCGGTGCGACCGCGTTTCTAGACATCAATTATAATGGTGTATTGGATGAGGGAGAGCCAAGTAGTATCACGGACGATGAAGGCAGTTATCAATTGTCTTTAACTGGTTCTAACTCTGACTGTATGGACTATGCCCCAATTGTAGTGAATGTTCCGGTCGGTGCTATTGATGCGGATAGCCCTAATTCGCCGATTACTGAACCTTATCAATTAGTCTTCCCACCAGTAATGACAGTGAGTTCTGACCAAGAAATTAAATCTACTACGCCACTTACTACCGTTTTATGGAATCAGATCCAAGCCGACCTATATAAAGGTGGTTTAAACAGTTGTTCCGCTTTGAAGCAAGCTGTAAACACTCAAAATAGCATTATCCAAAATGTGAAGGAACATGATTTCCGAATTGCGAATCGATATAACATTGCAGTGAAAGACTTGTATGGCGACTTCGTCAAAGCCCAAAACACTGAGCTTTATGAATTAGCGCAGAAAATGATGCCAGCCATTAAAAAGTCGTATCAAGAGACTAAAGATATTCAAAAAGAAAACCCCAAAGCTCAGCAAGCCTATGTTGATTATTACTGGGAGCATTGGGACTATTCTAAAAAGAACGAAATTAATAAGTGGTATAAAGTTAAAACAGTGATGACTGCTGACAAGCTGATTGTTATTGAACATGAAGTGTCAGCTGATCTACAAACAGAACTAGAATTAAATAAGCACATTGAGCGTAATAGCCAGAAGAAAAATGGTTTGGAATATGACAAGGAAGCTTGGTTTTCATTGAGTAGTGATGGAACGCAGCACTCGTGTTCAGTTCAGGAAACAATTAAACAACAGGTGCAACCCAATTCACTAACCACCTTTGGTGTAAAGAATAGTGGTTGGTCTCAACAGCCTGATTGGGAAAGCTGTTCCACTCAAAGTGTGGGTAATGGATTTAGCCAAACTTTAACGTCAGATGTTGTTGGTGATTATAAAGACCAGTTTACTCAAACTCAGGTGAAGTACCATTATGGTTCAAATGCTCCTTACCCTGAGTGGGTCAATTTAGGTGATACTTTATCTAATATCTCACGAAGCGACTTTGATGTATTAAACTATCTATCAGTTGATTTCAATGAGAACACTTCTCACGGTTCAGATAGCTGGACTCGTCATAAATATGCGCAAATTGAAAATACACCGTTTGATTATACTCAGACGATAACGTCTAAAGATTCTCAAGGTAACTGGACTAGAGGTTATTATTACCAGAATGGGACAAGTCTGTTTGAGTGTTCAAATGATGGTGTGAACTGGTCAAAAAACACTTGTAAGTAAAGCCCGTCGATACCGAGTAAATCTAGATAATCCGTATGCAATAAAAAATCCAGTGTCTACAAGGCACTGGATTTTTAGTTTTGGCTGACCGTTATTTAGCTTTGGTTTATCGAAAGAGTCTAAGCGATCTCAATCTTCTCAGCTTGGTTCTGTTCTACCATAGACAGTGCTAGCGCTTCCGCCGCTTTAATACCATCGATACCAGCAGATAGGATACCACCCGCGTAGCCTGCGCCTTCACCAGCAGGGAAGAAGCCCTTAAGGTTGATGCTTTGGTAGTCTTTACCACGCTTGATACATACAGGAGAAGACGTACGAGTCTCAACACCGGTTAGTAGGCCGTCTGGCGTAGAGAAACCTTTGATCTTCTTCTCGAATGCTGGGATTGCTTCACGAATCGCTTCGATAGCAAAATCAGGCAGTGCTTTTGAAATATCAGTTAGGTGGATACCCGGTGTGAATGATGGTTTTACTTCACCGATTTCACTTGGATCGCGACCTTTTAGGAAGTCACCGATTTTCTGTGCAGGGGCATCGTAGTTCTCGCCACCTAGAACATAAGCGGCACTTTCTAATTCACGCTGTAAACGGATACCTGCTAGTGCATCACCTGGGTAATCGCGTTCAGGGTCGATCCCCACAACGATAGCACTGTTTGCGTTACGTTCTGCACGAGAGTATTGGCTCATACCATTGGTGACTACGCGGCCTTCTTCAGAAGTCGCTGCAACCACAGTACCACCCGGGCACATACAGAAGCTGTATACAGTGCGGCCATTTTTACAGTGGTGGACCAGCTTGTAGTCCGCCGCACCTAGAATTGGGTTGCCTGCGTTTTTACCGAAGCGAGCTTCATCGATCATCGCCTGTTTGTGTTCGATACGGAAACCAACAGAAAAAGGCTTAGCTTCCATGTAAACGCCACGTTCGTGCAGCATTTCAAACGTATCACGAGCACTATGGCCAACAGCCAGTACAACGTGACGAGATTTGATCTCTTCACCGTTAGAAAGCGTTAAGCCAGTGATTTGACCGTCTTCCATGTGAACGTCATCAACGCGAGTGCTGAATCGGATTTCGCCACCTAGCTCAATGATAGAAGCACGCATCTTCTCGATCATGGTAACCAGTTTAAAGGTACCGATGTGCGGCTTACTTACGTATAGGATTTCTTCAGGTGCACCTGCAGCAACGAATTCTTCGATTACTTTACGGCCGTAGTGCTTTGGATCTTTAACTTGGCTGTAAAGCTTACCGTCAGAGAATGTACCTGCGCCGCCTTCACCAAACTGTACGTTTGATTCAGTGTTCAGTGTACGCTTACGCCAGAAACCAAAGGTATCTTTCGTACGTTCACGAACTTCTTTGCCACGCTCAACGATGATTGGATTGAAGCCCATTTGAGCAAGCACTAAGCCAGCGAACAAACCACAAGGGCCAAAGCCGATAACAACAGGGCGCTCGGTTTGGTTCTCAACCGCTTTAGCCACGAATTTGTACTCCATGTCAGGAGTCACTTTTACATGCGGGTCGCTAATGAATTGCTCTAACAACTCAGCTTCGTTTTCAACGAGAACATCAAGCGTGTAGATAAGTAAGATTTTTGATTTCTTACGAGCATCGTAGCCACGTTTAAAGATATTAAAAGAAAGTACCTGATCAGAATTAATGCCAAGCTTTGCTTCAATCGCGTCTTGAATGGCTGATTCTTCGTGGTCTAGAGGGAGTTTAATTTCGGTTAAACGTATCATTTCGATGTCTCGTCTTTATAGGTGTCTTAGCTAGACCGCTTCTAAACGCAGAGTTTGATGAAAACGCTGATGTTGAAAGAAGCGATAAGCTCACAATGGCGCGCATTTTACGAGAAATTGATTTATCTGTCATACTAATTTGGAAACATGGAGCAAATAGACACGATATTAGAGCCGTATGATGTTGAATTTTGCCTTGGGATGAGTATTATCCTCCATTCTTCAATTTTGACTAACTTATAGAGCAGAGCATCATGGCATTTGTCGTAGGCGATAACTGTATTCAATGTAAATACACAGACTGTGTGGCGGTATGCCCCGCAGATGCGTTCCATGAAGGCCCGAATTTCATGGTAATCAACCCAATCGAATGCATTGATTGTGGTTTATGTGTACCTGAATGCGATGCTCAAGCGATCTTCCAAGAAGATGATCTGCCAGAAGATCAAAAGATCTTTATTGAAGTGAATGCCGAGCTTGCCGAAATCTGGCCGGTACAAACTGAAGTTAAAGCACCGATGGATGAAGCTGAAAAGTGGAATGGTGTCGCTGATAAGTTGGCAATGCTAGAAAAGTAATTGTTGAAAAGAACTCAAATAAAAAGGCGTACTGATTTAATCAATACGCCTTTTTTAATATCTGAGCAGTGTCGACTGGCTCGTTAGCTTATGAAATTTAGCTATGCTGACGACGCATGTTGTCGAGAATAATACCTGTCGCCATTGCTACATTCAGAGACTCTGCGCCACCGAATGCTGGAATCGTAATCTTGTCTGTCACGAATTTAGCGGCGTGTTCACGAATACCGTGAGACTCACTGCCCATCAGTAAAATACCGTTGGCAGTAAATTCCGTCTTATGAACACTTTCACCTTCTAAGAACGCTCCGTAAACAGGCAGGTTCGCTTGCTCTAAGTATTCAGGTAAGTCTGTTTGGCTTACGTGTACTCGGCCAAAGCTGCCCATGGTCGCGCTGATCGTTTTCGGGTTGTATGGGTCTGCACAATCGCTGCTCGCAACGATATGCTTAATGCCATACCAGTCTGCTACGCGAATAATCGTACCTAGGTTGCCCGGATCAGATACACCATCCAGTGCAATCATTAACCCAGTAGCTTTTGGTAATTCAAACGTTGGAATCTCAACAACAGCAATCGCCGCATTGTTACTCACCAAAGTACTCGCTCTGGTTAGGTCATCCAGTGAAGCTTCAACACAATCAAACTCAAACAGTGACGCGTGATTTTCAGATAAGAAATCAGCCGTAGCAAAGACGTTCTTTACGACTAAGTCACTATTGAACAGCTCAAGTACGTTTTTTTCACCTTGAACTAGAAACAGGCCGTGGGCTTTACGTTGTTTCTTTTGGCCCAAAGCACGAAGGAGTTTTAATTGGTTTTTTGAAATCATGTTTTTATCCTAGATATAAGCCCGCGCATTATAGAGCAAAGGTTGGATAACCAAAAGCGTGATAACTCAATGCGATCCACTAAAAAGCAAAAGCAACCCACTTAAAAAAGAAAAGCGCACTAAATAGCGCGCTCTTATCTGATTTAATCATCTAACATTAAGCTGAACCCAAGATTAGCTGACCTGTATGATTAATATGGGGCAGGGTAGCGCTTAAACACTGTGTTGATATCGGTAAGGATCTCTTCTGACAACGGTTTGCTGAACGCTGCTACGTTCTCTTTCAGTTGTTCCATTGTGGTTGCGCCAATAATAGTGGAGGTGACACCATCAACTTGATTACACCACGCTAAAGCTAGTTGGCTCGGTGTAAATCCGTGAGCGTTCGCAACTTCGACATATCCTTTTACGGCTTCATTGGCAGACTCAGTGTCGCGGAAAATCCCTTTACGCTGCATGTAAGTCCAACGGCTTCCTTCTGGTCTCGCACCATCAATGTATTTGCCACTCAGCATGCCCGCTGCTAACGGTGACCATGGTAGGTAGGCGACGTCTTCGTGCTCACAGTTTTCAATCAAATAAGGCCAGTCTTTCGCGTGCAGCAGGCTAAATTCATTCTGAATAGAGACCATTCGCGGTAAATCATGCTTCTCACTGAGTTTAAGGTAAGTGTTAATGCCCCAAGTGGTGTCATCAGACAAACCAACATGACGGATTTTTCCGGCTTTAATGCAGCCCGCTAGTGCTTGGAGGATCTCTAGCATCTCCGCTTCATGCTGCTTTCGGTCGATATCACTGAATCGAATATGATTCGGGAAATGCTTGCCAAAGTGAGGCGTCGTTCGGTTTGGCCAATGCAGTTGGTAAAGGTCGATATAGTCCGTTTGTAAACGCGCTAGTGAAGCGTCAACCGCTGCAATTACAGCTTCCCCCGTGATTGGCCCGCCATCTCGAACCCAAGGCAATCCCGGACCTGCAATTTTGCTGGCGATGATGACTTCTTGGCGGCGCTGCGGATTGCGAGCTAACCAGTTACCTATGATTGCTTCCGTTTTACCGTAGGTGTCTGGAGACGGTGGTACTGCGTACATCTCTGCGGTATCGATAAAGTTAATACCTTGGCTTAGCGAGTATTCGATTTGTTGGTCAGCTTGTTGTTGCGTATTTTGCAGCCCCCAAGTCATGCTGCCAAGGCAGATTCGGGAAACGGGAATTTGACTACTTCCTAATTTTGAGTATTCCATTAAATTCGGGGTTCCTGTAGTGAGGCTCGTTAGTGCTCGCAGTGTGGATATTGAAAGAGGGCGAGTGAGGAATGAAAACGAATATAAATTATTAGCACAAAATGGCAACACAGGGTATGGCTTGGACAAGTTTAATGAATCATTTCTCATTGCAACAAATGAGTCTGCTTGATGATTGAGAAGCAACATACAAAAGACGCGATAGATAACAAGGTGTTAATAGATCAGGCGCCTGAATGAAGCTGCATTGGGATAGGAGAAAGGTTCAGAGACAAAAGAGCTCTACATCAACGAGAAGTAGAGCTCTTTTTTAGGGGTTCTATAAACAAGTTCTGAGTATTGATTAAGTTACGAGGTCGCGTTGGTGTCAAAACCACCTTGAGATTGCGCCTGTCTTAGAGCTTCCTGCCTTTGAACTTCTTTCTCAGTTAATACTGGTTGAAGCGTTTCCTCAGAGGCTTGAGGAGAGAAAATGAAATATTTATTAATCGTCATAACTGTGTCTCCGTGTAACGTATGACAGATTCTGCATCAAGGATAAATTGTGATCATCATCCACTTTGTACTTTTTTTAGGCTGAGAGCGGAGGGCGTAGAATGCGTACAAAGCGATCGCTTATCATCCGTATGCAATGTTGAACTGACGAAACCCTCTGTTTTCAAGTATAGGAAGCGCATCTAATTTCGCACAACAATGATTTAGAGCAATTACATACATGGTCAGGGGCGTAAGATGAAAAGCCTCGCGACTGACTCTGCGTACGTATTTGTCTAAAAATACATCGCTTATCTATCTTAATAATTAGGTCAGTAAATCAATTACTTAATCCATGGTGAGATGAATTATGGAAAAGCTTGTAGAACGTTTCCTGAATTACGTTACTTTTGATACTAAATCCGATCCTTCTAATCAGCAATGCCCAAGTTCACCGGGTCAAATTACTTTTGCTGAAGCCTTAAAGTTAGAATTGGTTGCATTAGAGTTAGTTGATGTGTCTTTAGACGAAAATGGCTATTTGATGGCGAAACTGCCGTCGAATGTCGATTATCCAGTGCCTGCGATTGGCTTTGTGGCGCATATGGATACCGCTCCTGATGCTTCAGGAGCAAATGTGAAACCACAAGTGATTAAAGATTACCAAGGTGGAACGATTGAATTAGGTGAAAGTGGCGAGAGTTTGAACCCAAGCCAATACCCAGACCTTGATTCTTTACATGGTCACGACCTTATTACGACTGACGGCACAACTCTGCTTGGTGCCGATAACAAAGCGGGCATCGCTGAAATCATCAGTGCGATTGCTTACCTGAAAGCGAATCCAGACATCAAACATGGCGACATCTGCATTGGTTTCACACCGGATGAAGAGATTGGCCGCGGTGCGAACCTGTTTGACGTTGAAAAATTTGGCGCCGAGTGGGCGTACACCATCGATGGTGGGCCAGTAGGGGAGTTGGAATTTGAGAACTTTAATGCCACGAGCGCTGATGTTATCTGTCATGGCGTGAACGTTCACCCAGGTACCGCCAAAGGTAAAATGGTGAACTCAATGAACATTGCAGCGCAATTCCAACTGATGATGCCTGCACAAGAAACACCAGAGTGCACAGAAGGTTATGAAGGTTTTTACCACCTGAAGTCGGCTGAAATGGGGGTGGCTCGCTCTGAACTGGGATACATCATCCGTGATTTTGAACGTGAGGGTGTAGAAGCGCGTAAGGCATTCATGCAACAGAAAGTGGATGAGCTGAATGAGCGTCTTGAGAAAGGCCGTGTTGAGCTGGTGCTAACCGATAGCTACTTCAATATGAAAGAGATGGTTGAACCGCATCAACATATTATTGAATTAGCGAAGCAAGCGATGATTGAGTGTGATGTTGAGCCAATGATCAAGCCTATCCGAGGTGGTACAGACGGTGCTCGCTTATCTTTCATGGGGCTACCGTGTCCGAATATCTTTACCGGTGGCTACAACTTCCACGGTATTCATGAGTTCATTACCATTCAAGGCATGGAAAAAGCGGTAGAAGTGATCGTGAAACTCTCTCAACGTACAGCTATTCACTATCAAAAATAGCCGTCTAAAACGCGATATCTCTTTGTATTTTTGAGAGTATTCATTAATACTCTCTTTAAGTATAAGGGAGTACGCGATGAAAAAGTTAGTTTTACTTTGCACCCACTTAGCCGTGGGTGCTTTTGGTTTTGGGCTTGGTGTCTACGCACTACCTATCTTGATTGAGCCTGATTCTCCTTCCTCAAGTTCTGTTGAAGCGATCAGTCAGCAGGCGATCTATACAGGTGAGTTCACCAAAGACCGACAAGACAGTGACTTTTTGCATTGGGGAGAGGGCATCGTCTCTGTCTCTGAAAGTGCGATAGCTTTTGAAGGTGAATTGGCGCCGGGGCCGGATTATAAGGTTTACCTATCACCTAAGTTTATTGAAACCGAACAGGCATTCAATGACAGCAAGAGTGAGTTACTGAGAGTCGGAGATGTAAAAACATTCGACCGATTTATGGTTAACCTCCCAGAAGGTACTGATCTTAATCGATTTAATACGGTTGTGATTTGGTGTGAAACTTTTGGCCAATTTATTACTTCTGCCAAGATAAAATGATAGCCTTACTAGGGCGTGTTGATCTTTCGAACAAAATTTAACCGCGAAAGGTCAACACGGCCTAATAGCTGATAAAAGCATGAAAAGGAGCGCTCTATTTTTGAGTGCTTTTTTATAATGCGTTTATTGGATTGAGTCAGTCGCTGTAAAGCTCATCGCTTTAATGATCGTCGTTATAAAGCTTAATTGTTGTAATACAAAGGAATAAATAATGGAAAAGATGTGGCAAGTAATAGATTTCTTACTCGCTAATAAGTTTATTTTTAGTGTGCTGATCATCTGCATTATATTAATAATCCGACGAATCACTTTGTCTCGAATCCGTGGTGATGTCGCTTTTCTTAGTGAAGACCAACGTAACTGGATGTCACGTACCAAAAACGGCACATTCGCGATTATTGTTGTGACGTTATTCGTGCTGTGGAAATCCGAAATCAGCGAATTTGCGCTGTCTGTTACTGCTATTGCGGTTGCGATAGTCGTGGCTTCAAAAGAGATCATTCTCTGTTTTACTGGCTCTATTCAGCGTGCGAGTTCTCGCTCATTTCGAATTGGTGATTGGATTGAAGTGGGCAAAATCAGCGGTGAGGTGATTGAGCACAACTTGATGGCGACTGTGATTCAAGAAATCGATTTGTATCATGGGCAATATCACTTCACTGGCAAGACTGCCACGCTGCCTAATAGCATGTTCTTCACTTATCCGGTAAAGAACCTCAACTTCATGAAGCGCTATGTTTATCATAACTTTTTTGTGACGGTGAAAGACTTTGTAAACCTATACCCTATGGTGCCGGGTCTTATCGTGAAAATTGAAGAGCATTGTGAAGAGTTTATCGATGTTGCCCGTCGTTACAATGGTGTGATCGAAAAGCACGCCGGTGTTGACCTTCCGGGTTCTGAGCCTCACATCCATATCACAAGCAGTTCGACAGGTGAGCAAGAAGTGCACTTTATGATCTTCTGTCCGACCGAAAAAGCGATTCATTTAGAGCAAGATATTCGTAAAGATTTCATGGAAGCTTACGCGTTGGCATTTCCCTCAAGTGACTAATACGATGCTGGAAGCTAACAAGTCCGAATAAAAAGAAAGCCGAGAGCGATAATATCGACTCTCGGCTTTTTTGTATTTGAGATCTAGACTTAGACCTGAGACCTAGCGTTAGAGATTAATCCAGGTCAGCGAGTGGCAACCAGTCTACTTCTACACCAGCTTGCTCAAACATATCTTGGCTTATCTTGATCTTATCTCCCCAACGAGAAAGGAAATCTTCACTTTGCTCTGGGCAATGTACCGCTGAAATTCCAGTTTGGATGATTTTTGCTGCACAGTTCGGACAAGGGAAGTGAGTGACCCAAACTTCACAACTGTCTAAATCACGTTTAGCAAACAAGATTGCATTTTCTTCAGCGTGAAGTGTCTTGAGGTATTTCATCTCGCGATCGTCAGTATCCGCACTATCAGACACGCCATGTGGGTAGCCATTAAAGCCAACTGAAACAATACGGTTGTGCTTAGTGATGACGGCGCCGACTTGAGTTGAAGGATCTTTACTCCAAGAACCGACCAATTCCGCCATTTGATAGAAACGTTTAGCCCATTTTGAAATCATGAGAATTCCTTAACAATTAAATGTGAATGCTTATCTGCCCGACAATACATGATGTTAGACAATATCCATAGAGAACAAAAGCTGAGAGGTTGATTTACTTAGAAATTGTAACGCGTTTGTAATTACTTTATAAGCACTTAGTTTCAATTAACATATTGATACACTTTGGTTCGTTATAATTGATATTCCTCGGACAATAGTAACGGGTGTGTTACGTAAATTTTATACTGTTCAAATACTAACAAGTGACGGTATAACTATGCGTAAAAAGTTGATCCTTACGGCTCTTGCAAGCTCTCTTATTCTTGCTGGATGTGGGCAAGATGCTCAAAATGCCAAGCAAGCGCCTCTACCTCTCGTAGCAGTACAGGATGTTAGCGTTGTTTCTCACCAGCAAAGTAAGTCGTACATCGGTCGTATTGAAGCCGTTGAAGACACGGCTATCACAGCGCAGGTTTCTGGCTATCTACAAAGCCGTCATTTCAATGAAGGTCAAATGGTCGAAAAGGGGCAATTACTGTACTCCATTGAACCCTCTTCATTTGAAGCTGAAGTAGCAAGCGCAAAAGCGTCTGTTGCTCAAGCGAACGCGAACCTTAAAAAAGCCGAGCTTGATTTTAACCGAGGTAAGAACCTTCTCCCTAAGGGGAGTATTTCTCAATCGGAATTTGATGCATTGACAGCAAACTTATTGGGTTCTCAGGCACAGCTTGAAGCAAGTCAAGCACAACTCAATGCAGCCAATGTCCAGCTTTCTCATACCAAAATTATTGCGCCTTTCTCTGGACGAATCAGTGACACCAAAGTGAGCACGGGTGATCTGGCTTCACCGTCTTCAGGTGTATTAACCACCTTGGTTAGCCTAGATCCAATCCATGCATCGTTCAGCATCAGTGAGCGTGAGCGTATTGAGCTGGGTATGGATCGTATCGAAGGCGACGGCAGCAGCGATTCTGCAGGTGTTGAAGTTCAGATCATGCTTGAGAATGGTGAAGCGTTCGAACATCTAGGTCAGCTTGATTTCTTGGGTAACCGTATCAACCTCAATACTGGTACGATCGCGATGCGCGCCATTGCTGATAACCCGAACCAGCAATTACTTCCAGGCCAACACGTTCGCGTTGATCTACGTGAAAAGCAATCTATTGATGTTGTGACTATTCCGCGTCGTGCAGTTCAAACCGACCTTGAAGGTGACTTTGTGATGGTTTTGGTTGAAGGCGAGAGTGCGCCTGTCGCTGAGCGTAGAAACATCGAGATGGGTAGACAAGTTGAAGGTGGTGTGATTGTTCACTCTGGACTAGAGAAGGATGACGCAGTTATCACTCAAGGCTTACAGCGTGTGCGTAATGGTATGTCTGTTCGCATTCAACCTACTGCTGAACAAGCTGAGTAAGGGGCTTATTTATGTTGAGTCGTTTCTTTATTCAAAGGCCTAAGTTTGCCCTTGTCATATCCATAATATTAACGCTGGCGGGTGCGATCTCTCTCGCTATCTTACCAGTGGCCGAATATCCAAAAATTAGCCCACCATCGGTCAGTGTGTCGGCATTCTACACGGGTGCGAGTGCTGAAGTGGTGGAACAGGCGATAGCCGACCCCATAGAGACATCGGTGAATGGCGTAGAAGATATGATCTACATGTCTTCTAAAAGTGCTAATGATGGTTCATACAACCTTAACGTGACCTTTGATGTCGGTACTGATGCTGATATGGCTCAGGTCAACGTTCAGAACCGCGTTGCTCAGATCGAATCGAAACTTCCACAAGAAGTAAGAATGGTGGGTGTAACGGTCAAGAAGCGTTCACCTGACCTATTGATGGTATTGAACTTCTACTCGCCGAACGGAGAGTACAATGACCAATTCCTTATCAACTACGTGAACTTGAACATTAAAGACCAATTGGCTCGTGTAAAGGGCATTAGTGAAGTTAACGTGTTGGGTGGTGGTGAATACGCGATGCGTGTTTGGTTAGATCCTGAAAAAATGGCTAACCTCAATATAACTACCTCTGATGTGAATCGCGCTTTGGCGGAGCAGAACGCTCAAGTCGCAGCTGGCCGTATTGGAGCTGCACCTTATAACAACGCGCAAGAAGTGCAATTCAACTTGGTAACAAAAGGCCGATTAGAAACGGCTGATGAGTTTGAAAATGTTGTGCTTCGTGCAAATCAAGACGGTTCAACGGTTTATTTAAAAGACGTTGCACGTGTTGAGCTAGGTAAAAAGTTCTACGATGGTAACGGTAAATACCGTGGTCAAGACGCTTCAATCGTAACGCTGTCACTTCAGTCAGACGCTAATGCGCTGGAAAGTGGTAAAGCAGTCATGGCGATGCTAGACAACCTAAGCAAAAATTTCCCTGAAGGCGTTGCTTACGAGGCGAGTTACGACACCACACTCTTTGTTGCTGAGTCGATTAAAGGCGTAGTTAAAACACTCATCGAAGCAATTTTGCTGGTTATCGCAGTAACGTACTTGTTCTTGGGCAGTGCCCGTGCAACCTTGATTCCTGTGGTTGCGATTCCGGTATCTTTGATTGGTACTTTTGCGATCATGCAGATGACCGGCTTTACCATTAATACAGTAACCCTGTTTGGTTTGATTTTGGCGATTGGTATCGTAGTAGATGATGCGATCTTGGTTATCGAGAACGTCGATACTACGATGGCCAAAGATCCTACCATTTCACCGCGAAAAGCAACGCTTATCGCAATGAAAGAAGTTACGGGGCCAATTGTTACCTCAACCTTGGTTCTGTTAGCGGTATTCATCCCAGTAGCGATGCTGCCAGGTATTACCGGCATTATGTATCGTCAGTTCGCTCTGACCATCTGTATTGCGGTTGTGATCTCTTCTATTAACGCTCTAACGCTGTCACCAGCATTGTGTTCATTGGTTCTTAAGCAGGGCGGTGGTAACACAGCACGTTGGTACCAAGCGTTTAACCGTGGTCTTGAATCTGTAACCAACAAATACGGTCAAATTGCAGGCTTCCTTGTGAAAAAGGGTGTTCTGCTGTTTACCTTCTTTGTTGTGGCACTAGCAGCGGTAACTTACTTTGCGAAAACCACGTCTACGGCTTTCGTACCTCAAGAAGATAAAGGCATCTTGCTGGTTAACGTGCAGCTTCCTGACGCGGCATCGCTGTCTCGTACAGAAGATGTGACAGAGCAGTTACTAGAGATGGTTGAGCAAGAGCCGGGCGTAGATGGTGTGACACTGGTTAACGGCTATGCATTCATGACGGGCGCTTCAGCTTCGAATGGTGCGTCGATGTTCATCAAGCTCCACGATTGGGACATGCGTAACGCACTGGACGGTCAACATTCAGCGCAAGCTATCTCACAACGTATTAATGGCCGAGCGGCAACAGAACTGCCTCAGGCGATTGTATTTGCAATGGGACCTCCAGCTGTACCGGGCATGGGTGCTGCGTCTGGTTTTGAGTTTGTTCTCGAAGATACATTAGGTCGTAGCCGCACTGATCTAGCGATGGTCATGAATGACGTGATTGCTGAGGCAAACAAACAGCCTGAGATTTCACATACCTTCAGTACCTTCCGCGCTAATGTACCTCACTACTATGTCGATATTGATCGTGAGAAAGCGCAACAACTTGGTATTCCGCTGTCGGAAATATTCCAAACGCTACAAGGCAATCTTGGATCAATGTACGTGAATGACTTTACCATGTTTGGTAAGAATTTCCGTGTCACCATGCAAGCAGACAGTGAACACCGTAGCAGCATGGATGACCTACAACGATTCCACGTGCGTTCGTCTAATGGCGAGATGATCCCGTTAAGCACATTGGTGACTTACGATCAGATCTTTGAACCAGACGTAGCATGGCGTTACAACATGTACCGCAGTGCGGTGATTCAAGGCCAACCAGCACCGGGTTACTCAAGCGGTGATGCGATTGCTGCAATGGAACGTGTCGCAGCTGACGTGCTGCCTCAAGGCTACCAGTACGAATGGACAGGCATGGCTTATCAAGAAGTATTGGCAGGCAACCAAGCGATCTTTGCTTTTGCACTGGCTCTGATCTTCATCTATCTGTTCATGGTGGCGCAGTACGAGAGTTGGACAATCCCTATAGCGATTATCTTAGTGGTACCGGTTGCAACCTTAGGTTCTTTCTTGGCGCTGAACCTGACAGGCACACCGCTGAATCTCTATGCACAAATTGGTTTGGTTCTCTTGATAGCTTTGGCCGCGAAGAACGCAATCTTGATTGTTGAATTCGCAAAGGTTGAGCGTGAAGAGAAAGACGCACCGATTGAAGATGCGGCGGTGAAGGGCGGTACGCTGCGTTTTCGTGCTGTGAACATGACGTCTTGGTCATTCATTTTAGGTATATTCCCGCTTATCTTCGCTGCGGGTGCTGGTCACGTGAGTCAAAACTCATTGGGTATTTCTCTGATTGGTGGCCTGCTATGTGTGTTGTTAGCGGGTACGTTCCTAATCCCTGGCTTCTATGCATTCGTGCAACGTAAGCGTGAGAAGGCACACGGTGGCAATACCAAGTTGATTCCACTGGACGATGAATAGGGAAGTTAGTGTCTTGTAGGATGAGCCCTTTACAAGGTTTCTCCTTGGTAATTGATTTCTTGTAAAAACGAAGGCTTAGCATTGTGCTAAGCCTTTTTTATTCCACTTGTGAATAAAGAATCTGTTTATATAATGAAATGTTTATTATAAGGTAGAGTTAATACTCCAATTAAAGCTCTCCAATAAAATGGTGTTTTATTTTTAGGTTGTTGTTTTTGTTGGATATATAAGTGTTCGGCTAACACTTGTATGCTCGAAAGTATTTGCACAATAGTGTGAAGTGTTTCAAAATTACCAAGTTATATTGAAATATTTTGTGCATTGAGGTTCTTATGAAAGTCATTGATTTATTTAAACACCGAGGCGACAGCGTGTCTTCGCAACACTCAGAGTTTATGCAATGGATGTCTCCAGCTCTTAGAGATTACTGGGGAGACTTTCTGAATCGCACGCAAAATAGTCATTTCTTTGCGTGGGTTCGTGATCACCACAAACCTGCTGTCAATGAAGATGCGCCAGAGATGCCTGTTGAACCACAGATCGTACTTAAGCCAGAAGCACAACTTGTATTTGATGAGCTTGAACAGCAGATCGGTGAAGTGATCCATACTGGTGATTGGATCAATGTAAGCCAAGACAGAATCAACCAGTTTGGCCTCGTTACTGAAGATATGCAGTGGATTCATACAGAGCCTTCTAAGGCTGAAACAGATTCTCCGTTCAAAACAACCATTGCACATGGTTTTCTGACTTTGTCTCTGCTTCCTCGACTGACAGACAGTGTTGATCCTGACAAATCTCAATTCCCAACGGCGAAGATGGTTGTAAACATTGGTCTTAACCAAGTACGTTTCCCATACCCTGTAAAATCGGGCAGTAACGTTCGCGCTAAAAGTACGCTAACAAAAGTAACGCCAATTAAGAAAGGCCTAGAGATTGAACGCGAAATCCGTGTAGAAATCGAAGGCATCCGTCGTCCTGGTGCTGTGATTGTTTCGGTGATTCAACTTCACTTCTAGAGCTTTTTTATAAGTAGAATTGCTTTTAGCGAAGATTATAGATTCAAAAAAGAGAGAGCTTAAGGCTCTCTCTTTTTATTTTTGTCTATCAAGGCGATATCATCAGCATCCTAACAACATCACAAAAGTCGTTATCTTACTTGATACGCGTGTAGCCGTACTCTTCGATAAGATCTTGCCCTTGTTTTGACTTCACGAACTTAATGAAATCTTTGCTCTCGTCAGAAACTGATTCAGTTTTGTGCAGCAATAAGAATGGGCGAGCCAATTCATAACTGTGGTTGGCGATGTTCTTAGATGTCGGCTCAACGCCTTCAAATGTGATTGCTTTGATCGAACGGTCGATAGAGCCAACAGAGATGAATCCAATCGCATGTGGGTTATGGTTAACAATCGTTTTTACCATGCTGTTGCTGTTTACAACCAAGTTATTTGGGTTGATGTCAGACACTAGACGGTCGTTAATGATTTTTGTCAAACCAAGTAAGCTCTCGAAGCTGTAACGTGAACCAGAAGAAGCTTCACGAGTTACAACTGCGATAGGTTGATCCGCACCACCTATGGCTTTCCAGTTTGTGATTTTTCCTTTGTAGATATCGAATAGCTGTTCACGTGTAACGTTGCTTACACCGTTTGAACGGTTAGTCACGACGGCTAGGCCGTCAAAGGCAATTGGAAATACCTTCAATTTTTCGCCCTGTTCGCGGTCAGTTAAGTAACGTGAGCTCATACCAATATCAGCGACACCTTTATTGACCATGGTAATACCCGCTGTAGAACCGATGCCTTGAACCGCAATATAGTTATCAGGGTGAGTCTTGTTGTACTCCTCAGCCAATACATCCATCACACGTGATACCGAAGTGGAGCCCGAAATATTGGTTTCTTGTGCAAAAGCAGCGTGAGAAGACAGGGCTAAGGATAAAAGAGAGGCAAGCGCGACTCGTAACATAAACAACTCCTAGTTAATAACATTTTCCGGCTATGATAGGTCGGTTATATGACAATTTTGTGAAATTCTATCCGCTCAATGTGTCGCTATTAGCTTGATGAGTGAAAGCGAGTTAGGTTTACAAAAGCAGGATTCGTTTCTGGGAGCAGGACGGGTATTTTGTTTGCGCTAGTTCGCTAAAATGTTGGTTGAGTCCTAAGCTAAACAAAGGAATTCACTACTTAGAAGTTTCTATGAAGTTACAAGGGGTGTTATGTCCGTCATTCATATCGAACTGAATCGTCTTTTAATTGGAGCTGAGAAGCTCTGTACATCTCGAAATCGCAGTTTACCTGTCGAGCTAGGCAAATCCCTTTATGAAGAGTGTGAGGGTGGTGTGCTGTTTTCTCAGGCTCATTATCTGCTCGACTCATCTCATAGCGATTACACAAATGAGATCGTCTGCGTTAGTTTTGATGAGTCACTGTCATGTTGGTTGGTAATGGTGCCGCTAGAAGGTGATGTAGAACCCGATTCAGTAAATTGGGGGCCTTATCCTTACTTACCTCAATCGAAGGATCTTGATGCTATTTTGTCTGAAATAGAAAAAGACCCTAAATCGTACTTCTGGTCGTGATTATTCTGTTGAGATGTTTGCGAGGGGCTTGATACCTAAAACGAACAATTTTTTTAAACTCACCACATTGCAACCTATCTGCGTCACTAAAACGATCTATGTTACTAAAAACGATGGATGTCACTTCAAATTATGCCAATAAGATTGCGTAGTTATACCAATCACAGTGAGTAAGTGATCAGTGATTTTCTACGATTGGTATTAATAAGATTGTGAAACCAAAGACCGGAAATCTTTTGGTGTTTTGCCGTGATAGGTTTTAAAGGCAGTACTAAAATGCGCCGCACTTTTAAATCCGGATTCATAAGCAATTTGAGTAATCGATTTGTTCGATGTTCTGAGCTGTGTGGCTGCGTGGGCGATTCGCTTAATCTTCAAGAGGTTTGAAAACGAAAGGTCTTCCGCAGATAAACGGCGTTTAAGTGTGGCTGGTGACATCCCCATATAGCTGGCTAGGGTATCGAGTGAGATATTATTTTCTATATTCTGTTCAATGTAATGGATGACCTTTTGTGTCACCGTCAATCTAGAGATCCGGCTAATAATCGCTAATAGTTCCGGATACTGCTCAACCATTAAAGACAGCAAACCTAAGCCTAGCTGGGTGAGTGCGTAATCATTCTGAGTCGATGAATTGGCCAGGGACATGATGAGCTCTTTCAATTGGCATATTTCGGTATCCGTTTGATTGAACTTAATGTACTTATCTGGAGTTTGAGTGGACTCTAAATCACTGAACTGATTTATGAATTTTTGGAAAATTGCCAAATCAAAATCTAAGCAAATCGCACTAAACTCACCATTTTCAGTGTCGACCGTGATGTCTTTAATCTGACCAGAATTGTAAAGCGTGAAATCTCCAGCTTTTAACGAGGCTTGAGTGCCATTGGGCAGCATAAAAGATATGCTTCCTTTCGATACCATAAAAATACCGTTTTTAGAGGCGGGGTAGCGTTCGCGTTTCCTGGGAATAAAGTTTCTGAATTGAGTGACCGTGATTGATGGCATAGTGAGCTTCTTTGGCGTTGTAGATTAATTGCTTTTTTTTAGTATTGTTTAAGCATGAGACATTTACAAAAAAGGCGCTAATAATTAGCGCCTTTAGAAGTAAACCTATCAGAAATTAAGCTTCGGTTTCGTTTGTCGTTTCAGGCTCGTTAGGCAAGTCCGCAAAGACTTGAGTCGGCTTTGCTACTAAGTTACGGTTTTCCTGATTAACTTCGGAGAGAACTACTTCTAAAACGTCTCCCAGTTTGTATACCATTTCTTTATCGATAGATACAGTACCCATATCACCGTTGCACTCTATTCTCTCTTTATTATCAAGAATGAGAGAGCCAGGGATAAACGCCGCTGCACCATTGTCAAGTAGGCGTACACGCATACCTGCGCGGTTAATATCGAAAATCTCGGCTTGGAAACGAGTTTCTTCTGCTGGAGCATTCGCTAGAGTGCGAGCATACAGCCAATCACCTACATTACGCTCAGCCATACCGTGGTGACGGCGGTGCAGGGCAAGTTCATCACCAATGGTTTCGTCTGGTGTTTGAATCGGCGCTTTACCTAATATGTGTGCTTTAAGCATACGGTGGTTAATCATGTCACCGTATTTACGAATTGGAGAAGTCCAAGTTGCGTAAATGTCTAATCCCATTGCGTAGTGCGGCGCAGGTTCATTGCTGATCTCGCTGTATGCTTGGAATTTACGAATACGGTTGTCGTAGTAGCTGTTGTCTAAAGAACCTAACCAACGACGCAGAGTAGCAAAACCTTCCAGAGAAACGATCTGCTCTTCTGTAAACGGCGTTTCTGCTTCTGGGTTAACTAGCTCCAGAACGTCTGTTAATTTCTCAGCTTTAAAACCAGAGTGACAGTTAAAGACACCTTGGTTAAAGCTCTCTTTTAATACTCGACCCGCACAGATGTTCGCGCTGATCATAGATTCTTCAACCAACTTGTTCGCACTGCGACGCATGTCCGCGTGGATAGCAACAACATCGTTATCTTCGCTAAGCTCAAAGCGGTAGTCAGGGCGGTCTGGGAACACAACCGCATTGGCAGAACGCCACGCTGAACGTGCTTGAGCAAATTGGTGAAGGTCAGAAACAATTGCAGCGATCTCTTCTGACGGTTGCCATTTCTCTGATGCACCTGTTTCTAGCCAGTCTGATACGTGGTCGTAAGCAAGACGAGCGTGAGATTTGATGTTTGCAGCGAAGAAGTTAATGTCATCACCGATAACACCATCTTTAGATACTGTTACTGTGCAGCAAAGTGCCGGGCGAACTTCGTTCTCTATTAGTGAACATAAGTTGTCAGCTAGATCGCGAGGCAACATTGGGATGTTACGACCAGGCAGGTAAATAGTGAAACCACGCTCGCGAGCCACTTTATCCATTTCATCATCTGGAGAGATGTAAGCGGTAGGATCAGCAATTGCGATAGTCAGTTCGAAATCACCGTTCTCTTTCTTCTTAGCGTAAAGCGCATCGTCCATATCTTTTGTGCTTTCGCCATCGATAGTCACAAAAGGGACGTGAGTCATGTCTACACGTTCAAGATCAGCGTCGTCTTTGATCTGCCAGTCGTCGATGCCTTCAGGTTCGCTGTTTGGTAGGTCATTTTGCGCTAGCGTTACCCACCAAGGCGCGATTTTGTCATCAGCGTCTGTGATTTTCTCAGAGATCTGAGCTAAGAAGCCGTTGTCACCTTTTAACGGGTGTTGAACGATATGAGCAACAACCCAGTCGCCTTCTTTAAGCGTTTCAGGGTTCAAACCCTTCTTTGCTTTCGCTTTAAGCTGCAGTTTTTTCAGTTGCGGGTGATCTGGAACAACGTTCAATCGACCTTTGAAAAGCTTAACTCGTGCAATAAAGCGAGTAAGACCCTGTTCAATCAACTCCTCTGGCTCTGCAACTTCGCGCTCTTTCTCTGTGCGAATGATGGCAATCACCTTGTCACCGTGCACACATTTTTTCATGTACGGCGGTGGGATGAAGAAGCTAGTTTTGCTATCGACTTCGAGAAAACCAAACCCTTTTTCAGTGGCTTTGATCGTACCTTCCTTTTTAGGGAGGGTTTCTTGGATTTGCTGTTTGAGTTGAGCGAGTAGAGGATTATCTTGAAACATTTTGACTTTTATCTATCGAGGACAATTGAGCACACTATAATCATTGCGAGGCTTGATTACTACTTAAAGGCGAAGTGAGCGTTAATTAATTGCCCTCTTATTTAACTAGGTCAATTTGCTAGAAGTTTGGTGCTGTGACGAGATATTCATCAAGTTTTGACGATATGATAGCCAGTGTTGATGTGAAACCGAAAAATATGTGATGTATTTCAATTTTTTCTGGCTTTTTTTATGCATTTAAGGAATAATCCGCCTCCCTTAGACGTCCCTAATGGCTTGAAGTGTTTTATTACTGCTTCGTAACTCTGAATGGAATCAGTATCTGATTGGATCAGTATTGGAATTGATAGAGCTCCCGGGACCTTTTGTTTACTTATATATAGTGGGATCCCAATGTCCGAATCTGTAATTCAATTTAATGAATTAGCCCTAAACGAAAACATTCTTTCAGCTCTTGATAGCATGGGTTTCGTTTCTCCGACTCCAATCCAAGCAGCAGCTATTCCTCTTCTTCTTGAAGGCCGTGACGCACTAGGTAAAGCACAGACTGGTACTGGTAAAACAGCAGCATTCTCTCTGCCTTTACTTAACAAAATCAACCTGAACCAACATAAACCACAAGCAATCATCATGGCTCCTACTCGTGAGCTAGCGATTCAAGTTGCTGCGGAAATCAAAAACCTAGGCCGTGATATCAAAGGTCTTAAAGTTCTTGAAATCTACGGTGGCGCTTCAATTGTTGACCAAATGCGCGCTCTAAGCCGCGGTGCTCACATTGTTGTTGGTACTCCAGGTCGTGTTAAAGACTTACTAACTCGTGACCGTCTACACCTAGATGAAGCACACACATTTGTTCTTGATGAAGCAGATGAAATGCTAAAAATGGGCTTCGTAGATGACGTTACTTGGATCCTAGAGCAAGCTCCAGAATCTGCACAACGTGTACTTTTCTCTGCGACTATGCCTCCAATGGTTAAGACTATTGTTGACCGTTACCTACGTAACCCGGCTAAAGTTGACGTTGCTGGTACTAACCACACAGTTGACAAAGTAGCGCAGAACTACTGGGTTGTTAAAGGCGTAGAAAAAGACGAAGCAATGTCTCGTCTTCTTGAAACTGAAGAAACTGACGCGTCAATCGTATTCGTACGTACTCGTCAAGACACTGAGCGTCTAGCTGATTGGCTATCTGCTCGTGGCTTCAAAGCTGCTGCACTGCACGGTGATATTCCTCAGTCTCTACGTGAGCGCACTGTTGATCACATCAAACAAGGTGTTATCGATATCCTAGTTGCAACTGACGTTGTAGCACGTGGTCTTGATGTTCCACGTATCACTCACGTATTCAACTACGACATCCCATTTGATGTTGAATCTTACATCCACCGTATTGGCCGTACTGGTCGTGCTGGACGTAAAGGTAAAGCGATCCTACTAGTTCGTACTAACCAAATTCGTATGCTTCGCACTATCGAGCGCGTAACTAAGTCTCAAATGGAAGAAATCCAACTTCCACAACGTGACGAAGTTGCTGCTGCACGTGTTGCTAAGCTTGGTGCTGAGCTTGAAACTGAGAAAGAGAGCAAAGCTCTAGAAAACTTCGCAGGTTTAATCTCTACACTACAAGAATCTCTAGAAGTTGATGCTGCTACTCTAGCTGCAATGCTTCTTAAGCGTCAGCAAGGTAAGAGCCCTCTATTCTACGTTGGCGAAGACCCAATGATCGCTGCTATTGAGCGTGATAAGAACCGTCGCAAAGAGCGTCGTGAAGATCGTGACAATGGCCGTGACGGTGGTGGTCGTAACTTCAATACTCAAGATTGGGATACGTACCAACTACAAGTTGGCCGTGAGCAAGGCGTTCAGGTTAAAGACATCGTTGGCGCACTAGCAAACGAACTAGGCCTAACTAAAGGTTCTATCGGTGCTATCAAGCTAGACCAAGGTTCTACTTACGTTCAACTGCCAAAAGCAATGAACTCTGAAACTGCTGGTAAGCTAAGCAAACTTCGCATTCGTCAAAAAGAAGCTGGCGCTGTAGTTGTTGATTTCAATGACTTCCGTGAGCCTCGTCGTGGCGGCGGCGGTCGTGATGGCAACCGTGGCGGCGGTCGTGGCGGTCGTGATGGTGGCGGCTACCGTGGTAACCGTGAAGGCGGTAATCGCGAAGGTGGTAACCGTGAAGGTGGCAATGGCGGTCGTGGTGGCTACCGTGGCAACCGTGACGGCGCACGTGATGGTAACTCAGCTGGCGGCCGTGATGGCGAGCGTCGTTTCGACCGTAACCGTGGTGGCGATCACCGTGGTAACCACCGTGGCGAACGTGGCCATGGCAACGCAGCAGGCAATGGCGGCAACCGCGGTCGTCGTCCAGAGCGCAACGAAGGTTAATCAACCTTTAGTTTAAGTGAAACTTACAAGCCAAGTTCTTATAGGTGAATAGCTTAAATAGTGAATTTAAAAGCCGAGCTTAATGCTCGGCTTTTTTGTGCCTGCTATTTGAACTTAAGCTTTGGTTGGTTCTATATATGCAGCCAGCTTACTTCAACTAAACTTCGTCCCTATATCTAATGTTACCGTTCATTTATTCGTAGAGTTGTACTCGAATGCAATTAAAAGAAGATCGGATTTTGTCGTTCACTATTCCCAACTCTTGTGATCTTTTTGATGCAAACATTGAGCAATTGAGAAATCGAGCAAAAAGTTAGCGGTAATGATAAGCAGATAAAAGGGAAGGAGGCTAGGCGGAGTACGTGCATTGGTTCGATTCACTCTAGTTAACTTAATCGAGTAGAAATTAGGGCGTGTTGATCTTTCGAGCTGGTTTTTGCAGCGAGTTGCTCGGTATTTATACAAGGCAGAGGCTTTGATGTGTAGCTAGTCTACATGAGAAGCCGATAACGTAGTAGAAATGACCAGCAAACGCTGCCCGAAGGG
>NZ_JBGONI010000035.1:0-57433 GCF_041439035.1 Vibrio sp. 1F263 | reverse complement strand
GGCCTGTCACGCCGGGGGTCGCGGGTTCGAGTCCCGTCCACTCCGCCACTTATTAAAAAGCCCTGCTAGAAATAGCGGGGCTTTTTTACATCTCAAGAAAAGTGTTTTGCTTGTAGATTGTATGAGTGCTGTAAAGGCATAGAGCCCCTACACTTCACGCTATTCCGGCACATATTAGAAAGCCTAGTCTGACGACTAGGCTTTTGTCGTTTCCGGCATCTGAGTTTATTATTCGTCTCCGACTTTTGTTGAAGCGTTTTTCGTTGCTCACGAACTCTGATATTCCAACACTTATTATAAAAGTCTTGCTCTTTCTAGAAGCGCTTGATTACGTTTGTGGCTATCGATTCAATGATTAACCTTTAGAGAATGTCTTAGTGAGGTTTACTTCCTACTAATTTGAACTGGTTGATAAAGATGTCTTGTCTTTAGTCACAAGGTTTTGCTGGTTCGGCAACTCTTGCTATATCCCTTCTACTTAATAGATGAATCTACAGAGCTGTTACGTGAAGCCCCGGATTTAGCGTTTTATAGTTGGAATATTGATGGCCATTTAATTGCTAATTCAGCGTGATTTAACGTGGCTTTCGGTCTGTTGGTTAATATCTTTAAATGTCTTCTCTCAAAGTGAGCTCCTTTTACTCTTCAGCTTAGAGGCGTCACTTTTCTTTATGATTCCTCTCGAGCCTCTTCTTAGGGCTTGTTTATAAAAATCGCAAAACTACATACAGACACAATTAAAGTAGTTCTCTGTGTGTTTGAGAGGCTCCATTGCGTAATTTAATAGTTAGTTTGGTGGCGTAGCGTTGGACGCGTAGGGTTCGATGAGATGTGTTGTAGAAGTTATCTAGGGGTAAATAACAGATACAAAAAAGCCGATGCTAGACATCGGCTTAGTTTGAGTCGTTTTGAATTACGCTGGTTGAACGAGAGCGAGCGCTTTACGAGAAACCTCGTGAGCTGCTTTCGTTAAGTTTTGCTTCTCTAGTGCGTCAGATAGGTATCCGTAATCTGAGACATTTGAACGAAGTGCTAGGGCTTTTTCGAAGTGGTTTTGTGCTTCCGCCCACTTCTGCTCTCTTAGGTAGAACTGAGCCAGAGCGCTGTGTGCTTCGGCATTACCACTGTCTTTACTGATAGCACGCTCTAGCATCACAACTACTGGGTGGTGATCGGCAAGATTTAGCTCAGGAAGTAACATATAGAGCTCATTTGAACCACTCTTCGCAATGTTTTCTTTAATCACTGTGAAGGCTTCTGAATCAGCTTTACGAGCGATCAGTTGCTTCACAAAACAAGAAACAAGGTGAGAGCTTTGTTTTTGCTTTCTTGAAAGCTTATTCCAATGACTGATTAAACCTTCGCTACCTTGCTGCTGTGCCACATCGTGAAGCAAACCACATTGAGCTTTCTGTTCCAGCTCAACTTGTTCATCAGGTGTAAGAAGCTTGTTCTTAGCCAGCTTAGGCGTTAGCTCTAACAGTGGCTGCCACAGCTTAAGCTGCATGTAAGTGGCTTTTAGCAGGCCAAGTACGGCGGTGTTATTCGGGTACGAACCTTTCAATGTTGAAAGTGTATCGAATGCGGCTTCGTAGTTCGACTCACTGATCTGTTGTTTTGCTTTCGTTAGCTCAACGGCCAATAGAGAGTCCTCTTGTTGGCTAGCAAGCTCAATGTACTTATCACGCTCACTTGTATTGCCTTGTTCGTGAGCAGCTTGAGAAGCGACTAAATAACAAAGTAGCGGCATGTCGTGGTGGTTAGCCCAACGAGTTACCTTCTTCTCTGCGCCTTTCCAGTCACCTTCAAGCAGCTTGATGATGCCTTCATTGGTATAACGACGAGAGCGCTTTAGTTTACGAACACTGAACCAGTTCCAAGTTGTCGAGCTTGCGTACATAAGCTTTTTAAATAGGTACTCTAAGCCGAATAGAGCCGCTAGAAGAGCAATGACAAAGATAACCAGTGTTGTCACGCTCATCTCAATGGTCTTATTCGCAATTGAGATCAGGACGTAGCCTTGTTGACCAGAGAACTGAGTACCAACAATTAACCCAGCACCTAGAACGAGAAAAAGAAAAATCCAACGAATCATTATTTTTCCTCCGGGGTCATAACGGTGACTTCACGACGTAGGCGTTCACGTATAACGTCTGATAACTCATTTTGAGACTCAAGTTTCACAGGGTATTTCACAGAAATATTCTGCTCGCTCAGCTGCTTAATTGCCTTCTCAAACTCAATCACTGAGTTGTTATCTTGGTTTAGGTAGGACTTCGACCACTCGTTAGCTGTTTGTAGTGCTGCACTGTAGACATCACCTTGTTCTTTGTAGACAGCGCGAATTGCGGTCTCTAGTTTGCCCTTGATATTCTCACGCAGGTAAAAGTGTTGCTCAGGAGAGAGTAGAGGAATAACTTCACCATCACGACTGCGGAATGTGATGAAGTTTTCTGAAAAGTCTTTCATCGACGTCATCAGGTTGTTCTGCCAGTCATTAATATCTTGAGATACGGCTTTTTTCTCAACAACGGCAGCCTCAGGCAGGATTGCATTGGCAAGCGGCAGCGTATCGACTTGTTGTTGTAGGCTTGTGATGCGTAGAACTAAGCCATCACGGTCGATAAGAGGAATAGTGCGAAGCTTAGTAATGTCATTGGTCATTGATTGACGAAGAGAGACCAAGCTTGGGTCATTCAGTGCGGCGATACGCTGATCGGCGCTTTCCATTAGTTTGGTTGCACTAACGGCATCATGCTCGAGGAACAGTTTACGTCCTGCTAGTTTCACAAGGTAATCAGCTTCAGCAAGCAACCAGTCATTTGGACGGCGACCTTTAACGTCAGCAACCGCTAGCTGTAGGCTTTGAATGCTCTTCTGTTGCTGAGATTGTACGACTTGAGTTTTCTCCACCGCATGTGATGCTTCTTGGATGGTCTCTTGCTTGATGGTTTGTAGGTCTTTATTTACTGCAGATTGAGTATTTTGCAGTTGTGCTTGAAGAGCTGCGATCTGAGCTGAGTACTCAGCGCTCTTTTGCTGCATTTGAAACGCGATGCCGCCGCTAAAAATAATAGAAATAGCGATCGCAATAGCGCCTAGTTTGACACCGCGCTTACCTTGCTTTTCCGCTTTCTCTATTTGCTCTTTATGTTCGGTTTGAGGCTGTTCATTTTGAGCGGTATTTGGCGCAGAGGCATCGAGCGTCTTTTCAGGTTGTTTTGTCTCTGTAGAGTCAGCTTTTTCGTTTTCAACAACTACTGGCTGAGTGTCTTGTTTCTTTTCAGGTTCAATATGCTCATTATTTTTTTTGCTTGTCATGCTTATTTCCTGTTCTAGCTAGGGCCGGAGAGCAGCCAGTAATATTTGGTTCGTAGCACTGTGAGTATTGGTCACGTTCGAGAAGCCGAGTTGTTGTGCTCGTTCTACTATGCGCTGGCTTGGGACAAATAGATGTCTTGTTGAAAGCCAAGCCAAATACTCATCAGGGGTAATTGAGCAGAGATACTCCAATTGTTCCTGACTAGTGATGACAACTTTGGACGTTTTTTTGTTTATCCATGTTTGATAGGTATTGTGGTCGCTAATAGGAATATATTCTCTACGGTAGGTCTCACAATAAGAGACTTTTGCACCTCGATTGAGTAGAGAATCTCTAATGAGCTCACGCCCACCATTTCCACGCAGTATCAAAATGGATTTATTATCTACGCCATTAAGTTCAGTAAGTTTGAGAAGATGTTCACTATCACTCACTTTGGGATAGTTTACTTTTTGTTTACTAACTTTGCTTAAAACGTGCGCAGTTTTTTGACCAACGCCAAGATAAAGCGGCGAAGTTGGCCAAATAGATGAAGTTTTCGAAAGGATGTTTTGGGCAGCGGTCACGGCGTGGTGACTGACTGCAATAATGATATCGCTGTTATTAAGCTGGGTGCTTAAATCCGATGAGTGTGGATTATCAACGATACGAATAAGCGGATGATGGATTGCTTGAATCCCTTCATCCGCTAGTTGTTGGCAAAGCGATTGTCCCTCTGAACCGGGACGAGTCACCAACACTGTCATAGTTATTCTTGGTCTGCGTATAGCTTGGTTAAGATTTCTCTCGCGCCATCATCCAGCAATTGATTTGCCAGAGTAACGCCAAGTGCTTCTGCATCTTTGCGAAGGCCAGAGATCTCACCACGAACCATTTTAGAACCATCTGGTTCGCCTACTAATGCACGTAGCCAGATATTATCGCCATCTAATAATGAGTAGCTACCGATAGGAACCTGACAACCACCTTCTAGAGTTAGGTTCATTGCACGTTCGCATAGCACACGATCGGCTGTGTCTTTGTGGTTCAGTGGCTCAAGAAGCTTGATTAGACGTTCATCATCTAGACGACACTCAATACCAACAGCGCCTTGCCCTACAGCAGGTAAAGACTGTTCAGGTTCGATAAAGCTACGGATACGCTCTTCTAGCTCTAATCGCTTAAGGCCAGCTGCTGCCAGCACGATAGCATCGTATTGACCATCATCGAGTTTACCTAGACGAGTACCAACGTTGCCACGCAGCTCTTTGATGATGAGATCTGGGCGGTATTCTAGCAACTGACATTGACGACGCAGGCTGCATGTACCTACGACAGCACCTTGTGGTAACTCATCGATGTTGTTGTAAGTATTTGACACGAAAGCATCACGAGGATCTTCGCGCTCACAAATAGTTACTAGACCTAGACCTTCAGGGAAGTCGACCGGTACGTCTTTCATTGAGTGAACTGCGAGGTCAGCACGACCTTCTAGCATTGCTACTTCAAGTTCTTTAACGAATAGCCCTTTACCGCCTACCTTAGCAAGTGGCGTGTCTAGGATGATGTCACCTTTGGTCACCATAGTTACCAACTCAACCTCTAAACCAGGGTGAGCAGCTTGCAGTGCATCCCTTACAAAGTATGCCTGCCAAAGGGCAAGAGGGCTTTTTCTGGTCGCGATACGAATTGGTGCTGAATTTGTCATGGTGTTTCCGATATAGGTTCTGTAATAGGCTAATCCTACCATTGTGAGGCGAAAATTCTTACTGTTTGATCATTCGATACTTTGATAGCAGAGGGAATTTCATGAGTTCACCAAAATAGTGTGATTGGTATCTCATTTGAAACATGGGCTATTATTAGAAATAGTCAATAAAGAGGACACTACGGCGCCGCGAGTTTTACTTTCAGTCATCAAGGGATTCGTAAGTATGACGGCGTCCTTTGCTTTACCGATAAGGGTAAAAGTGTTAAATTGATCACGTTTTGTTGCTGCTTTCGTTCAGTAACTAAACAGAAGTACACTTAATCTCAAACCAAGGACTTACCTTGCAGGCTTACACTCAAACTTTGATTCAACGATTAGACAATCTAAATCAGCAGCGCATTGATCGTGCGTTGGCGTTGATGAATGTGCAGGGCCAGCGAGTTTTTAACCTTATCCCCGCGCTGCTTCACTTCAATCATCCGATGATGCCTGGTTATTATGACCAACAAGTTCCTTTTGGAATTCGTAGCTTCACGCTTAATGAATTCCAAAAGCAATTTGTCTCTGATACTGAATTAACTCTGGGCGGAAAACTTACCGAGGCCGCTGAACCAGCAATCTTGGGCTTGTACACCATGGGCAGTACTTCTTCTATTGGTCAAAGTACCTCAAGTGATCTTGATATCTGGGTGTGTGTATCTCCAGATATGGATGGCGCATCTCGCGATAGCCTGACCAATAAATGTCTGCTTATTACTGATTGGGCTGAAACCTTAGGGGTTGAAGCGAACTTCTTTTTGATGGATGAACAGCGTTTCCGCTCGAATCATTCTGAAGAGATGACCGGTGATAACTGTGGTTCTTCACAGCACTTACTACTGCTTGATGAGTTCTATCGCTCAGCCGTTCGTTTGGCTGGCCAGCGTTTGTTGTGGCAAATCATCCCGCCAGAAATGGAGGAGTGCTACGACGAGTATGTCCAAGGTTTATGTAACGATGGTTATCTTGATTGCTCGCAGTGGATCGATTTCGGCAAGCTGAACAGTATTCCTGCTGAAGAGTACTTTGGTTCAAACCTATGGCAGCTCTATAAGAGTATCGACTCACCGTATAAATCGGTGTTGAAGGCGATCCTGTTAGAAGCTTATTCATGGGAATACCCAAACACCCAGCTTCTTAGTATTGACACCAAGCGTCGTTTCTTCGCAGATGAACCTGATCTGTATGGCATGGATAGCTACTATCTGATGCTTGAGAAGGTAACTCGCTACCTAGAACGTATCAACGACCATACTCGATTGGATTTGGTGAGACGCTGCTTCTATCTTAAGACCCACGAGAAGTTGTCACGAGATGCGGGTATTGGTTCTGTCGCATGGCGTCGTGAAGCCTTAACCGAGATGACTAAATCTTGGAACTGGGGACAGGAAACCATTGCTGAGCTCGACAACCGCCGTAACTGGAAGGTTGAGCAGGTTAAAGTGGTGCACCATGCCCTGCTTGATGCCTTGATGCTGAGCTATCGTAACCTGATTCAATTTGCACGTCGTAACGACATCACTTCAGCTATCAGCCCGCAAGATATCAGTATCTTGGCACGTAAACTTTACGCTGCGTTTGAGGTGTTACCAGGCAAAGTGACGCTACTGAATCCACAAATATCCCCGGATCTCCATGAGCCTGATTTGAGCTTTATCGAAGTTCGTCAGGGTCAGTCAAATAAAGCGGGTTGGTACTTGTACAAACAGCCTTTGATTGCACATCGCATTCTCGGTCAGCCTTCACTTGAGCACCATGAGTACTTGAGTAAGTTGGTTGCTTGGTCGTTCTTTAATGGCCTAATTACAGAGTCGACGCGTTTGCACTCTGTGGTTCGAGATGCTCATATTGATATCGATAAATTTTATCAAATGGTGAGCGATCTACGTAATACCTTCTCTTTGCGTAAGCGTCGACCGAGTATGCAGGCACTGGCGAGCCCGTGTGAGATAAGCCAACTGGCGATGTTCATCAACTTTGAAAATGACCCGACGTCTGAATTAAGTGGTCGCGCATTAAAAGTGGATCTTAAGAATGCCGATATTTTCAGTTTTGGTGAAGAAGGTAAGAGCTTAGTCGGTAGTGTCGATCTGGTTTATCGGAACTCTTGGCATGAAGTTCGTACACTTCATTTCCAAGGTGAAACCGCGATGCTCGACGCGCTGAAGACGGTACTGGGTAAAATGCACCAGGATGCGTTGCCGCCAGAGTCGGTTGATGTGTTCTGTTACAGCAAAAACCTACGCGGTGTGATGCGTAATATGGTGTATCAACTGCTTGCTGAGTGTATCGATTTGCGATTAAAACCAATTGAGCCAGAGAAACGCCGCCGATTTAAAGCTATTCGCCTGGCAAACAAAATGTTTGGTCTGTTCTTTGAACGTCGTGGCGTATCGGTACAGATGTTGGAAAACTCGGTCGATTTCTATCGTAGTATCTCGACGAATAAGCTGAAGGGCTCACCTTTACTGATGCTCGATAAAGAGCAAGAGTATCAGCTACCAGAAGTGGTTGATGGTTTTGCGAGTGAAGGTTTAATTCAATTTTTCTTTGAGGATACCGACAAAGGTTTCAATATTTATGTATTGGACGAGTCGAATCAGGTTGAGGTGTATCACCAGTACAGCGGTGAAAAAGATGAGATGATCGCAAGCGTGAATTCTTTCTACACTTCAGTAAAAGATGAGTCAAAGGTGTCGTCTAAGTTGATTAACTTTAACCTACCTCAGTACTACCAAATTGTTCACCCTGAAGAAGGTAACTCTTATGTGGTGCCATATCGTAACGATGCGACTTTAGCTTCTCGGAGCTCAAAGATAGTCAATATCTAGTCTTACCAAGACTGATTGATATTAAAAAAGGAGTGATTGATTCACTCCTTTTTAGTTTTGCTTACAAATGATTAGACCCAATTAATCTCTTCATCTGCGTGCTTTTCGCACTCTTCTTTGACCATCTCAAACAACGCCATGCCCGTCTTTGAACATGTCCACTTGTCGTCAACTAGCTTGAAGTGAAAGCCGCCAGATTTAGACGCTAACCAGATCTCACGCATTGGTTCTTGGCGATTGATGATAATTTGGCTGCGGTTTTCAAACTCCAACGTCATTACGTTACCAGTCACTTCATAATCAATATCTGCCTCTGATTCATCGATCGCTTCTTCGATGTTTTGCATCTGTATATCGACCAGCTTATGAAATTCAGTCTCGTTCATCCTTTCTATCCTATTGCTTTTCCTGAGTGTGGTGCGATTATAGGGGGCATTGAGTTAATAATCACGATGTGCAAAATGAAAAAACTAATTACCGCTCTGTTTATGGTGTCCGTTATTGGACTTTCTGGTTGTGGTCAAACGGGTCCTTTGTATGATCCTGATGAAGTTCAACAGACTGAACAATCACAATAAGTGAAACACGCAGAAATCGTTATTTATAAGGGATAAGAACTTTGGATTACTTCAACTATCAGGAAGATGGCCAGCTTTGGGCTGAGGACGTCGCACTTTCACAACTAGCAGAGCAATATGGTACACCGCTGTATGTATATTCTCGTGCCACATTAGAACGTCACTGGAACGCATTTGACTCATCGGTAGGTGAGCACCCGCATTTGGTGTGTTACGCCGTTAAAGCTAACTCGAATCTAGGTGTGTTGAATACCTTAGCTCGTTTGGGTTCTGGTTTTGACATCGTTTCTGGTGGTGAGCTAGAGCGTGTGGTTGCTGCAGGTGGCGATCCGGCGAAAGTTGTTTTCTCTGGTGTCGGCAAAACAGCCGCAGAAATGAAGCGAGCGCTTGAGTTGAACATTAAATGTTTCAACGTAGAGTCTGAGCCAGAACTGGAGCGACTGAATAAAGTGGCCGGTGAACTTGGAGTTAAAGCGCCGATTTCACTGAGAATCAACCCTGATGTTGATGCCAATACTCACCCTTATATCTCTACGGGTCTGCGTGATAACAAGTTTGGTATCGCCTTCGATCGTGCTCCTGCTGTTTATGCGTTTGCTAAAACACTCGATAACTTGTCTATCCATGGTATTGATTGCCATATCGGCTCTCAGTTAACGGATATCGAACCTTTCATCGATGCCACTGATCGCTTGCTTGCGTTGATCGATCAACTACGAGCTAACGATATCAACATCAAGCATCTTGATGTTGGCGGTGGTTTGGGGGTGGTTTATCGTGATGAATTACCACCACAGCCCTCTGACTACGCGAAAGCCTTGTTGGCTCGCCTAGACAATCATTCTGATCTAGAGCTGATTTTCGAGCCAGGAAGAGCGATTGCGGCTAACGCTGGTGTATTATTAACAAAAGTCGAGTTCCTTAAGCCAACAGAGCATAAGAACTTTGCCATTATCGATGCGGCAATGAACGACCTGATGCGCCCTGCACTTTACCAAGCTTGGCAAGATATTGTTCCAGTTAGCCCGCGCCAGGGTGAAGCTGTGACTTACGATTTAGTTGGCCCTATATGTGAAACGGGTGACTTCCTAGGTAAAGATCGTGACCTTGTTCTTGAAGAGGGCGACTTATTGGCTGTTCGTTCAGCAGGTGCTTATGGCTTCGCAATGTCATCCAACTACAACACTCGTTCGCGTGCGGCAGAAGTGATGGTTGATGGCGATAAAACTCATTTGGTTCGTCAGCGTGAAGAGCTTACGAGTCTGTGGGAACTTGAAAACATTCTTCCGGAGTAATTTTAAGCGTTATGCACTTCCACTTTTCTAAAATGCATGGTTTGGGCAATGATTTCATGGTCGTGGACTGCATTACTCAAAATATTTTCTTTTCTCCAGATTTGATCCGTCGTTTGGCGGATCGTCACACTGGTGTGGGTTTCGACCAGCTACTTGTAGTTGAAGCTCCCTATGATCCTGAAACTGACTTCCATTACCGCATATTTAATGCAGATGGCAGTGAAGTGGAGCAGTGTGGCAATGGTGCGCGTTGTTTTGCTCGATTCGTTCGCATGAAAGGCTTAACGAATAAGTACAGCATCAACGTGAGCACCAAGAAAGGGAAAATGGTTCTTAAGATTGAAGACAATGATTTAATCACTGTCAACATGGGTATTCCTGAGTTCGAACCGGGCAAGATTCCATTTAAGGCGAAGCAGCCAGAAAAGACGTATATCCTAAGAACGGATGTACACACCTTGTTCTGTGGTGCTGTTAGCATGGGTAACCCACATGTGGTTACCGTAGTTGATGACGTCGATACAGCAGATGTGGATACCTTAGGTCCGCTGCTTGAATCTCACGAACGTTTTCCTGAGCGTGTTAATGCTGGCTTTATGCAAGTGGTTAATCGTGAAGAGGTTCGCCTGCGTGTTTACGAACGCGGTGCGGGTGAAACTCAGGCGTGTGGCAGTGGCGCATGTGGTGCAGTTGCTGTTGGTATAACACAAGGCTTACTGGCTGAGAATGTGAAGGTTCGTCTACCTGGTGGTGACTTACACATTAGCTGGCAAGGCCCTGGGAAACCTCTGTTGATGACTGGCCCAGCAACGCATGTGTTTGATGGTCAGCTTTCTTGCTAATAACGATATAACAAATAGATTTATAAAAAATAAAGGATAGGTTTTGTCTTACGTTGAAGGCGACACTCTGACTGCAGAGGTGGTTGCGGAATATTTACGTGATAACCCAGATTTCTTTCAAAACAGGAAAGATTTGGTTGATCGCCTTGCTATTAATAATGTTGAGCAGGGCGCTGTTTCTCTGGTTGAGATTCAGCTTAAACGTCAGCGTCATAGAATCGAAGAGCTGGAAGAAGAGATCACTGGCCTGATGTCACTAGCGGCGAATAACGATAAAACTTTCTATGAATTCATGGATCTGCAAACTCAAGTGTTGAAATGCAGTGACTTCATTCAGGTTATCAAGGCTGTTGAACAAAAAGCGTTGGAACTAGGGCTTAAGGCTCATGTACGAGTTCTCTCACAATTAGGTTTTTATCAGCTGAATGAAGAGCGTTACTCGAAATTTTCACTTAACCATTTCAATGGCAAAGATGCTTATCTAGGGCGATTGAGAAAGGCAGACAGACACGATTTGTTTGGTGATTATCCAGTTCCAGAGCTAGGCTCTTATGTAGTGCTACCCCTTGCTAAGCGATCTCCACTGGGTGTACTCGCTTTTTCTAGTGAAGATGGCGGACATTTCCAGCCTCATATGGACACGCTCTTTTTACGCCATTTAGCACTTGTTGTCGCTCATTTGGCGGACACCTTACCTTGGCAGATAAATAATGAGCCTAGAGCCCAAAATACCTCTTCCTAACAGCCTTCAAAAGTCGCTTTCTCGCTTCTATGAATATCTTAGAAGTGAGAAGGGACTCAGCTTACACACCCAACGTAACTACAAACAACAACTTGAAACCATGGCCGCTCATTTAGTTACTCTGGGACTAACGGACTGGGGACAAGTCGATGCGGCGTGGGTAAGACAACTTGCAAGTAAAGGCATGCGCGAAGGAATGAAAGCGAGCAGTATTGCGACTCGCTTATCGTCACTGCGCAGCTTCTTTGATTTCCTTGTCTTGCGTGGCGAAATGACCGCCAATCCAGCCAAAGGGGTTTCAGCACCTCGTAAACAACGTCCTTTGCCTAAAAACCTCGATGTTGATGAAGTCGGTCAGTTGCTTGATGTGAATGAGGACGACCCACTGTCAATTCGCGACCGAGCGATGATGGAAGTTATGTATGGTGCTGGATTACGTTTGGCTGAGCTGGTCGGTATCAATCTTAAAGATGTATTGGGTCGACAAGGCGAAATCCGAGTGATTGGTAAAGGCGACAAAGAACGCAAAGCGCCTTTTTCTGGTTTAGCGAAAGAGTGGGTTGATAAATGGCTCAAAGTTCGTGGTGCACTAGCTTCGCCGGGTGAAACCGCTCTGTTTGTCTCTAAACTCGGGACTCGTATTTCTCATCGCAGTGTTCAGAAGCGTATGGAGGAGTGGGGCAAGAAGCAGGCTGTTGCCAGTCATATTAGCCCGCATAAACTGCGTCACTCCTTTGCAACGCATGTACTGGAGTCGAGCCAAAACCTTCGTGCGGTTCAAGAGTTGCTCGGGCATGAAAACATCTCGACAACCCAAGTGTACACTCACTTAGATTTCCAACATTTAGCACAAGCTTATGACCAAGCTCATCCAAGAGCTCGTAAGAAGAATAAAGATTAGATTAAAGGTTTAACTATGCGAATTTATCGAGGGTTAAAGCCCATCAAAGCCATGACCTTTGATTTGGATGATACCTTGTACGACAACTGGCCTGTGATCATGAAGGTTGAGAAAGAGATGGCGCAGTGGCTTTATCAAAAGCATCCGGTGTCTGCTTCTCTTTCGTTAGAAGAGTGGCAAGGTATCAAACAGCAAGTCGCCTCTGAAAACCCAGCGTTAAAGCATGATGTCACCGTGTGGCGAGAAACACAGATTAAGCGTGGTTTGTTACAACTGGGGTATTCTCAGCAGCAAGCAGAACAAGCGGCTCGTGAAGGCATAGAACACGCCTTGTGGCTGCGTAATCAGGTGGATGTGCCACAGGAAACGCATCGAGTGATGGCTGAGCTGAGCCAACGTATTCCTTTAGTTGCGATTACTAATGGCAATGTCGACCCACATAAAATTGGCTTGGGGCAGTACTTCCAATTAATCCTTAAAGCCGGTCCTGACGGCAGAGCAAAACCCTACCCAGATATGTTTGATAGAGCTCAGCAATACCTAAATTGTGACGCTGAGAATATTCTCCATGTTGGTGACCATCTTAGAACCGATGTCTATGGAGCGAAGACAAATGGTTTCCAAGCATGCTGGTTTAATGATACTGGTTCCAATTTATATGATTCCCCTAAGGCAACAGTGCTGCCTGATGTTGAAATAGAGCAACTTAGTGATCTTATGCGATTAACTTAATGGCCGTAGTAAGCTTAATGTGTCGCATTTATGATATTGAATTGTTACATTAGTCACAATTAAATGCCTGTTTAGGCTAGGATAATTGGCGACTACTTTTGATCGGAATTTTTGATTCATAGTAGTACGGGTTCTCATTTCACTCGATTTCGAACAAGGGTTGGCATGCAAACATTTACATTTCTCGCAAATACTGAGGAGTTATTTAAGTCTCAATTTGATCAGCGAGAGTGGTGTGACAGCAAACAGTACCTTATTCAAATTTTCTCTGCTCAGTCCTCTGATATCGCTCGTCGAATTGCCAATGCAGCCCTCAATCGCATAGGGCATGCGACGTTAATCGGTCAGAGCGCCCGTTATGTTATCTGTGATAACAGCCTGAAGCATGAATGTACCTTAGTCGTCGTCAGTGAATTTAACGATACCCATTTAACGTCTACAGTTCAGACGTTTACCGGAAACCCAAATCAAGACAGCCAAGATCTCGCTTCTCAATTAAACCTTACAGAAGAAACCAAAACGGTTATCAGCTTGTGCGATCAGGTTGAAGGGCGTGACTATCCTATTTATAGCGCCTTTGAGAGTTTACCTTACGCATTACCAGTTGCTGGTGGGCTGTGCCACGAGAATGGATATGGCCGTTGGGTTATGCATAATGAGCAAACCTACCAACATGCTTGTGTTGCGGTTGCATTGACTAACCCTAGCTTAAAGATTTGGTCGGACGCGTATTCTGAGTGGAATCCTATTGGGATGAAATTGCGAGTGACACACGCAGTTGGAAATCGTTTATATGCGTTGAATGACAAGCCGGCTATCGAGGTGTTCAAACATTACCTTGCTGATGGTAAAGATCTCCCTTTTAGTCAGTTGATGAGCTTCCCCCTGTATCGAGAGCTCGGCAGAAAGAAGTGCATCTCGACGCCTCTACGTATTAATGATGATGGTAGTATTGAGTTTGATAGCCCTTGGCATGTCGGCGAAGAGGCCCAGTTTTGTTATAACCATCCTTCTTTGACCGCAGAAAAAGTTCGTCACGGCGCTGAGATGCTTGCCGTGCATCAGCCTGAATCTGTGATCATCTATAACTGTGTATCTCGACTAGAGTTTATCGACAGTAAACTTGAGCTCAAACCATTTGAAGGGATAGTAAACGCGTGTGGTGCATACTGCATGGGAGAACTATATCGCAACGACGATCGCCAAGAGATACTGCATCACAGCCTTACCTATATTGCGATGAGAGAGTCGGACGAGATTAATGAGTTTCGTTGCGAAGATTTCAAGCGAGACTCAACGGTATCGCCACTACTCAACTTAGTCAGAAATGCGGTCGCAGACCTCGACAGTATGAACACTCAGATGGAGAACAAACTCCATCAACAGGCACGTCGCTTAACTGAAAGCTACCGTATTGACTCTCGCACAGGGCTACCCAACCGTATTGTATTAAAAGAACGCCTCAATACGATTTTATTCAATGAACATCTGTTGACGCTGAAGCTGACTAATTTTCATCAAGTTAACGAAAAATACGGTTATCAAGTGGGTGACCAATTACTGCTTGATCTGTCGAATCATTTTGTCGACCGATTGCACCTTAGTGTGGCTAAGGAATCCAAGGTAAAGGTTGAACTGTTCAGTATTGGTGTCGGTGAGTGGGCAATTATCTTTAACGCGAGTGTCGATAGCGTGAAGATAGAGCAACGTTTCGTCGAGTTTGCTGATGGTATTGAGCATATTAATTTTGAGCCATATGGATTAACCGACATAGACTACCTTTCGGTTTCTCTGTGTGGTGGTTTCGCTAGTCGCTGTGATTTCTTAGCTGATAGCGGTGATGAGATCTTGTTGAAAGCGATTGAAGCTCGACGCTACGGGGTGCGGAACAATACTCACATCACTAATGCCAAAAACATTCAGGTGAGTGAGGAAGATCGTAAAGAACAACTAGGCTGGTTGAGCTGTGTAAGCCGCGCAATCTTAGATCAGAACATTATCACCTACTCACAGCCGATTGTGGCGTCTGGTACTCACGAAATGATTGGCCAAGAGTGCTTGGTCAGAATCATGGAGTCGGATGGTACCATTGTACTCCCTGGTAAGTTCTTACCCATTATTGCTGACACGCATCTCTATACTCGCCTTAGCCGGCACATGATTCGAAACACCATTGGCTACATGGCAAATAAGGAGAGTTCTTTTTCAATCAACCTATCCCCACAAGACTTACTGAGCGATAAGACGCTTGAGGTTCTCGAGTCAGCGATTAGTGGTATGAACGACCCCACTCGACTTGGTCTAGAGGTTCTCGAGTCTGAACAGATCAAAGATTATGGCCGCATGATAGAAGTGTGTGATCACTTCCGTGCTCTTGGGGCGAGAATCATTGTTGATGACTTTGGTTCTGGTTATTCCAATATTGATGAGATCATTAAACTTGAGCCGCAGATCATTAAGCTCGACGGTAGCTTGATTCGCAATATCGACAAAGACCCAAAGCAAAGGAATATCGCCTCTCAATTAGTACGCTTGTGTCAGGTGTTTAACGCCAAAACAGTTGCCGAATTTGTCCATAACCAACAGGTTTGTGAAATTGCAGAGCAAATGGGTGTCGATTATCTGCAAGGTTATTACTTTGGTGAGCCTAAGCGACTGTTTTAGTTATTAAAACCCTCAGATCTTAACGTTACTTGCTTTTAAAGTGCTTCACTGGCACTGATGATGGCTCTTTAGTGGAATGAATGATGTCTAACTAGCGTCACATTATTTATAAGACGATTGTAAGTATTCCGTGCAAGCTTTATCTATAATAAGCACAATAACAAATCATTAACGTAACGATTAATGTGAATATGCAATCGACCTCTTTCCAGATACAAGACATTAAGTGCACCCAGCGTGAATTGCAAAAGATAGATTTTCATCAACATGACAATCTACTGATTCAGGTGTTTTCTTCTTTCGAGAAAGATTCGGTGTTGGCTGCCTGCCAAGTAATTCAGTCGACTTTCCCCAACGCCAAATTGATTGGTTGTAGCGCTAATCACTACATCAGCCAAGGTGTGATCCTGCATAAAGGTCTCTATGTTATTGTTACTCGCTTTGAGGCGACGTCTTACACTTGTGGTGTTGTCGAATATAGCGAGCAGCCTCGACGGGATAGCCAAGCGATGTGGCAGCAGCTTGAATGTAATGCTGATACTCAAAGCATTATCTGTTTCGCCGATCGCTTGCAGATAAATAACCAAGATCTATTTTCAGCGTTTGAGCAGTCGATATATTCATTACCTATTTGTGGCGGTGCATCGACCATTACAGAGCATGGACGATGGGTGATGCTCGATGGTATTTGCTATGAAAATGCCTATGTCATGTTAGCACTGCACAGTGTTGAACTCGCAATTACTAAGGGGTATTACTGCGAATGGAACCCCATTGGTCGTACCTTCCGAGTGACTGGCGCTCAAGATAATCGGCTAGCTGAATTGGACGGTATACCTGTCCGAGAAGTCTATAATCGTTACCTCGCTGACGGTCTCGAAATCCCTTTTGAGCAACTGTATAACTTCCCCTTGATGGTCGGTGAACCCAAAGACCAGAACACTCACTTACCGCTCAAGGTGACAGAGGGCGGAGAGATAGAATTCAGTGGGTCGTTTCAGGTTGGTGATGAGGTGCGGTTTTGTTATGACCACCCTTCATTGACCCTAGAACAAATCCGACTGGGCGTTCAACAGATTACTTCCCATAAACCAGAACAGTTTTTTATCTATAACTGCACTTCGCGCATTGATTTCATTGATGGCAACCAAGAGGTTGAGGTTTTCCAAGCATTAGCGGACACCTATGGCGCGTACTGCATGGGAGAGCTCTATCAAGATAATGACCAGCAACGAATTTTGCATCATAGCCTCACTTATCTTGCGCTTAGGGAAGGTGAAGGCAAGGCGGTATTGCCATTAGAGACACAACCCGCGACCAATATTTCCCCTCTGTTTTCATTGATACGAAATGCTCTGCTTGATGTCGATGACATGAACAACAGTATGGCGAGTAAGATTCAACAGCAAGCGACCGCATTGACCGCGAGCTACCGAATTGATCGCCGTACAGGTTTACCTAACCGAAGCGTACTGCGTGAAAAACTGTCAAAAATGAGTACCGATAGTCATTTGTTGGCTTTGAAAGTCACGACATTTGGCCAAATCAATGAGAAGTATGGCTATCGAGTCGGTGACAAGCTTCTGCATGATTTAAGCGAGTATTTTCAAAAGGCGCTGTGGCAGTTCTTTGATGAGGGGTGTCAGCTCTATAGCATTGGTATTGGTGAGTGGGCGGTGGTGTTTGATAGCTGGGTGGGGCAAGAACATATTCATCAGCGTTTTTCTGAATTTGCAGACCAAACGGAACATGTGAATTTTGAACCAACGGGGTTGCCTGATATTGATTACCTGTCGGTATCCATCTGTGCGGGTATAGCCAGCCGTCGAGATTTTCCTACGACCTCGATTGATGATTTGTTGTTGAAGGCGATTGATGCTAGGCGCAGCGCTGTGAGTCAGAACAAGCATCTAGTGAGCGCCAAGACGCTCATTCAATTGGAGAAGCATCGCCAAGAGCAGCTTGGCTGGCTGTCGTGTGTCAGTCGCGCGGTGCTTAATCAGAATATTGTGGCGTGTTCCCAACCTATTGTCTCTGCGCACAGCCATCAGGTAGAAAGCTACGAGTGCTTGGTTCGAATTGAAGAAGATGGACAACTGATTGTGCCGGGTAAGTTCTTGCCAATCATAGAAGGAACGCATCTCTATACGCGTCTGAGTCGCCAGATGATAACGCGTACCTTTGATTTTATGAGTCAGCGAACCGATTCGTTCTCAATTAACTTGGCGCCACAAGATTTTAGCAATGAGAAAACCATTCTTCACCTTGAGCAAGCGATCAAGAAAATCAGTCACCCACAGCGTCTTGGCTTAGAGGTGTTAGAAACGGAACAAATTCAGGATTACGGTCGCTTGATCGAGGTGTGTAATCACTTCCGCGACCTTGGTGTGAATATTATTGTTGATGACTTTGGTTCCGGCTATTCGAACATTGATGAGATATTGAAGTTAGAACCACAAGTCATAAAGCTTGATGGCAGTTTAATTCGGAATATTGATAAAGATAAGAAACAGCGCAAGATCGCTCAGCAACTGGTGAGTTTATGTCAGATTCTGAATGCTAAGATGGTGGCTGAATTTGTTCATAACGAACAAGTGTGCCGTATTGCCGAAGACATGGGTGTCGATTACCTGCAAGGTTACTACTTTGGTCAGCCTCAACGCTTATTCTGATAGGGAGAGTAAAATCTCTTTTCAAGGAACAGCTAGAGTGTGCGTTTCACGTGAAACACTAAATGGTTCAATAGATTAAAGTACGATGTAAAAAGGGTGAGCTCATGGCTCACCCTTTTTGTTTTCAGTATCTGTCCCGTTCTGAAATGTGTCTGTTGTCTTCCCGCGCTCTTGCTTGAACTATTTGAGAGCATGGCCACATTTGTCGGCGTGGAATACTTTTAGATACTGTTGGTAGTAGTCATCAATGAGCTTGGCAGGTTCGCTTTCACCTAAAGATTTGAGCAATTCAATGCCCACTTCGCAAGTACACAAATGGCCACTGTCTTGATTGCGGCGCAAGTTGTAAGAGGATTCGCTGGTGATGTCGAGATGAACTTGTGGGACTGCTTGTAACCACGAGCTCTTGTTAAGCATCTTCTTCGCTTCTTGCCATGTGCCATCCAAGATGATGAATAGCGGTTTACGATTCTGGGCTTGGGTCATCACAGCTTGCTGACACTCGATGCTTTGATCACTTGGGAATAACAGAAACGGTTGTCGTGTTTCATCTTCAAGCAGTGCCATTAGATCCGCTGGTGGTGTTTTCCTTTGCCATACCAAGGACTGACACTGCTCAAGAGATTGCTGAAGCAGCTTTCCGGTGTTGGTGTCTCGCGACAGCTCATTCTCATGAGTCAATAGTACAAGATCAGTTTGGCTTTCAACCGTCGGTATTAGATGACAAACGCACTGGTGAGTGAAGCCACAACCAGGGCAAGCTTGTTGATTACTCATGGTTATAGCTTAACTCCGCTTTGCGCTGGTGATATGCCATCAGCAAACAGAACCACGTCGCTGATATCAGCATCATTTGCAACTGGAGCGACACTTGGATTCAGTGGGTAGCTAACACCGGTGTAAGACAGTGTGTGCTTCGCAGGTGTTGCTCCACCGCCACTGACATTGAAGATCAGATCCTGCCAGCCGTGGTTTTGCGATTTACCTAAGCGTATGTCGCCCTTAACCAGTGTCACTCGGCTATTGAAGCGCCAGTTATCTTGATGGTTTTCGAAAATCAGCAGTGTACAGCCACCCGAGCCACACCAGTCCAGTTGAGCAAACAACTCTTCCTTACCATCACCGTTTAGATCGTAGGTTAGCCAGCGGTACTGAGTGTTGTCTGGATCGGTATTGTTGATCTTAAAATACTCGCGGATCGCTTGGTCGACTTTTGGATCAAGTTGATCACTGGAGTTGACCTGCTTAGCGGTTAGATCAACGTTAGCGGGGGTGTTTGCTTGCGCACTCTTAGCTTCGAATAGCACCAGACCGCCATTGGCAATCGGATAGACCACGTTGCCCACTTTCTCTTTTTCAGCGATTAGCTTGCCATTATCGAGTGTGAAGATACGCTCGGAGATTAAATACTGTTGCTGGTGGCGAGTCATAACCACTTGTACCTGATTTTGGTTCAGTTGCTGCCAGAAGCCCTGCTCAACAATAGAAGGGTCTCCATTGCTGTATGAATAAGTCGTGATAGCACTGTGGTCATTGTTGAGTTCAAGGTTGATAGAGAACCCTGAGTTTTGCGTTGAGCTAGCGAAGTAGAGTCCGCTCCAGTCCAATGTTGGATCTTGGTTTGAGACCGTTGCACAGCCATTATAGTTACTGTCATTGAGGTTAAGCTTGGCATGCCATCCATAGATAGAATCACTCATACCGTCGCTACAGCTCTCCTTCGTAAGGTTGAGTTTGCCTTGTGCTGTTTTACCCTCTAATTGGTAATCACGACTACTTGGTGTGGTGCGGCTTGATTCAATATCGAGGAGCTGTGGTTGTTCGCCCATCTTAGTGTATTTGAGCTGGTCTTTATCGAAGGTTGCTGACCAGAAGGGTTCATTACCGAATACTCGTGTTGAACGCAGTGGTTGGTCACAACGATTAGGATTTTCTGCGGTTAGGATATTCACTTGATCAACCACGAAACGTGCCGTGAAATCTGCGTTATACCCGGTTTGGCTCGGTACGGTTAGGTGACCAATCAGCTCGCCATATAAAGCTTGGTAAGGTCTCGTTGAGAGCCCTTGTGCTTCTAGCGCTAACTCTGGAGATAAGTCTAACCAGTATTGTTGTTGGCTACCGCAAGGGGTGAAGGTTCGGCTTTCATGGCCAACCACAACCTGACCACGCATGATGAAGGTTTGCGGTTGAATGCTCAGTGGCTCATCCAAGGTTGCTGGGGGCAATTCAGGTTGTTGTGGCGTATCAGGTGCCGTAACACAGCCTTGTAGAGCGAATGCGACTAGCCATGTCACTGGGTTTTTCATTACCTTCATGTTATATCTTCCTCGGAGCAACCGTTAATTGGATTTATTATGGCATATTGGTTATTTAAAACAGAACCCGACACCTTTTCTATTCAGACTCTGAGAGTACAAAAAACCTCTTGTTGGGAGGGTGTACGCAACTATCAGGCTCGAAACATGATGCGTGATGACGTCAAGCTTGGAGACTTGGTGATGATATACCATTCATCATGTAAAAAAGTTGGCGTGGCGGGGATCGCGAAAGTAACCAGAGAAGCCTACCCAGACCACTTTCAGTTCGACCCAGAGAGTGATTACTACGACCCTAAGTCTTCGCCCGATAATCCGCGCTGGATAATGGTTGATGTTGAGTTTGTGCGAGTGACTGAACGCTTGATTCCTTTGGCAACACTTAAAGCCATGCCTGAACTGTCAGAAATGCCACTGGTTAAACGGGGCAACCGATTATCGATCATGCCGGTTACCGAACAAGAGTGGCAGGCAATATTAAGCAAAGAAATACAGGGTTCTCGATAGCGTTAGAGAGAGCTTTTTACGTAAGGTTCAAAAAAGGCAGCCAGTTGGCTGCCTTTTTATTTATTCAGATCTTTTCGACGAGACGAGATTAGAGCAGGTGCTTTTCTAGATAGTGAGCAACGGCGTCGTCTGCGTTGCTGCCAATCACTTCATTGTCTGGTAGAGCTTTCATCACCTTTTCATGTGATGTGCCCATGATTAGACCTTTACCCGCCATCGCCAGCATCTCTGCGTCATTCATGCCATCACCAAAGGCAACACAGTTATCCAGTGTCAGGTTCAATGATTTCGCAACAGCGTCCAAGGCGTGGCCTTTAGATACTTCAGCGGCCATCACTTCTAAACACCAAGGTGTTGAGAAGGCGATGTTCAGTTTGTCTCCAAACGCATCTTTTAGCTTTTGCTCAAACGTGACCAGATATTCGTGGTCTTGCTCTGGATGTGTGAAGAAGACTTTAGCAATGCCGTCGCTTGGGGCATTATCAGCTTCAAATCGCTTGTAGCTAAAGCCAGACTCACTATGGAACTTAGCGAGCATTTCGTCTTCACGGTCGAGTAGCCAATCTTCATTCTGGTACATATGAATAAAGATATTTGGATCTTGGCGAACAATATCAATAACCGGTTGAACTAATTTCTGAGGGACGTCCTGGCTATACATCAGTTGATCGTTCTGGTCGTGTACGCGAGCACCGTTTGACGTGATCATGTATGCCGGAATCCCTGCAATTTGACGAATCCCTGCTACGTCGACGTGATGGCGACCCGTAGCGAAGATAAAGGTGTAACCTTGCTCGTGTAACTTCTTAAGCGTTAGTTTGGTAAAGTCGCTTAGCTGATGGTTGGGAGCCAAAAGCGTACCATCTAAATCAGAAGCAACAATTTTCACGGAATCTTTAAGTGCAGGAATAGTCATTTAACCCTCATTGCAAAATGCTTAGCAAATATCAATACTAGCCAACGCTAGCATCGTTTTAACCACAATATCTCTAGGTGGAAATTGTATGCCAATTTCATGCAAGAAAAGAGGGCAAAGCTCACTTACTTCTCTTCCTCTTTAGCGCTTATCTTCTTGGTCGGTTACTTAGCCTATTAGCTTATTCGATCTAGGCAAAAAACTGATTGATAGCATCCAGTGTGTGATTACGGTATTCATCTTGCTCAAACAGTACCTCATGCCTAGAACCCTCAATCACCTTAAACTGGCAATCAGAGTTGGTTTTTTTCAGCTTATTGATGAACTTCACTTGAGCATCGTTACTCACAATCTTCTCTTCCCCTGCCTGAATCAATAGCAGTGGGATCTTGATTTGACGAGTTTGTTGTATTGCCTGCTTGGCGGCCATTAACCCTTGCCATACCCAGCGAGTACTTGGTCCGCCAACCTGCAAAGAAGGGGAACCGTCATATAAGCAACGGAACCACTGATAGCGCACCTTACTGTGGCTTAATAAGTTATTTTCGAAGGGCTTAGAGTAATACGCCTGTTGCCCGGGGGCATAAGTCGGCTTGGCATAGAAAGCGGTGAGAGCTTGCCCAACAAGCATTGCGATAGGCTTGAAGTACCATTCAGTATTTATCCCAAACATCGGAGCGCACAGAGTGACTTTGTCAAACGGGTGGTTGGGATGAGTTTGCAAGTAGCGAGTGGCGATTGTACTGCCCATCGAATGTGCGAGCAGGTAGCGATTGGAATACTTGCTAAGATCAAAACTGGCAATAATGTCAGACATATCTGATACGTAATCATCAAACTCGTGAATGTGACCAATGTCAGAGTCTGTTACCATACGTTCCGACTGACCTTGACCTTGGTGGTCAAATGAATAAACGTCATAACCTTGCTGATAGAAATCATAAAAGAGCTCTTGGTATTTTAAGCAGCACTCGATGCGACCATTTGAAATAACAATAGCTTTGGTGTGTGTCGGAGAAGTTAAGCTACACCAGTACAACCTTTTTTTACCAGATGATGTAACATAACCATCCTTTCGTTGTTGCCAAAGGGTGGAGATCGGGTGTTTAATCGCTTGCTCGAACTCAGGTTCTTGCGTGTATGAAAACAGGGTGGCACTGTGGTTTTCCATGGGAAATTACCTGAACTGATGCATGTGAGAGCGTCATCGCTACTAATGTTGTTAGATTAAAGAACTAGTAAGGAAATGCAAATGGATACTCATGTTTGGCTTGCTTATGTCGTCACGGCGATTTTGTTTAGTTTGGCACCGGGCTCAGGTACCGTTAACTCAATCAGCAATGGGCTCAGCTATGGCACCAAGAAGTCACTTGCGTCGATCGTAGGCTTACAGCTCGGTCTTGCATTTCATATTATGCTGGTGGGAGCGGGTATTGGTGCACTAGTGGCAAAATCCGCCTTGGCATTTACCATCATCAAATGGGTGGGCGTGGTTTATCTTCTATGGTTAGGCATTCAAAAGTGGCGTGATAAGTCTAGCTTGGTGGCTTCAGAAGAAAAATCAACGCTATCGAGTGGCAAGCTGCTCAGAAATGCAGTGCTTATCAATTTGACTAACCCAAAATCTATCGTGTTCTTAGTTGCTCTGTTTCCGCAATTTATCGATCCGACACAACCGCAAGCACCGCAGTTGTTGGTGCTTGGAGTGACCACTGTATTTATTGATAGCGTGGTTATGTTGGGTTACACCTCATTAGCTTCACAAATGGGACGTTTTATTCGCTCAGATCGCATAATGGGTAAGATAAATAAAATATTTGGTGGTATGTTCATGGGTTGCGGCGCTTTGCTGGCTGCTGCCAAAGCTTAATGAAAGTAATAGAGTTATAGTTAAATCAATTAGAGTTATCAATAAATGACCGCTACGTACGTTGCTCGACAACCTATCTTAAACCGTAACAAGAACACGCTTGGTTATGAGCTGCTGTTTCGTGACGGTGATAGGAATGCCTACCCCGCGCATATTGAGTCTAATCGAGCAACGTATCGCCTGATCGTTGAAAACTTCTTGTCCGTTGGGCTTAACCCTTCGATCCCATCTTCACGCTGCTTCATTAATTTTCCGTATCAAAGCTTGATTCGTCGTCTTCCAATGAGCTTACCGAAAGATAAGGTCGTAGTTGAGATTCTTGAAACCTGCCAACCGACCGATGAGCTATTAGAGGTAATCAAAGAGCTTTATCAAGCAGGGTATATGATTGCCCTAGATGACTTTACTTCGACACCTGAGTGGGAACGTTTCCTTCAATATACGCATATTGTTAAGCTTGATATCATGCAGATGGGGTTGGATGCGGCGTGTGAGTTAGTCAAAAAGCACGAAGGGAAGAAGTATAGTTTTCTTGCTGAGCGGGTTGAAACGGAACAAGAGTTCCAACAAGCGAAAGAAGCAGGGTTTAAGTTTTTCCAAGGCTATTTCTTTAGTAAGCCCGAAATCATAAAGACTAAGTATATTAGCCCAGAGCAAGTGATAGCGATGGAGCTATTCCAAGAGGTCTGTAAGCCGGATGTCGACTTCCAACGTGTTGAAAGCATCGTCGCGAAAGATATTGCCTTATCCTATAAGCTTCTGCGCTTTGTGAATACTATGTCACCCCGCCTTGAGGTCACCATCTCTTCATTTCGTCAGGCCTTGGTTTATTTAGGGCAAGAGAAATTGAAAATGTTTGTCTCGCTAGCAGTAGCGTCTTATGTCTCTGATAAAAAGCCCAAAGAGCTGTATGGCCTGTCTTTGCAGCGTGCGCAGTTTTGCCAACGGATGTCTCGTTACCAAGTATTTAAAGGGCATACTGAACAAGCCTTTATGATTGGTTTGTTCTCATTGCTTGATGCGTTGCTCGATCTGTCGTTAGAGAACTTAATTGAACAATTACCGTTATGCACAAGTATTAAGGTGGCCTTGCTGCGCAGAGAAGGTCCATATGGCGCATTATTAGCGCTTGAAGAAAGTTTCGAACATGCTGATTGGCAAAAGATTGATGATCACTGTGCTGATCTAGGTTTGAACGTGGAACAAGTGAAAACAGAACTCACTGAAGCTCGACGTTGGAGCCATATTGTTACCAACAAACTCTGATATTTTTCGTTAAACTTTTATGACAATGAAAACGCACGCCTTGACGTGCGTTTTTTTATAACTAATATATATGCATATCCATATATGAGTATGTAGTTATGCTTCCTCACCAATTTTTTAAATTACTGTCTGATGAAACGCGAGTGCGTTGCTTAATGTTGATTGTGCGCCAAGAGTGCCTATCTGTTGGTGAGTTGACTCAGGCATTACAAGAAAGTCAGCCAAAGATTTCCCGCCATCTTGCGCAGTTGCGTTCAAACGGAATTTTAACTGACGTTCGCCAAGGGCAGTGGGTGTTCTACCGTCTGTCACAAGATTTACCGGGTTGGATGCTAAAGTTAATTGATGACCTTATCGCATCGAACTGTTTGAAAACTGAATACCAACAGGATATTGAGCGCCTAGAAGCCATGACTTCACGCCCTCAATGTTGCGTTTAAATACATTTAAATTTATTGCCAAAATCGTTGAGATTGCAGCTAGGCATAGTCAACAACACTGCGGCTTCAAATATGAAGGCAATTAACTGAGAGAAAAGAGTATGACAGTCAAAGTAGGTATTAATGGTTTTGGCCGTATCGGCCGTCTAGCACTTCGCGCAGCATTCGATTGGGCTGAGCTAGAGTTTGTTCAAATTAACGATGTAGCAGGCGATACAGCAACACTGGCGCACCTTCTTGAGTTCGATTCGGTTCAAGGTCGCTGGAACCACGAAGTCACGGTTGAAGGCGATGAGATGATCATCAACGGCCAACGCATTAGAACTACGCAAGAGCGCGATATCGATGCAATCGACTGGTCTGGTTGCGATGTGGTTATCGAAGCGACGGGTGTTCACCGTAAGACATCTTTCCTAAACAAATACCTTGAGCAAGGTGTGAAGCGTGTTGTGGTATCGGCACCAGTAAAGGAAGAAGGCATTGCAAACATCGTAGTTGGTGTGAATGACGCTATCTTCGATCCAGCGGTACATAAGATTGTGACTGCGGCATCTTGTACGACTAACTGTCTTGCGCCAGTGGTTAAGGTGATCAACGAGAAGTTGGGTATCGAAAACGCAGCTTTCACCACTATTCACGATCTAACTAACACGCAAACTATATTAGATGCGCCGCACAAAGACCTACGTCGTGCTCGTGCATGTGGTATGAGTCTTATCCCGACAACGACAGGCAGCGCTAAAGCGATTGTTGAGATTTTCCCGGAGCTTGAAAATCGTATTAATGGCCACGCGGTTCGTGTACCACTAGCGAACGCCTCTCTGACCGACATCATCTTCGAAGTGAAGCAAGACACCACTGCTGAAGAAGTCAACGCGATGCTGAAAGAAGCGTCTGAGAATGAACTGAAAGGCATTCTTGGCTTTGAAGAGCGTCCCCTGGTTTCTATCGATTACAAAGGCGACCAACGTTCAACAATCGTGGATGCACTATCAACGATGTTGGTCGGTAAGCGCATGGTTAAGGTCTACGCTTGGTACGACAACGAGATGGGTTACGCGACACGTACCGCTGAGCTAGTTCGTACCGTTGGTTTAGCTTAAGCCTGCGTACTTAAGAAATAGTAGAATTTGGAGAATACACAATGACACATCCAACATGGCAACTAGATCTAGAAACTGGTGCGTTAGTGCTTACTCCGTGCCCAGGCACTAAAGACGCTGACCTAGATGCATCGTTAACGCAACTGAAAGCACAAGGCGTTGAAGCTATCGTGACAGCACTTGATGACCATGAGCTTGCAAGCAAAGACGTTGCGGCACTTGGTGAGAAGACACGTGCGCTAGGCATGCAATGGTTCCAAATAGAAATCGAAGACGATTGTGCACCGGGTACCGATTTTGCTGCGAAGTGGCGGGCGACTAGTCCAGTTTTACACCAAATCGTGGATAACGGCGGCAAGGTAGCAATGCACTGCATGGGCGGTTCTGGCCGTACGGGTTTGCTGGCTGCACACCTGTTGTTAGAGAAGAGCTGGGACATGAACAAGATTGTTCAAGAGGTGCAGGCACTGCGTCCGGGCGCATTCACTAAAGCCATTCAGGTTGAATACATTAATGGCGTAGCTTCTGCGTAGCTCTTCATACTTGAACCAGCAGCGTTGTTAACTGCGCAAGTTCACCGGATCGCCGGCCGCCCTAATCACATAGAACACCTATGCTCATAGGGCTGAACTTGCTTGTTGCCTAGCTGCCACTCCAATTATTTTGAGTATAAGTTAAGTGGAAAGTAAGAATTAGAGCTTTTGGACACCTATGATCTAAAAGCTCTTTTTGTTTAGATTGCAGAGATAGCGTTATGTTTTCAAATCTAAGTAAGAGCGTTCGCCAATACATGCTGGTGACCTTCAATTACTGGAACTTCACCATTACTGATGGTGCACTTCGTATGCTGGTGGTCTTGTATTTCTATGACCTTGGCTACAGTTCGTTAGAGATCGCCTCACTGTTCCTTTTTTATGAATTCTTTGGTGTGGTGACGAACCTAATTGGTGGTTGGTTAGGGGCGCGTCTTGGCCTTAATAAGACCATGAATATCGGCTTAGGGATGCAAGTTGTCGCTTTGGGCATGCTCGCGGTGCCAACCGCAATGTTGACCATTCCTTGGGTAATGGCGGCGCAGGCCTTGTCTGGTATCGCTAAAGATCTCAATAAGATGAGTGCTAAAAGCTCGATTAAAACCTTAGTCCCAGATGAGCAGCAAGGTGCGCTTTATAAGTGGATTGCGATTCTAACCGGATCTAAGAATGCACTGAAAGGTGCCGGGTTCTTTATCGGTGGCTTACTGCTTTCGACGATTGGTTTCCAATACGCAGTGCTCGCGATGGCTGCTGTGCTGACCTTGGTCTTCATTGGCAGTTTAGTGAGCTTAGAAGCAGACATGGGCAAAGCGAAAACCAAACCGAAGTTTAAACAAATCTTCTCTAAGTCTGAATCCATCAATATCTTGTCGGCTGCGCGTATGTTCCTGTTTGGTGCTCGTGATGTGTGGTTTGTGATTGCTTTGCCGATTTATCTAGGCAGTGTGTTTGGTTGGGACCACTCATGGGTGGGTGGCTTCTTAGCGGCTTGGACCATCGCATACGGTTTTGTGCAGGGCATTGCACCTAAGATTACTGGTAAAGCACAAGGCAAGGTGCCTGATGGACATGCAGCGCTACTGTGGGCGGGTGCATTGGCTATTGTGACTGCCGGTATTGCCTATGCGGTGCAAATTGGCTGGCAACCAGAGCTAGTTATCATCGGTGGATTGATGGTATTTGGTGCCATCTTTGCGGTGAACTCATCACTTCACTCATACCTGATTGTGAGTTACGCGAAAGGCGATGGGGTTTCTCTTGATGTTGGTTTCTACTACATGGCAAACGCGATGGGTCGCTTGATTGGCACGATATTGTCGGGCTTGGTATTCCAGATGGCCGGTTTGTCTGCGTGTCTGTGGGTATCCTTCGCATTCTTAGCGATAACGACGGTGATCTCTCTGCGTTTACCTAAAGTGCCGCAAATCTCAGCGGCATAAGCTTCAGCCGCATGAGCCTCATTTGTAAGAGTGAAAGTCGCATTGCTTAGGTCGGGTAACCTAGAGTCGAATAAGTTAAATTCGCGATAAGTATCTTCTTTAACACTAAGCTGACTTGGTATTTATTCCGGTCAGCTTTTTTATTGCTATAGTAGAATGATTGAATATTAATCAGGCATTTACATGAAGCAGCGAGTTCTCTTTTTTGATTTAGCACGATGTGTCGCGGCCATAGCTGTTATCGCGATTCATGTTTTGGCGCCTTATCGTAATGAATTAAGCACCATTCCTTTCGGTGAGTGGCTGACTGCCATTACGGTGAATGGTTTCAGCCGATGGGCAGTGCCTGTGTTCATCTTGATTTCTGGTGCATTGATGCTGAGTGATCAGCGCCCGTTTGATGCTAAATACTACCTCAAGCGCCGTCTGGGTAAGGTACTGATCCCATTCATTGTTTGGTCGCTTTTCTATACCTACCTATCAGGTTGGTCGCTAATGGGTTTTGATGCGGACGTCAGTTGGGAGGTTTTGCTCAATAGTTATCATCACTACACGTACTATCACCTTGGTTTCTTCTATTACTTCATCCCACTCTACTTTGTGATTCCTTTTTTACAGGTCATGGTCAGAAAGTACGGTGATAGATCTGTCTATGCCTTTACGGCGGTATGGTTGTTCACAACGTTATTGTTCTTATTGAAAATCGATGGCCCTTGGAGTCACGAGTTGTGGTTGTACACCGGGTACTTACCGTTGGGTTACCTGCTGTATAAGATGGTTCCACTTAACAAGATGACTGTCGGCGTGAGTGTGTTACTTGGTGGATTAGCGTTACTGACCACGGTTTATATGGTGGTTGATGCAAGTTTGGTCGCAGAAGAATACACGGTAGGGCGTTGGTTATCTTACAAGACGTTGAACACCGTATTAGCGGCGAGCATGGTGTTCATGGTGTGCCGTTACTATGGTGAAGGCTTGTCTGAGAAGAGCAATCAAGTGGTTGGTTTTATCAGTAAACACAGCTTAGGTATTTATCTGCTGCACCCGATTTTCTTATGGCCAATGAAAGAGTTCGGTTGGTACCAAGGACACCCTGCTTGGGTTATTCCATTATGGATCGTGATCAGCGGAGCTGGCGCGTTATGGATGAGCTGGTTGGTCTCTAAGTCAGAGAAAACACGTTGGTTATTGCCTTAGCGGTGGGGGCTAAGGCTTTCTGATGGATTGCTTAGAAGATACAGTTGAAGTACCTAATGTTTAGCGCTTCAATGCAAAGTGTAAGAACTTATCGCCTTGGTAGGTTAAGGTACCTTTGTCGCCAGGGTTCAGGGCATGGAAGTAGTGGATTCCGACTTGGAACTCTCGTTTTGGACCAACCACACCACGTTGAACGTAAATCCAATACTCTTGATCTTCTTGGCCTGGTTCTGCATCAGGAAGGTCGATGGATTGTTTGTCCAACACAGTGACGTTCACTTTCTTTTCTGGCGCATTTTCACCTTGTGAGTGCTTTCGATAGAAACCAAGAAATACCCAAGCCGCTAGACCGGCGAGTGCAAAGATGGCAAAAAAGAGTGAATTAGGCATGTAACCTCCATGTAGTCGTGATGGTTATTCTAATCTTTCAAGCAATAGGGATATGTGTTTCAAGCCGTTATTCGTGAACTGTTGTAAGCCAAGCTGATTATTTTTCGGCAGACATCACATTTAGAGGCCAGTTTGGGATAAAGCATTGTTATTTATTGTCTCTTTCTCTCGTAAATAACAGTGATTTTGTATAAGAATAGGGAAATGCTCGACTAGAATTATAGTGTGGAGTGGGAGGGCTAATATGACCGATATTGAAAAAGTGGTGACAAAAACTCGTAATATAGAGAAATTATTGAGGCTTCAATATCATGCCGAAGGCGAAGGATTGCATGAGCTTGTAACAAGCTGTGAAGAAAGGCTACCGCACGATATGGTGAGCAAACTGCGTTATATCGCAACGTGTCGTAATAAGGTAGTCAATGAGCATGAGGCTAAGTTGGAAGACCAGCATAAGTTCATCATGATGTGTAACGACTGTGAGAAGGAGTTGACTCCACGTAGTGGTCGTTTTATTTGGCGAGTTGCAATCTTACTGATGATGGCAATGACTTTAGCTGCTGCTGGTTTCTATTATGCGAACTGGGATGTGTTAACACTGCATCTGTTTTCGAAATGAAAAAATTGAACAAAAAAAGGGACGCTAATGGCGTCCCTTTTTTTATCTGTAACTTGCTTAGTACATCATCGGTAGTGTCATTAGACCTACAACTACCGCGATCATTACAAGTCCTTGTCTTTGCGAAGATGAAATCATAACACTACTCCTAAATTTGGTTGTCTCTCGCTATGTTTTAAAGAATAGCACTACTTATGGCTATAGATCAAGAATTACTTTCGAAGCCTTTAAAAGTGATAGAAAACTATTGGGTTTTCTATCACTTTTGCTATGTTTTACTGTGTATTTTGGGGAGCTCTTATTTTGTTCGTTATGATTTTTTTTTGTTCTCATTTGTTTTAAGTGATTGTTTTATAATGGTCGTTTTGTGTAATTTATATTGTTAAAGGTTGTTAAACTGTATTAATGGGGCTTGGTGGTGTCTAGGTTTGTTTAATTAAGCTTTATAGGTTTTAGGTTTGATTTTTGTGATGGTTTTTTGACAGGAAGCTTAGCGAAACCTGACAAAGTGGTTTTTATAAAGGTAATTTACGCACTTTGTAAGTCTAGGTTTGTATAGTGTTGGAAAGTTCTATGTAAGTCTTCTTTTTGATTTTAAGTGTTTGTTTTAAAGTTGTTTATATATTTTATTTTGAACTTTTAGTTATGTGGTATTTGCAATATATAGCGACATATTGTGGAGTTGGCAGGATAGAAGTGATTGGAATTTAAGTTTGGGTTCTCTAGCGTCAATTTATATGAGTTTTCCGAACAATGAGTCTATTTTAAAAGGAATAATCACTATCGCTGCGGGTATTGTGACGACTTCAATCTAAAGATGCTCTTTTTAGTGGAAGCGTAATCAAGATCCAATTTTGAAGGGCTGAGGCTTTACATCAACACCCGTGTGCCTAGACTGGCGACGATTAAAAGCAATAGGGCAAATGATATGTGGAGTTGGTTGGCGGTTTCCTTGTCTGGTATTGGAGCAATAACAGGAACGAAACATGGGCATATCGGTCAGGCTTTATTGTATAAGGTCTTTACCTTTGTATTATTGGCGACTATTGCTCTAACTCAATCTGTTGTCGTTGATTTTACCTATTGGGTAGTCGTTGGATTAGCGATATCCGCGATCGCAGATGTGCTTCATACTGTTACTCAAAAACGTCTTCTGCATTTTGTGTGTTTCCTGTTGGCTCAACTTTGTTACAGCAAAGCATTTTGGTTACAGCTATCAGGAGAAATGGTCTGGTGGTTGTTCGCGCTGCTGTTAGCTGCATGTATCGTTGCTTTCTTCCTATTACTCCCTCGCTTAGACAAACTCGTTTTTCCAGTGGTTATCATGGGTATTGTGCTCATTCAGCTTGCTTGGGCCTCTGGTGAAGTCTGGTTACTTGAGCCTCAGCTATCACATGCTGTTGGTTTTGTTGGTTGCTGCGTGCTGCTGCTTTCCGCATTGGCGTACGCCCTAAATTTCTATCGCAGCCCAATCAAGGGCGCTTACTTTTGGGTAACGGGCAGTTATTTTCTTGCACACGCTCTCATCGTTGCTTCCCTCACCATTTAGGGTAGAGCTAGCTTAATTCTGAGCTACATCAAGGCAGCTTAGATGAAAATAGGTACTCTACGTCTACTTCATTAAACATGAGATAGAGTTATGACCACTGAAATCCACGCACACAACGTTTTAAACCTACTGAGTGAAAAGCCACTGACTCGTGAAGAGTTGACGCAAGAGCTCGCTCAAACCTATGGCGCTGAAGCTCGCTTTCATACGTGTAAGCTGAACGGTCTGGATTTAGATGGATTGCTGAAGTTTTTCCTGAAAATGGAAAAGGTCGTGATCATTGATGATAAGCTTTGCACTAATCGCGAACGTGTTTGTAATCACTGATCTTGAATGACCATCAGTTCTTGTCACCAGTGAACTGTGATTAGCGAGTGGATGCGATATTCTTGGCTCCACTCCGACCATTTCTTCCTTGTTTGGCTCTCATAAATACACTTCCAATAACGTAAATTCCTAAGTTTGTTACTGCGTTCGAAAATCAATCTTGAGGCTGCTATACTCCGCGCACTTACGCTTTCGAGACAAACTTATGGAAATTTTATCTGCAGCGACCATGCTGTTTCTTATTATGGATCCGCTTGGCAACTTACCAATCGTGCTTTCTATCCTTAAGCATATTGATCCGAAGCGTCGCCGTATTGTTCTTGTTCGTGAACTAATGTTTGCGCTGATTATCCTGCTGCTGTTCTTGTTTGCTGGTCAAAGCATCATGAACTTCCTGCATGTGCAGCCTGAAACCTTGAGTATCTCTGGCGGTATTATTCTGTTTATCATCGCGATTAAGATGATTTTCCCAAGTGCGGGTAGTATTACTGGCCTCGCGGCGGGTGAAGAACCGTTTATTGTGCCGATGGCGATCCCTATGATTGCTGGCCCTTCAGTGATTGCGGCATTGATTCTGTTGTCGACCCAGCACCCTGACAATATGTTAGAGCTTTCAGGCGCGGTGATGCTGGCTTGGGGTGCGACCTTCTTTATTCTGATGTTTAATGGCTTCTTCCTGCGAGTGTTGGGTGAGAGAGGCCTTAAAGCCATCGAACGCTTGATGGGCTTGTTGTTGGTTATGCTGTCGACGCAAATGTTCCTAGATGGCGTAAAGGGCTACATGGGCTAACATCAGTATCATCGCTGAATAAAAAAAACGCCGCTCAAATGAGCGGCGCTTTTGTATCAATTGTTTCTGTCATGATGTTTTCTGTCGCTAAGCGTTTTATATCTAAGCTTAAGCTTTATTACATCATGTGTTTGCGTCGGATATCGAGTAGGGCAAAGACACCGAAAATCAATATTGACCACTTCTCCCAACGTGACATTTCGATCTTATCGCCAAAAGCACCGATGAAAATCAGCATCTGCAGGCCGTGCATGAAGAATAAGAATGCTGTCATGATATAAAGCGCAATCGCAGCATTACCCGGGAATGGGTAGAAAATATTGGCGATCAAGATAAACCAAACAAAGGCGATGGCTGCTTTTGCTAGTGGAAGCAAGAACTTCATTCAATAACTCCTATTCTTCAGTGATTCGATTGAACAGTCGGTAGCTCGACTGGCCAGTGGTCTTATCGCGATGTAATTCCCAGTTTTCTGGCATAGCTTCGAGTTTTAGCTCTTTCTCTGTCTCGACGTAAATGATGGCGTTGTCTGCAAGCCAACCGTTGCTCTCAAGCAGTTGTACTGTTTCTGCGAGTAAGCCTTTACGAAATGGAGGATCGAGAAAGACCATATCGTAAGGAGTGCCTGGCTTCTTAAGAAAAGAGATAGCATCAGTGTTGACCACATTGATGTTGTCTGCTTTGAGCTCTTTCGCGTTATCAGAAAGCTGTTTGGCCGCTTTTTGATTCATTTCGAGCAGTGTCACCATTTTTGCTTGGCGAGAAGCGGCTTCAAAACCTAGACCACCAGAACCGGCGAATACATCCAAGCAGGTCGAATGTGGGATATCTTGTGCCACCCAGTTGAAGAGTGTTTCTTTGACTCGGTCAATGGTTGGGCGTAATCCTTCTAAATCATGAACAGGCAGCTTTCTACCTCTCCATGAGCCACTAATAATTCGAACAAAGCCTCCGGATGGCTTTTTTTGTGATGTGTTTTGCTGGCGACGTCTTACCATAGATTTTTTGACCGCTAATAAAGTGATACTATACCGAGCCCAATTTAAGTGGGTTCGAGTATTAAATAAATTTACAATGACAAAGTGTATCAAGCTAAAAGCAAACTTATCACTGCTTTGTCATTTTTCTTTACTATTCGTTTGTACAAGCTTGTATTGTATAACAATAGCAAAGAGTCGACGTGTATTAAGTCAATACAGCTAATTAGTAGATCTAGGAAACTCCTCTGATGACGGAAAAAAAGAAGCGCGGATTATTATCGTGGCTTGGTTTTGGTGAAGAAGAACAAAGCCCAAAAACTCAGAATGAAGCGAACGTAGAAAACGTTGAAGATCAAACTGAAGTTGAATCACAAGTTGAGGCTGAACAGGTCGCACCTGAAGTTGAAGACGCTAAATCAACGGAACCTAAGTCTGTTGAATCTGAACTTGCGGAGTCAGAGCAAGCGCTTGAAGAGGCTCAACAAGATCAGCAGCCTGTCGCAGCAGAAGCAGAAGCAGAACAGGAAGAAGTGATTGCTCCTCAATCTAAGGTTGAAGAAGTTCAAGAGAAGCCGACAGAAAGCTTCTTTGCACGACTTAAGCGTAGCCTAAGCCGTACTAAAGCAAACATTGGTGCTGGCTTCTTTGGTTTGTTCAAAGGCAAGCAAATCGATGAAGACCTGTTTGAAGAATTAGAAGAGCAACTTCTGATCGCCGACGTGGGTATGAATACCACCGTGAAGATCATTGAAAACCTAACAGAAAAAGCATCCCGTAATGACCTAAAAGACGGTGAAGCGCTTTATGGTTTGCTTAAAGAAGAGATGTCAGAAATCTTGAGCCAAGTGGAACAGCCACTGGTTGTTGATACCACTAAAACACCTTACGTTATCTTAATGGTAGGTGTGAATGGCGTGGGTAAAACAACCACTATCGGTAAGCTGGCGAAACAATTCCAAAGTGAAGGCAAGAAAGTTATGCTGGCGGCGGGCGATACCTTCCGTGCAGCAGCGGTTGAACAACTTCAGGTTTGGGGGCAGCGTAATGATGTTCCGGTTATCGCTCAGCACACTGGTGCCGATAGCGCGTCTGTTATCTACGATGCGATTGAAGCGGCGAAAGCGCGTGGTGTTGATGTTGTGATTGCAGATACTGCAGGCCGTTTGCAGAACAAGAGCAACTTGATGGAAGAGCTACGCAAGATTGTTCGTGTAATGAAGAAGATCGATGATTCTGCACCGCACGAAATCATGTTAACGCTAGATGCAGGTACCGGTCAGAATGCGATTAGCCAAGCGAAGTTGTTTAGTGACGTGGCACCAGTAACGGGCATTACGCTAACTAAGCTAGATGGTACGGCGAAAGGTGGCGTAATTTTCTCAATTGCTGACCAGTTCCAGATTCCAATCCGCTACATTGGCGTGGGTGAAGGCATTGACGACCTGCGTCCATTTGAGTCGAAAGACTTTATTGAAGCACTATTTAGCCGCGAAGAGTAACGCGTGTAGCAAAGTGGTTTATCCTTAACCTGCTACCGTTTTAAATTTGATATGAGTGATCGTAAGAGGAATTTTCGGTGATCAAATTTCAGCAAGTGAGCAAAGCCTACCGAGGCGGACGACAAGCGCTCCAAAAAGTGGACTTTCATCTCAAACGAGGAGAGATGGCATTTTTAGGCGGGCACTCTGGTGCTGGTAAAAGTACCTTGCTGAAGTTGATCTGCGCGATAGAGCGTCCAACTGACGGACGTGTTTGGTTTAACGATCACGATATTACTCGTATCCCAGCCAAAGACATTCCCTTTTTACGCCGTAACATCGGGATTGTCTTTCAAGATCACCGCCTACTTATGGATCGCTCGATCTTCGATAACGTCGCTCTGCCTATGCGTATAGAATCTATTTCTGAAAACGAAATTAAACGTCGAGTCAGCGCCGCGTTGGACAAAACCGGTTTATTAGATAAAGCCCGTTGTTTGCCAAGCCAGCTCTCTGGAGGTGAACAACAACGGGTCGGTATTGCTCGCGCTGTGGTTAACCGTCCAACTCTGCTTTTAGCGGATGAACCAACTGGTAATCTAGATCCTGAACTATCGAGTCGTGTATTACGCTTGTTTGAAGAGTTCAACCGTGCGGGTGTCACGATCATGCTAGCGACGCACGATATCGGGTTAGTGAACACTCGCCCTCAATATCGTCATCTGGAATTAAACCAAGGCTTTTTGAGTGAGGTTGAAGATTATGGCCGCGAATAAGCGCATTAAGAAACCTCAATCCAATCGAGCAGCAAACCGAGCTTCAAGCGACGGTTTCTTTGTTGTTCATTGGAAACAAGCCAAGTCATCGTTCTCGCAAATGTGGCAGCGTCCGTTGGGTAACTTGCTGACGCTTGCGGTGATTTCAATGGCTTTAGCTATGCCCGCTTGTTTGTACCTACTGGGCAAGAACGTTGGTGAAGTGGCGCAAGATGTCACCAGCCCGTCACAAGTTAGTGCCTATGTAGAGGATGGTATCCCTGAGCCGAGAGTCATGGTGCTTAAGGATGAAATTGAAAGTTGGGACCAAGTCGATCTGGTTGAGTACATTTCTCCGCAGCAAGGTCTTGAAGATCTTAGCCAGTATTCTGGTTTTGAGGACGCCCTAACTATCCTAGATGATTATTCATTGCCAGGTGTTTTGGTGATTACGCCAAGCGTACACAGCGACACGTTAATTAAAGAACTGGCAGGCAAGGTTAAGAAGCAAGAGTTAGTCACCGATGTTCGTTTAGATGAAGACTGGTTAGCTCGACTGGATGCTATCAAAGCACTTGCGGCTGTCATCGTGATTACCTTAACTGTGTTGATGCTGGGCGCAGTATTTCTGATTATCGGCAACACATTACGATTTAATGTGTTGGCGCATAAAGAAGAGATTCAAACCATGAAGCTGATTGGTGCTACCGACAGCTACATTCTTCGACCATACCTCTATGCTGGAATGTGGTTTGGTGTTTTAGGTTCGATTAGCGCGTGGGTAATGACGGCATTGATTACCGTATTACTGAACAGTGCTGTGGATGACTTGGCTCAGCTGTACGATAGCCACTTCCGCTTAATTGGCCTGAGTTGGGATGAATCTTTACTGCTTTTGATCGTCGGAACCTTGCTTGGTAGTGTAGCTGCGAAGCTTTCTGCACAGCGTCATCTAAAAGAAATTGAACCAGTTTAGGTGAATAGAGTCATATTTATACGAAAAATAGGCAGTTCTTAACCAGTTTTTGCCTTGTATAGACGAATTGATTATGCATAATTACTTCCCCCTCCTTGAAACCTGTTCATTTTAGGTTCAAGATTGTCGGGTTTTAATAGATGTATTACTCCAGATCAGAGATTGATGAGGAACCGAATGGCAAACCAAGCGTATCAAATGGCTTTAGTCACACAAGATAGTTTAGATAGCTATATCCGCTCAGCGAACAGTTACCCAATGCTGACGCCTGACGAGGAACGTGGACTTGCAGAGCGATTACATTACAAAGGTGAGATCGACGCTGCGAAAGGCTTGATCCTTTCACACCTACGATTCGTGGTGCACGTTGCAAGAGGCTACTCTGGCTACGGGCTGCCAATGGCTGATCTTGTCCAAGAAGGTAACATCGGCTTGATGAAGGCTGTTAAGCGCTTTAATCCAGAAGTTGGTGTCCGTCTAGTCTCTTTTGCTGTTCACTGGATCAAAGCTGAAATTCATGAATACGTATTGCGTAACTGGCGTATCGTTAAGATCGCAACGACTAAAGCGCAGCGTAAATTGTTCTTTAACCTTCGTAAGTCTAAAAAGCGTTTAGGTTGGTTCAATAACGGTGAAGTTGAGACGGTTGCGCGTGAACTGGGTGTTGAGCCTTCAGAAGTTCGTGAAATGGAATCTCGCTTAGCGGCACAAGACGCGACGTTTGAAGCGCCTATGGACGACGACGACGGTGGTTCTGCTTACACAGCTCCAGTTTATTACCTAGAAGATAAAGCGTCAGACGTTGCTGAGACGGTTGAAGCAGCTAACTGGGAATCTCATACTAATAATCGCTTAGGTCTCGCATTGAAGAGCTTAGACGAGCGTAGTCAACACATTGTTCGCTCACGTTGGTTAGACGACAACAAAGCAACACTGCAAGACTTAGCGGATACCTATAGCATTTCTGCAGAGCGTGTCCGCCAGTTAGAAAAGAATGCGATGAAGAAATTGAAGCAAGCAGTTGGCGACTTCTAATAGTATTTAATTTTTAATAGTATTTGGTTTCTCATAGTAGCAAGCAAATAGCTTAATTTTGAAAAGGCCGAGATCGAGAGATCTCGGCCTTTTTGTTTTGGATCGATTTCTCAACTTTTGCGATCGAAATTTGCAAAATGATTTTGTGGATAACTCTGTGAGGAATTTATTCGTCAGCTGTCTAAAAGCAGGGTGTAGTAAGGCTTTGACAGGGTTTTTTGAGTGGGGATATGTTTCAGTTAACCCACAGTTAGATCAGGATCATTACTACATGTTGTGGATCTATTTTTAAAAAGGCACTTTATTCACGCAATTCACAGATTTATCCACAAATGGTGTAAAAGTGATCGCTGGTGGATAACCTTATTAAGTGAGTGTGATTGTTAGCCTTGGGATAGGTTACAATGGCAGCAAAGTAAATCAGTATAAAAAGAGAAAGTCATGGACCAGTTTAAACATATCGACGTTAAAGGCGCTCAAGCCCTTATTGAACAAAGTGAAGCTCGACTTGTCGATATACGAGATCCGCAATCTTTTGCGGTAGCCCATTCAGAAACCGCCTACCACCTGACTAACGATACAATGGTGTCGTTTATGGATGAGGTTGAGTTCGAACAGCCTATCTTAGTGATGTGTTACCACGGTATTAGTAGCCAAGGCGCGGCACAATATTTAGTGAACCAAGGCTTTGAAGAGGTATATAGTGTTGATGGCGGTTTCGAAGCTTGGCATCGTGCTGAACTTCCGGTGATTGCGGGTTAATAGCTTTATCACTTAAACGCTTCAAGCATCTCCATAGTATGAATAGGAAGTAACAATGATTAGATTGATGGTGTTAGACAACCCACGTCTTGCTCAAGCATTTATTGATTATATGGCCTCTCGTCAGATCCCTATTCAGATGTCTCCAGAGGGAGAAGGGCGTTTTGCTTTGTGGCTTCTTGATGGTCAATTTCAGGTTGAAACCGAAGCTGAGCTGAATCGTTTTCTTGCTGAACCCAATCATAAACGCTATCAAGCGGCGTCTTGGGATATGGCTGAGTCTAGAAAGAGTCATTTCCATTACCACACACCAAGCTTTTTGGGCATGATCAAAGCAAAAGCAGGTCCTGTGACACTGAGCCTAATGTTGGTGTGTGTGGTGATTTTTGCGCTGCAACAGATTGGTTTTGGCCAAGCTATTTTCAATGCCCTGCATTTCCCAGCAGTTGATGGACAGCAATGGCAGCTGTGGCGTTGGTTGAGCCATGCTGTTCTGCATTTCTCTGTTATGCACATCGCATTCAATATTTTGTGGTGGTGGCAGCTAGGTGGGGATATTGAGAAGAAACTAGGCAGCCTCAAGCTACTTCAGATCTTTGCTGTCTCTTCTGCGCTTTCAGGTGCTGGTCAGTATTGGGTTGAAGGGGCGAACTTCGGTGGTTTGTCTGGTGTTGTGTACGCTTTGGTTGGTTACTTATGGGTTGTCGGTGCGAAGGCGCCACAACTTGGTTTAGGTATCCCAAGACAGATTGTCGGCTTTATGTTGGTGTGGTTAGTGCTTGGGTACATGCAGCCATTTATGGCGATCGCCAATACAGCGCATTTAGCTGGCCTAGCCGCTGGTGTCATTATTGGCTTTATCGATGCGATGAAAGCACCGAGCTCGGCAAGAAGCTAACTCATTTTTTCTAGTGAGTAGCCAAACGATAGAGACAAAAAAGCGGCCAGATGAGCCGCTTTTTTATTGGGATTCGTTTTTACATCATTACTGATAAAGATATTTGGTAAACAATAAGTCAGCAATGAGAGTTTTACCTGTTTCTGGAAGTAAAATCTTATTGAGGTGCTCAACTAAGGACTTTCTCAAATCTTCACGACCGGATAGAGACTTAATTGTCTCTTCATTTTGTTTGCCGAGTAATTCAATCACCGCATCACGAATCAATGGCTGATGATGCTCAATGGCTTCTAAGTCATTACTATTTGCGACCATTATGTCGAGACGGACCTGAATATAGCCCAGTTTTTTACCTTTAGTGTAAAAATTGGTGGTGAGATCGGGCTCTAGCGTGAAGTAGGCTAGTTTGGGTGTCGATTCTTCTTCAGCGAAACTTGATGCTGAAAACAGTAGATTAATCGCAATAAATAGTTGGGCTACATAACGTTTGTGCATATTTGAGACTTTTCTTTAGTTTATTCGCGATATTCGAAACGCATTAGTCTTGTTACAATGAGCGGTCTAAATCTAAATACGTTTACAATTCGAAGGACGCTTTAATTTTATTCGAAAGTTGAAGCTTTATTGTACGTGTAAAGTCACCTATTGAATACTAGTATGAATCAGTCAATATCATTGTATCTAAATTCATTAATGAATGTAGATTGGCAAAGCACAGAAAAATTTAATTTTCCTAATGAAACCACCAAAGAGTGGCTTATGGAACAAGGATCGCTTTCCCGTAAGTTGGGCAAGTGCTGCAAGCACCTGTCTGTTGAGTTGCTTCATAATCAAGTTGTGGAACGATCAATTCTGCAACAGGACGAAGAACGCCTTTTATCATCACATGATTGCTTACTGCGTAAAGTGATTTTAAAGGGTGATGATGAGCCGTGGGTGTTAGGTCGAACCTTAATACCTCGAATTACCCTAGAAGATCATCAGCACTCTGACCTTTCTCAACAAGGGGATGTCCCGCTTGGATTAACGGTTTTCAGTGCTGAGAACGTGGAGCGAGATGCGCTTCAAGTCGGTTGGGTTATCGCTGGCGATGAGCGATTACTCGCGCGTCGTTCTCGATTATGGATGAATCATAAACCGATGCTTGTGGCCGAACTTTTTTTACCAACATCCCCCATTTACTCTAAGGAGAGTGTGTAAATGCTTGCCACCAAAGCGAAGGCGTACTGGCAATTGACGCGAATGAATCGCCCGATTGGTACTCTGTTACTCCTTTGGCCGACCTTGTGGTCGCTGATTATTGCTGCGAAAGGCATACCTGATTTTGATGTCTTGGTTGTTTTCATACTCGGTGTGGTGTTAATGCGATCGGCTGGCTGTGTGATTAATGACTTTGCTGACCGTAAAGTTGATGGTCATGTCAAACGCACCAAGCAACGTCCATTACCTTCAGGTTTGGTTTCCAGCAAGGAAGCCATTGTGCTCTTTCTAGTGTTAGCTGTGGTTTCTTTTTTGTTGGTACTCACCATGAACCCGCTGACCATTAAGCTCTCTTTTATTGGGGTTGGTCTCGCGTTCATTTATCCTTTCATGAAGCGTTTTACACACCTTCCACAGTTGTTTCTCGGATTGGCTTTCAGTTGGGCAATACCAATGGCTTGGGCGGCGCAAACCAATGAACTGCCAAGCATTGTGTGGTTTATCTTCGTGATTAATGCGTTGTGGACGATAGCCTACGACACGCAATATGCGATGGTTGACCGAGATGATGACTTGAAGATTGGCATCAAGTCGACGGCTATTCTGTTTGGTCGTTTTGATAAGCTTATGGTTGGCGCGCTGCAGTTAGTTACACTGGCGATGTTGATTGCATTGGGCATGCACTACCAACTCGGTGATACTTTCTACTGGGCACTGTTAGTTTCGGGAAGCTTGTTCGTGTATCAACAGCATCTGATGCGTCACCGCGATCGAGACCTTTGCTTCCAAGCCTTCTTGAACAATAACTATGTTGGAATGGCGGTGACTGTAGGCTTGTTCATTACCTTCTGGTAAGCATCCGCTTTACAAGTAAATGAACGCTAAAGAAAAAGGCACCCATTGGGTGCCTTTTTTGATCGTATTCAGTCTAGTGATTAAAGTGAATGCTAACCAAGAGATTATTCTGCTTGGTGGATACTCTCTTGAATCGTCAAACGTACTTCAGGGTAAAGCATTGAGTAGAGAAGTTTAGCGAATTGCTGAGTCTTTTCTAAATCACAGTTACCATCGTTATCCAGATATTGCTGCTGTTTCAGAGTTGCGAACATCGACGCAAACACGCCTTTATCGAAGAACTCCGGTGCGTTGATACCTTGTAGGCGACCCAGTCGCTGTGCGATGTCTTGGCTCTTCTGCTCAAGGTCTGACTTATCTAGATCAGGATTCTCTGCCAATAGGTTCAGAGCAATTGAGTAGCGCTGGAGCGTTTCTGAAATCGTACGGCCTAGTAGCATCAGTGCTTGGCTGTTTGACTGGTTGATCGTTACTTGGTTGTTCGACACAACAAGCATGCCTTGACCGACTAGCTCATCAATGATGTTCGCAACCACGCTTTCAAGCTGATCTTCGTCGTAGCTTAAAAACAACTCTTTCTTTAAGAATGGGTAGATAGCGGCAACATTTTCTTGAATAGCGTCGATTGATAAACCGTGCTGACGAATGGTCATCTGAGCGATCAATGATGGCAATGCAAACAAGTGAATGATGTTATTACGATAGTAGGTCATCAGAATCGATTGGTGACGATCAAGTGAAATGATGTCGCCCATAGTGTCTGATTCAATTAAGAACTTATTCAATGACTCTGCGTGTTTTACTAAGTCTTCAGCGCTGTCTTTAGGCACTGTGAATGTATCTGAATAAGGCACATTCTTAAGTAGAGACAGGTAGCAGTTGATCTGAGAAACCAAAGAGTCTCGAGACAATGCGCGCTGTCTTGAAGCCAATAGTGCCGTTGCACAAAGAGTCAGGGCATTGGTCGCTGCCGCATCGTTAATGTGCGTCATCATTTTGGTTGCCAAGTCATTAACCACCGGGTTCATCCATTGTGGTTTGCTGGTTCCCATTGGGTCGATATCTTTAGTCCACTCAGGAGCATGTTCGTTCAGATATTGGTTCAGCTGAATTGGCTCACCGAAGTTCACGTAGCCTTTACCAAAGTTACGCAGCTTACGAATTGTACGAATCACTAGGCTCGCGTTTTCTTTCTCTTTACGCTTACCACGAAGTTCTTTCGCGTAGGTCGCGACTTCCATTACGTGCTCATAGCCGATGTATACAGGAACCAAAGTTACCGGACGGTTCATGCCGCGCAGCATTGCTTGGATTGTCATCGCTAGCATGCCGGTTTTCGCCTGCAATAGACGACCCGTACGAGAACGACCACCTTCACTGAAGTATTCTACTGAGTAACCTTTAGCGAACAGTTCGGCTAGGTATTCACGGAAAATCGTTGAGTAAAGCTTGTTGCCTTTGAAACTACGACGAATAAAGAACGCACCGCCGTGACGGAAAATAGGGCCGGCAGGGAAGAAGTTGAGGTTGATCCCTGCTGCGATGTGCGGAGGAACCATGCCTTCATGATAAAGCACATAAGAAAGCAGTAAGTAATCCATGTGACTACGATGACAAGGCACATAAACGATCTCGTGACCATCTTGAGCCAGCTTACGAACGGTTGAAGCGTTGCTGATATGCAGGCCTTGGTACAACTTATTCCACAACCAACCAAGAATCTTTTCACCGCGTTTGATTAGCGAGTAAGAGAAGTTCGCAGCAATCTCGTCCATGATGTCTTGAGCTTCTTTGCTCGCTTTCTCTATGGAAATATTTTTTGATTCAGCTTCATCTTCTATCGCCTTTTTGATTGCTTCTGACTTTAGCAGGCGGTCGAACAGAGCTTGGCGGCTTGGTAGGTTAGGGCCCGATGCTGCAAGTTTTTGACGAGAGAAGTGAATGCGTGCCACGCGCGCCAGTTTATGCGCGATGGTGCTGTCGGTGCCGTGTGAGTTAGCCATGTATCGTAGAGATACCACTGGGCTAAAGCGAACCAGACAGTCACGACCTGCTAGCAATACAGCTTTCGATTTCTCTAAGCCGTTCATTGCTTGTAGGTAAGGCTTCTGGTTATTCTCTTTACCAGGCTTTCGACCCCACAATACGGTGGCAGGGATAACTTGAACGTCGAGCTCAGAGTCTTCTGCATGCAGTGAAAGCAGTTCAGAGAAGACTTCAATTGATGAGCTTGGTACATAATCATCGTCTTGCAGTAGAGTTTTGCGAGAAGAGATAAAAACGTAGCGTTGCAGTGATTTGCCATTGATTTCAAGTTTGCTCAATGGATCAGGCAACCCTAGTTCAAGTGCATGTTTTTGCAATGTAAGAATGTCTACACTTGAGCGAAACGGTAAGGCGTATACAATCGGTTTGCTCAAATCAATGTTCAAATCCTCTACAGGGTTTGAAGGGATTGATGTGCTCTTTACCAATAGGGATAAAGGTAGCTTCATTAATGAACGTGAAAAAGATTGTCCAGAAGACATATAGGTTCACTGCCTCAATAGTTATTTCAATGTGCTCAAGCGTATCTCTATTTCTATAATGAGAGGATAAATCCTATGAGTGAAATAGGGATAAGCCTAGGCGTAAATTTAATCGATGCAAGAATACCAGAAACTGGTCTAACCTTTTAATGGAAATAGTCATATTGCCGTTAAGTTTGTGGAAAATCATTCATCGACTGATTGAGTATAGAGTTAAAAATGACCAAAAAATCAAACACCGGAGTCAAACGTATCGTCAAAGCGGCGGGCTTTTCATGGCAAGGCATCACGAGCTCGTTTAAAAACGAGGCTGCATTTCGACAAGAAGTCTTTATGGCCGCAGTGCTTATTCCGTTGGCGTTCTACTTAGATGTAAACCAAGTTGAGCGAATCTTAATGATTTCAGCCGTCGTGTTGGTGATGGTTGTCGAGTTGATTAATACCGCGATTGAAGCGGTCGTTGACCGAATCGGTAGCGAACATCATGAGCTTTCTGGGATGGCGAAAGATGTTGGCTCAGCTGCCGTTTTTATCTGTTTAGTATTAGCTGGTTACGTGTGGTTAGAGATCTTGTTTTTGTAACTCGCTAAAAATGAACTAAAAACAACCAATTGCTTTGCTTTTATTCAGTTACTGGATATACTCACAGTCAACTGTATAAAAAGACAGGTGAATCATGAAGCCGTTAACGCCCCGCCAGCAACAAGTTTTTGACCTTATCAAAAGTAAGATCGAAGATTGCGGTATGCCACCGACTCGTGCAGAAATCGCACGTGAACTTGGTTTCCGCTCTGCAAATGCTGCAGAAGAACATTTGAAAGCTCTTGCTCGTAAAGAAGCGATTGAGATTATCCCGGGTGCGTCTCGCGGTATTCGTATTTTGCTTGAAGATGCAGCGAATGAAGAGCAAGGTTTACCATTAATCGGTCAGGTTGCCGCTGGCGAGCCTATTTTGGCTCAAGAGCATGTAGAAATGCATTACCAAGTTGACCCAGGTATGTTTAAGCCACAAGCTGACTTCTTACTTCGCGTAAATGGCGAAAGTATGAAAGACATCGGTATTATGGATGGCGATTTACTGGCCGTGCATAAAACACAAGACGTGCGTGATGGACAAGTTGTCGTGGCTCGTGTCGACGATGATGTAACGGTAAAACGCCTAGAGCGCAAAGGTTCTACCGTTCTGTTGCATGCTGAAAATGAAGAGTTTTCTCCAATTCACGTGGACTTAGAATCCCAACACTTGTCTATTGAAGGACTTGCGGTTGGTATTATTCGTAACACGGACTGGATGTAGTCAGTGCAAACAGCTTATTGATATTTACTCTCAATAACTTGTTATTGTAATTGATATTCATTATCATCTTCTTTGTCGAGATACAAGGAAGATGATGATGCCAAACCCAACCAAACCTCAAATGAAGCCGCTTATTCGTAAGTCGCACACCTATGATCAAAAGGCTTCTTCTGATCTCGGGTCAGCACATCAAGAATTCCAAGTACCGACCAATCTTGTTCAACACCTTTGGTTTCGCAGCCGCGAAAGCCTAGCCGATGACGGTCTTGTTTATGACCCTATTGCAGCACAAGCCTGCAAGCGTTGCCAACTCGCACCTGAATGCCTTACCGGTGAACTCGACCAGCAACAACTCCTTTACGCGACACTGACTCAACTTTGTGACTCTCAAGTTCAACAGTTTTTATCTCATAACCCAGATGCCTGGATTATTAACGTGGGAGCAGGGCTCGATACCCGTTTCTACCGTTTAGATAATGGCCGCTGTCATTGGGTTGAGCTAGATGTAACCGAGAACTTAGTTTGGCGACAACGCCTGTTCCACAAGAATGAACGCTACCGTCTAGAGTGTGGCTCGGTGGATGATCTGACCTGGTTGGATGAACTTAATATTCCAGAACAAGCCTCAGTGATGGTGGTGTGTGAACATGCTCTGCTGGATTGCAATGAACAACAGACGGCGAACTTTATTCAGTCTTTGAGCCGTTATTTTACCCACGCACATGCGTGTTTAGTGTTAGCTGGAGATAAAAGCTCTAGTGCTCTGGGGCAAAAGCTCGGTTCTGGAAAATACTCACATGGCTTATCTTCTCCGATAGACAGCGTCCTTAATTGGCTGCCATGGGCTCAGTGGGTAAAAGCGTTTTCTCCACTTGACCAGCAGTGTAATCGTTGGAAATTGTGGCAGCGACTTCTTTGTAAAATCTCTCAGGTCAAAAAGCGTTTAACGCCGCAGTTAGTGCTTGTTAAGTGGTAGTGCTAGCGGTTCTGTTGACAGGTATCTGAATGCTTGCCTCGTTATAGGTATTCGTTATCGATAAAAGGCAAGCACCTCCCCACAACATAGTGAAAGCCCACTCACTAGGTTAAACTATCGCCTCTAATCTAAGAGGTGATCGTGAAGTTATTTAATCCCCAAACTATTTTTCAAACGCTATCCAATCAGGCGATGCACAAAAAAGTGCTGTTACTCGCGATCCCGATGGTTCTTTCTAATATTACGGTTCCACTGTTGGGCTTAGTCGATGCTGCGGTTATCGGTCACTTAGAGCATTCTTGGTATTTAGGTGGTGTGGCGCTGGGTGGCACAATGATCAGCGTGACCTTTTGGCTGCTCGGTTTCTTACGAATGTCGACGACGGGACTGGCCGCGCAATCTTATGGGGCTAACGATGGCAAGCAACTTGGTTTAGTCTTTGTGCAAGGCGTGACCATGGCACTAGGGTTTGCTGGTTTCTTCTTGCTATTGCATAGCTTTGTTGCTGATGCGGTTTTCTCTCTGAGTAGTGCCAGTGACCAAGTGAAACACTATGGTCAGCAATATTTCTCTATCCGAGCATGGAGTGCGCCTGCTGCGTTGACTAACTTTGTGCTGTTAGGTTGGTTACTCGGAACCCAAAATGCCAAAGCACCCATGTGGATGGTGATCATTACTAATATCACCAACATCGTTTTAGATATCGTATTTGTGATTGGCCTCGGCTGGCAAGTGGAAGGCGCAGCATTGGCATCTGTAATGGCTGATTATGCCGGTTTAACATTTGGCCTGATTTGTGTTTACCGAATCTGGGTGAAGAAGCAGTTACCATCGCCATGGGAGCTGCTTAAGAAAACCAGCCAAGGTTTGAGTCGTTTCGTAAAACTGAATCGCGATATCTTCCTTCGTTCACTATGCCTACAAGCGACTTTCACTTTCATGACCTTCCAAGGTGCAAGCTTTGGCGATGATGTTGTTGCGGCCAATGCAGTGTTGATGAGTTTCTTGATGATCATCTCTTATGGGATGGATGGTTTTGCTTACGCAATGGAAGCGATGGTCGGTAAAGCGATAGGCGCGAAAGATAAAGATGAATTAAATCAGTCGTTGATTGGTACCTTTTTCTGGAGCTTCAATATTTGTTTGGTTCTAACCATAGTGTTCGCGATCGCTGGGTCTAATCTAATTAATATGATCACCACCATCCCAGATGTAAAAAGCCAAGCTGAGGTGTATCTGCCTTGGTTGATCGCAATGCCACTGGTTTCAATGTGGTGCTTCTTGCTGGACGGTATCTTCGTGGGCGCAACCAAAGGCAAAGATATGCGTAACAGTATGTTTGTTGCGACCTGCAGTTTCTTCGTAATTTTCTACTTAGCATCAGGTTTTGATAACCATGCGCTGTGGCTAGCAATGTTGAGCTTTATGGCGATGCGTGGGATTGGTCTTGGTGTTTTATTTGTTTCTCAGTGGAAGAAAGGAGAGTTTCTCGCTTAGCTTGCATAGCTTAGTTCAGGGAACAAAAAATAAAAACAGCAAGCTCATGGCTTGCTGTTTATGTATTTGGCCTACAGGTGGTCAAATAGTCCTGTTGGTTCTTTGTTTAGAACAAACGGTTAAGTCCGTTAAGCGCTGCGACGCGATACGCCTCGGCCATCGTCGGATAGTTAAAGGTAGTATTCACAAAGTATTCGATGGTGTTTGCTTCACCTTTTTGTTCCATGATCGCCTGACCAATGTGAATGATTTCAGCGGCACGTTCACCAAACACGTGGATACCTAAAATCTCTTTAGTTTCACGATGGAAAAGTATCTTCAAGCTACCAATATCTTTACCTGCAATTTGAGCGCGAGCTAAGTGCTTGAATGAAGAACGTCCCACTTCATACGGTACTTTAGCTGCAGTAAGCTCTTGCTCGGTTTTACCGACAGAGCTGATCTCAGGAATGGTGTAGATACCTGTTGGGATGTCTTCGATAAGGTGTCGTTCTGCTTCACCTTTCACCACGGCTTGGGCCACAAATCGACCTTGGTCATAAGCAGCACTTGCTAGGCTAGGATACCCAATCACATCACCGACAGCGTAAACATGTTCAACACTGGTTTGGTAGTTGCTGTTGACTGATACTTGTCCACGAGAGTCCGCTTCTAAGCCAACCGCACCAAGGTTCAGTTTATCAGTATTACCCGTTCGACCATTGGCATACAGTAGGCAATCGGCACGCATTTTTTTACCTGACTCTAGATGAATGATTACACCATCATCTGTTCCTTCAATTTTCTCAAAGGTCTCATCGTTACGAATAACAACACCACTGTTCCAGAAGTGGTAAGAAAGTGCATCTGAGGTTTCGTTATCTAAGAAGGACAACAGGCGATCGCGAGTATTAATGAGATCGGTTTTAACGCCTAAACCGCGAAATATAGAGGCATATTCACAGCCGATAACACCAGCACCATAGATGATGATGTGTTGTGGGTCGTGTTTCAGAGAAAGAATCGAATCACTGTCGTAGACACGTTCATGCATGAAGTCGACGTTGTCTGGCTGATAAGGACGAGAACCTGTCGCGATAACAAATTTGTCTGCGCTGTAGTGTTCTTCAGTACCGTCGCTTTGCATTACGGAGATCGTGTGGGTATCGATAAAACGTGCAGTACCGAAGACTAACGTGCATTGGTTGCGATCGTAGAAACCTTGGCGCAAGCGAGTCTGTTTGTCGATGACCGATTTAGCATGCCCCAGAATATTGGAAAATGTTGAGTGGATACTTTTATTGTTCTGACAAAACAGAGGGTTACTGTTGAATTCAATAATACGACTAACGGCATGACGCAGTGCTTTGGAAGGAATGGTCCCCCAGTGGGTACAACCACCACCAACGCTGCTCTCTTTTTCAATGATAGCAACGTTCAACCCGGCTTTGGTTAATCCCATCGCTGCCCCTTCTCCTCCGGGGCCACTACCAATTACGATTACATCAAAGTGGTTGGAGTGCGACATAGATATCTTCCTTGTTATATTTGATTAACATTGCTTTAGCGAGATTTTAACTGATTCTGTTCTTGGGTACATGAAAAGGGCATCAGAGAGTCGGTGAGATCACGTCATGCTACTGAAAAAATAATATTTGGTATGTCGTATGTCTCCAAATGACGGTGCGGATATTGAAATGTTTTCTTTGAACGTATTTACTTCGATACGTGAACAAAGAGGTGTGTTTAGTGTCTTATATAACCAGAGTGCCTTATATAAGTAAGTGATTCGCGTTATATTGAATAGAGTATTAGACATGCCTGTTTAGGCTGTAAAAGAAGATGTTGATAAAGTATGAAACCAATGGGCATTCGCGCACAGCAAAAAGAAAAGACTCGTCGTAGCTTAATCGATGCGGCATTCAGCCAACTCAGTGCCGATCGTAGTTTTTCTAATCTAAGCTTGAGAGAAGTCGCTCGTGAGGCTGGAATAGCTCCGACTTCCTTTTATCGCCATTTCAAAGACATGGATGAGCTTGGCTTAACCATGGTCGATGAAGGTGGCTTATTGTTGCGTCAGTTGATGCGTCAAGCTAGGCAACGCATAGTAAAAGAAGGCAGCGTGATTCGCACATCGGTTGAAACCTTTATGGAATTCATTGAAAGCAGCCCAAACGTATTCAGACTGTTATTGCGGGAGCGCTCAGGAACTTCATTTGAGTTTCGTGCAGCGGTAGCTCGTGAGATACAGCATTTCTCTGCTGAGTTAACCGAATATTTAATCACAACAGGAATGACAAGAGACGAAGCTTTTACTCAAGCGGAAGCCTCCGTCATCTTGGTTTTTAACTCAGGGGCAGAAGCATTAGATTTAGATCGACGTCAGCGAGATGAATTGGCTGAGCGTTTGATCATGCAATTGCGAATGATGGCCAAAGGAGCTTTTTGGTATCGTAAAGAACGTGAACGTAACCGATTAAAAGGCGGGATTGAATAATGTCGAATGAAAATAATACTGTAAACCATGGTTCTGAAAGAAAGACACTCGTACTTGCTGTTGTAGCAGGTGTGTGTGGTGATGCACTGTTATCTTGGGTAACAATGAGCGAAGTGGGCTTCTCTATTTTCCCGCTGATTGCTTTAGTGCTGGCTGTACAAGCGCTATACCAAGAATACCTAACAAATCCAGTATCTGAAGATATTCCGTTAGTGGGTTTAGCTTGTTTCTTTGTAGGTGCATTTGGCCACTCGGCTTTTGTGAAAGCACAACACCCTGATGCAGGTTCAAACTTCTTTGCGATTATCGTCGCGATGCTACTGCTCGCTTGGGTAGGTAAGAAGCTAGGCTTTATCGGTAAAACCGCTTAAACCAATCTATAAATAAAAAAACGAGCCAATTGGCTCGTTTTTTTGTATCTGCTGCTTAGCTTAGCTTTAACCTCGACCTAGAGAGCGAGGCTTACGCTTTACGCTCTAGGAACACACCTGCTTCCATATGGTGTGTGTAAGGGAACTGGTCAAATAGAGCAAAACGAGTGATGTCGTGTGTTTCGCTTAGAATGTTTAGGTTCTCTTTCAATGTCTCAGGGTTACAAGAGATGTACATGATGCGCTCGTAGCCTTGAACCATCTTACAAGTGTCAACATCCATACCTGAACGCGGTGGATCAACAAAGATAGTGTTGCAGTTGTAGCTCTTAAGATCGATGTTCGCTTGCTGTAGACGACGGAATTCACGCTTGCCTTCCATTGCTACGGTAAAATCTTCCGCAGACATGCGGATGATCTGAACATTTTCAATCTTGTTGGCTGCGATGTTGTATTGCGCAGATTCTACTGACGGCTTCGCTAGTTCTGTTGCCAGTACACGTTCGAAGTTCTGTGCCAGTGCTAGTGAGAAGTTACCGTTACCACAGTAAAGTTCAAGCAAGTCGCCTTTGCTGTCTTGAGTGCAGTCGACTGCCCACTCCAACATTTTTTCTGCTACTTTACCGTTTGGTTGAGTAAAGCTGTTCTCAACTTGCTGGTAGATGTAGCTATCACCATTCACATCTAGCTTTTCAATAACGTAGTCGCGGTCCAGTACGATTTTCATCTTACGCGCACGGCCGATCAGGTTTAGGTTAAAACCTTCATCGTTTAATTGCTGCTTAAGTGCTTTAGCATCTTGAATCCACTGCTCACCTAGTTGGCGGTGGTAAAGCAGTGACACCAAAATCTCGCCGCTTAATGTAGAAAGGAAGTCTACTTGGAATAGTTTGTGGCGTAGAGAGTGGTTGTCCTTCATTGCATCCGTTAATAGAGGCATTAGGTCGTTGATAAGACGGCTAGCAGCAGGGAACTGGTCTACGCGGTACTTTTCTTTGGTCTCTTGATTGAACATGACGTAATACATATCGTCACCTTCATGCCACACGCGGAACTCTGCACGCATACGATAGTGTTGTTCTGGAGATTCATACACTTCCAGCTCAGGCACATTATATTCTGAGAACATTTCAGTAAGACGCTCAGTCTTTTCTGCCAGTTGTTCTTGGTAGCGTTGCGGGTTTACTTCTAAATTCGCCATTGTTATGCCTTTTGCTATCGTGCTTTTAAATCAAGAGCGCAGATTTTATTCAATCACAGGCGCTTGTCCAGTGTTGAGAGCCATTCAGTCTAAATAGACGACGAAAACTATAGCTTATAACTATCTTAGACTAGACAAATGATTCATAGGTCAATACTATTTCCGGCAAGCTGGTGCCATGTGGATGTATAGATGGCTGAAGAGGGAATCTGGTGAAAATCCAGAACTGACGCGCAGCGGTAAAAGAGAACGAGTATTCATAGACACTGCAAATAGCATTTTGTGGGAAGTCGAATATTAGGTAACCGAAAGGTTGTGCTCTTAAGTCCGAATACCTGCCAGCGGCCAAACCATAAAATGTGGTTTGGTAGGACTTTACGCGATTTAGGATCACAACATGAACAAATCCCTTTTAGCGGTTGCTGTAGCATCGCTGCTTTCACCTATCTCCAATTTACACGCACAAGAAGCATCTGCTGACGAAACCATGGTCGTTACGGCTAACCGTTTTGAGCAAAGCACTCAAAGTACAACGTTACCTGTTGTAGTTGTTACTCGAGCAGAGATTGAAGCGATTCAAGCTAATGATATTTACGAAGTACTACGTCGTTTACCTGGTATTCAGGTAGCGAGCAACGGCGGTTACGGACAAAAGCAGAGTGTTTTTGTTAGAGGTACTAACTCTGACCACATCTTAGTACTTATTGATGGCGTAAAAACAGCAAGTGCAACATCAGGAGGAGCAAATTTTGCTGCTATTCCACTAGTTGGTGTTCAGCGCATTGAGTTTGTGCGTGGTCCTCGAGCAGCAATTTATGGAGCCGATGCGATTGGTGGTGTAATTAATATTATTACAGACACATCAAGTTCAGAAGCAAAAGTTAGCGTAGGGTTTGGATCTGATTCATACAAAAAAGGCAGTGTGGCAGTGTCTGGTAATATTACAGACTCGACAAGTGGTTCTGTAGCTGTAAAGCGAGCAGAGACTGATGGGTTTTCTGTTCAAAACTCAGCTGGTGATCAAGACGCAGATGGACATGAAGTGACTGAGCTAGCACTTGCGATAACTCATAAGCTGAATGACGAGTTTAAGCTTAAGTTTAATTCTACTTACTCGGATGGTGAAACAGAGTACGATCCGAAAAATGCTACAAAAGATCAGACACTTTACAGTGCAATTGGCCGTCTTAGTTATACTGGAGAAACGTTGTCGAGCAACTTTTCTTTAAGTAAAGCTCAAGATTCTAGTAAAGATTATTACTACAAAAGTACTTATCAAACGGACCACCAGGCCGTTGCTTTCACAAATTTATTCACTGTGAACAATGAAGTTTCTATTGGTGCGGGTCTTGATTGGTCTAAAGATGACGTATCAGAGTCCTCAAAAGACTATGCCGAGAAATCTCGTACGAATAACTCGCTATATGTTAGTGGCTTTTATGACAACCAAGCCGTACAAGCTGAATTAGCTTTACGCGGTGACGATAACCAACGCTACGGCAAGAATACTACATGGCAAGCGGGTTTAGGATATTGGTTAGCAGCTAATTATCGCGTGACGGCTAATGCTGGTACGGCATTTAAAGCACCGACATTTAATCAACTATATTGGCCGGGCTCAGGTGTTCCAACCTTGAAACCTGAAGAGTCAAAAAACTATGAAGTCGCGTTCGAAGCCCATCAATCATTGGTTGATTGGAGAGTATCGGCTTACAAAAATGATATTAAAAACATGATAGTTGGATGGCCTTCAAAAAACATTGGTGTCGCTGAAATTAAAGGCTTAGAGCTATCGGGAGAATTCGATACAGGCAGTTTTTCTCACCAAGTTAGCCTTGACTTTATGGACCCGACAGATAAAAGCGATGGGTCTCAACTTTTACGTAGAGCGAAACAAAATGCTAAGTGGAACGTGACGTATTTTGCGGACAACTGGCAGGCGGACTTGAGCTATTTATATCAAGGTAAACGTATGGATAGCGGCAATGCTGAGTTAGATGAGTACTCGCTAGTAGATATAGCTGCGAGCTACTTTGTGACGGATCATTTCACAATGAGAGGGCGTATTGCTAACCTTTTTGATAAAGATTACACGTTAGCCAAAGGGTATGAAACACAAGAAAGAAGTTTCTTTATAAACGCTGACTACCAGTTCTAATTAACAACTAAACCGCCTTCGGGCGGTTTTTTCTTATTGGATATATCAATGAAAAAGAAAGTCGTCATAAGTTGGTCATCAGGTAAAGACTCTACGTTAACGTTAGAGCGGCTACTTGAAAGCACCGAGTATGAAGTTGTTGCTCTGTATACTACGTATGTTGGAGATGAAGTTCCTTTCCAGGTAACTCCTATTGAGGTAGTTGCAATGCAAGCTCGATTGGTCGGTTTACCATTAATCATGATTGAGCTACCGGAAGTCTTCCCAAGTAATGAGGTTTACCAAAGTACGATTGTCTCGGCACTTAAAGATTCTAGCTTATCAATCGATGCGGTCGCGTTTGGAGATATGTTCTGTAATGGCATTGCCGATTACCGAAGAAGTTATATAGAGCCAGCTGGTTGGGAGTGTGTGTTTCCCTTAATGGGAGAGAGCAGTCAGGCACTTGCGAGTGAAATAATAGAGAGAGGAATCGAAACCTTTCTCGTCACGGTCGATACCGATGTATTAGACATGAGCTATTGCGGGAAAGAATACACGCTTGAGCTAATCGGCAGTTTACCGAGTCACGTCGACCCATGCGGCGAAGATGGTGAGTTTCATACTTTAGTCACGTCAGCGCCATGCTTTAAAGGAAAGCTTAAGATAGAGCTGGAAAATGTAGAGCAGGGTGAGCGCTTTGTGCATCAACGCTACCGAGCTTGCATTATGTAGAGTGATGATTGGCGAAAACTAAGTGAAGGGGTATCATTGCAGCGGAACTTATTACAGGTAATGGTTGTGTCGGAAAGCATACAAAAAAACATATTGATCTTTGATTCTGGAGTTGGCGGCCTGTCCGTATATAAAGAGATAAGCCAGTTACTACCGAATCATAACTATACTTATGTATTCGATAACGAGGCTTACCCATACGGTGAGCTAGACCAGCAAGTCCTTATCCACAGAGTTCAAAGCATCGTCGCCAGTTTTGTGGCTAGCCACGCTATTGATATTGTGGTGATAGCCTGCAATACAGCAAGTACAATTGTGTTGCCTACACTAAGGGCAAATAACCCAATCCCTATTGTCGGGGTTGTTCCGGCAATCAAGCCTGCATCGCTACTTGCCAATAAAGCCATTGGTCTTATTGCGACACCCGCAACGATTACTCGTGAATACACACACGAGCTCATCAAAAACTTCTCTAGTAATAAAAGAGTTGAGCTTTTAGGTTCGACTCAGCTGGTGGATATGGCCGAAGATAAACTTAGAGGTGAGGCGATTAACCTTGAAGAGCTGCAGCAAATCCTTCAACCAATGATCAACACAATTGATGTGGCTGTTTTAGGGTGTACTCATTTCCCACTGATCAAATCAGAGATTCAGCAAGTGCTAGGTAAAAACGTGATGTTGATTGATTCAGGTAAGGCTATTGCTAAGCGGGTTCAAGATTTATTGGATTTAGAGAGCAGTACTGAAGAAGGGGGAGTGCGTGAGGCTTTTTGTAGTGCACTTCCTAAAAAAGAAAGTGCACTAAATAGTATGCTGAAGCAGTTAGGGTTTAGCTCAGTTCAGCTTCGTCCGTTTCTGGATGTTTAGGATCGTTTGCAACGCGTACTTTTAAAGTACGTTGCATGTAATCTTTATCGTTAAGTTCTGAAATAGCATGATTCACATCATTACTTGCCATAACAACAAATCCAAAACCTCTTCTTTTACCAGTACGTTTGTCTTTCATTAAACGTACAGCAAATACTTCACCATATTCAGAGAACAATTCACGTACATGTGATTCATTCGCCTTGTATGGAAGGTTACCTACATAAAGTGTTTTTGTTGAAGCCTTAGGTTCTGACTCTGATTTTGAGTCGGTGCTTGAAAAATTAACAACAAAAGCGGAAGCCAAGACACCAAGGATAAAGGTAATTGCAGGCGATATATCTACCTGAGAGAAAACAATGCCGCCCAATACAGCTAGCGCGACAATTAACAACATCGATTTTTTTGAGTTCATATCGGAATACTACATATTAATAAACGAAATATACGCATCTACCATTAACAAAATAGACACATGAATCTTACGTTCATGGCTTCCATTTTGCCAATGTATTGCTGTGATACGTCTCAAATGTTTAGTTTTTATTCGAAAAATGCGGATGTGGTGGCTTTTTAGGCGAACAAAACTTTTATTTAAAAAAGCTCTTGTGCTCTATATCGAACTCTCTATAATGCCGCCTCACCGACAAGGAGTGAGACGAAAGTCACGCAGCGAAATCGGTAGAGAATAAGAGTTTGAAAATAACCCTTGACTCTCTAAGTGGTGCAGGTATAGTACGCACCCCTAGCGACTGAGATGTGAGTCACAAAACGCTAACGCTCTTTAACAATTTAAACCTATCAATCTGTGTGGGCACTCGTTGATGAATATCA
>NZ_JBGONI010000034.1:0-60439 GCF_041439035.1 Vibrio sp. 1F263 | reverse complement strand
TGATCTTATTCTTCGTGCTGAAGGATTAGAATGCGGTGTTCATGGCACGCTTACCGATAAACCAATAGCCTCGATAAAACAATAGCCTCGATAAAACAACAAAAAGCCCATGCTGTCGGGGGAAAGCATGGGCATTATTTTATGTGTTATATCAGCTAAGCGAATAGTGTTCTTTCTCTATACTATTTGAGAATCGCTCCATCATTTAGCTTTTTTGCAGGGTTTTTGGCCGCATTAACCAGTAGGATACCAACGGTTAGTACCATCGAACCACATAGTAGGAACAACAAGCGTCCTGTTGGTTCGTTTGGAATCAGAGCCATTGCTAGGATACCGAAACCTGCTGTGCTGATAAGCTTACCAAGCATTGAACGCTGTTTAGTATCTAGGTTTTGTTGCTCTTCACCTTCCGCTACTAATGGTGTGTTCCAGTTAGTGAATAGTTGGTCAACTTCTTTCTCACGTTCAGGCGATAGGCCTTTGTAGAAGCGAGAAGTTAGCATGAAGTAACCACCAGTAAACACTACGTGAGCAGCTAAGCTAAGACCTACTTTCAAGTCGCTCCATTCACGGCCAGTAAGCGCTGTTTCCATACCGAATAGGTGCTCGATGTCTTCTGCTTGAAGCGAGATACCGAAGATGTAAGAAACGAAACCACCAACCACGAGAGTAGACCAACCAGCCCAGTCAGGCGTCTTACGAATCCACATACCAAGTAGTACAGGAATAAGCATTGGGAAGCCAATTAACGCACCTACGTTCATTACGATATCGAACAAGCTCAAGTGACGTAGAGAGTTAATGAACAAGCCAATCGCGATGATGATAACACCCATCATAATAGTCGTTAGCTTACTTACAATAACCAGCTCTTTCTGAGTCGCATTTTGACGAAGAATCGGGCTGTAGAAGTTCATTACAAAGATACCAGCGTTACGGTTCAAACCTGAATCCATAGAAGACATCGTTGCAGCGAACATTGCTGACATAAGAAGACCAACCATACCTGCTGGCATTACGTTCTGTACGAATGCTAGGTAAGCAGCATCACCCGCTTTATCCCCCATTGAAGCGTACTCTAATGCGAACTCAGGCATGAATGCACTTACGTACCATGGTGGTAGGAACCAAATTAGTGGACCAACAACCATAAGGATACATGCTAGGCCTGCCGCTTTACGTGCGTTTTCACTGTCTTTTGCACATAGGTAACGGTAAGCGTTGATGCTGTTGTTCATTACACCGAATTGCTTCACAAAGATGAACACAACCCAAAGTATGAAGATGCTCATGTAGTTTAGGTTGTTACCTAACATGAAGTCGCCGTCGAAGTTAGCAACGATGTTAGTTAAGCCACCACCGTGGAAGTAAGCTGCAACCGCACAAGTGATTGTCACGGCCATGATTACAAGCATTTGCATGAAGTCAGAAGCAACAACCGCCCAAGAGCCGCCTGTTACTGCCATCAATACTAGAACCATACCCGTTACCACAATGGTTGCTTCCATTGGGATGTTGAATACCGCTGCTACGAAGATAGCGAGACCATTCAGCCAGATACCCGCAGAGATAAGACTGTCAGGCATACCTGCCCATGTGAAGAACTGTTCAGACGTTTTACCAAAGCGCTGACGAATAGCTTCGATCGCCGTTACCACACGAAGTTGGCGGAACTTTGGAGCGAAGTACATATAGTTCATGAAGTAGCCAAAAGCATTGGCTAAGAATAGGATTACAATAACGAAACCGTCATTGAAAGCGCGTCCTGCGGCACCTGTGAACGTCCATGCTGAAAACTGTGTCATGAACGCGGTTGCACCAACCATCCACCACAACATTTTGCCGCCCCCTCTGAAGTAATCACTAGTCGACGTGGTGAACTTACGGAACATCCAACCAATAGCGATTAAAAAGAAGAAGTAGGCGAGAACAACAAAAGTATCAATAGTCATCTTTTCAGCCTTTTAAATATCATAATTAACTGGGCTTAGATTAACGCGTTCAAAGGTTTATTTGTACTACAATATGCCTTTAGTATGATCTAGGTCGCATTGATTTTTTTTGGCTTGCTGTTTGTTTGTTTAATTGTTTGTTTTTTAAGGCTTTAGTTGGTTGTTTAATTTGTAAGAGGTTAAAGGTAAATAACCTTTCAATGGTTCATATGTATTACAATATAGGCGATGTGCTTATGAGAGTAGGTATGTATAGGATTTTAGTTATAACCGTAACAAATGTGCTACAAATTGGTGTGTTGTGCGACGACATTCACGTTAATTTGGACATTAATAATGAAAACTTTTTCACGGGTACATAAGTGTAGCTTATTGTTTTCACTTCGCTATTTTCTGTTAGTCTGCGTAATAATCGGCAGATAGCAAAAAGCCCCACCGAAGTGAGGCTTGATTACGAAATCTAAAATAGATTAAGCGTTAACGTGATCAACTGCGTCACGAACAAGCTTGCCTAGTTCGTCCCACTTACCTTCGTCGATAAGGTTAGTTGGAACCATCCAAGTACCGCCACATGCAAGTACAGAAGGGATCGATAGGTATTCATCGACATTCTTTAAGCTTACGCCGCCAGTAGGCATGAATTTAACAGGGTAAACAGCGGTTAGTGCTTTAAGCATACCAGTACCGCCAGAAGGCTCAGCAGGGAAGAACTTCAACGTGCGAAGGCCCATTTCCATTGCTTGCTCAACTAGGCTCGGGTTATTAACACCCGGTACAATAGCAACGCCTTTATCGATACAGTATTGAACAGTGCGCGGGTTGAAACCTGGGCTTACGATGAAATCAACACCAGCTTCAATAGATGCGTCAACTTGCTCGTTAGTCAGTACAGTACCTGAACCGATTAGCATGTCAGGGAACTCTTTACGCATGATGCGAATCGCTTCGATTGCACATTCTGTACGTAGTGTGATTTCTGCACATGGCATGCCGTTTTCAACCAGTGCTTTGCCTAGGGGGATGGCATCTTCAGCACGGTTGATAGCGATTACAGGGATTACTTTTAGGTTTGCTAGTTGTTCATTTAATGTAGTCATGAATTCTTTCTCACGTTAATAATGGGTCTGCTTTCAACTAAGCAAACCCTTGATTAATAGTTAAAGTGCGTAATTATAGAGACAAATCAGGCGTCGCATCTACAGGAATGATAGCACCTGGATGCTGAATCACGGTCCCTGCCACAATGTGGCCTGCTAATGCTGCATCACGCGCATTGCCACCGCTCAAGCGTTTAGCTAAGAAGCCTGCACTGAACGAGTCGCCAGCGGCTGTCGTATCAACAATGTTGTCTACTGGGTTGGGTGCAACGTACTGAGCGCTTTGGCTTTCAACCACTAGGCAGTCTTTCGCGCCACGCTTAATGATGATCTCTTTCACACCAGACTCAGACGTACGTGCAATACACTGTTCAATGCTTTCGTCACCGTACAACTCTTGCTCGTCATCGAACGTAAGTAGCGCTGTATCGGTGTAATTAAGCATTTTCAAGTACCAAGAAACCGCTTCTTGTTGGCTTTCCCAAAGTTTTGGACGGTAGTTATTGTCGAAGAATACTTGGCCGCCTTGAGCTTTGAATTTGTCTAAGAAGTTGAATAGCTGCGTGCGTCCGTTCTCTGTCAAGATAGCAAGTGTAATACCGCTTAGGTAAACCGCATCAAAAGAGAATAGCTTATCAAGTAGAGCAGGCGTGTCTTGCTGATCAAACATGAACTTCGCTGCAGCATCACTACGCCAGTAGTGGAAGCTACGCTCACCAGTGTCATCGGTCTCGATGTAATACAGCCCTGGTTGTTTGTGATCGAGCTGAGCCACTAAGCTTGTATCAATACCTTCAGCTTGCCACTTTTCTAGCATGTCAGTACTGAATGGGTCAGTGCCTAGCGCGGTTACATAGTTTGTTTGGATACCATGCTCTTTTGTTAAGCGTGACAGGTAAAGCGCCGTATTTAGTGTATCGCCACCAAAACTTTGCTTAAGCCCGTCTTGTTTCTTTTGTAGCTCAACCATGCACTCGCCAATGACCGCGATGTTTAATGATTTCATATGCTTACCTTAGCAACTGAGGTTGCGCTATTCATTATTTTAGGAAGTCTTCACGCGCAGGGTTGAAGATATCTAGAAGGATGCTGTTTTGCTCTAGTGCAACGGCGCCGTGCATCATGTGTTTACGAGCGAAGTAAGCGTCGCCTTCTTTAAGCACTTTCTTTTCACCTTCGATTTCAGCTTCGAAGCTACCACGAACAACATAACCGATTTGGTCGTGAATTTCGTGAGTATGAGGATGGCCAATTGCGCCCTTATCAAAACATAGGTGTACAGCCATAAGATCGTCAGTGTACGCGACGATTTTACGCTTGATACCACCGCCCAATTCTTCCCATGGGTTTTCATCTAGAATAAAGAAAGAGTTCATTGTGTATCTCCTAATCTGTTTAAATCTTTTAAGTGTTACTTAACTGTGTTCATCATAAGGGAATGAGATTAATTGTAATACAATATATCTAGCGTTGTGTGATATTGATCAAGCGATACTTTATATAGCGCAAATAAATCAACAACTTAACAAATGCCTGATATTTGGTGTTATCTATTCATATCAATAGCTTATGCGGGTTTATGTGATTCTGCTCATCATTTTGCGACGAATAGGTACAATTAAAGCTAATATTGTATTACTTTATATGGAGTTTGAAAATTTAATCAAAGTTTAAACCGATAAACTCTTTATTGAGGGTGACAAAGAATATGACGACTAAACCAGTATTGTTGACTGAAGCAGAAATAGAGCAACTTCACCTTGAAGTGGGCCGTTCTAGCTTAATGGGCAAAACCATTGCAGCGAACGCGAAAGACCTAGAAGCGTTTATGTGCTTACCTATTGATGTTCCTGGTCACGGAGAAGCGGGTGGTTACGAGCATAACCGCCATAAGCAAAACTACACGTACATGAACTTAGCTGGTCGCATGTTCTTGATCACTAAAGAGCAAAAGTACGCTGACTTCGTTACAGAACTACTAGAAGAATACGCAGACAAATATCTAACGTTTGATTACCACGTACAGAAAAATACCAACCCAACAGGCCGTTTGTTCCACCAAATCCTGAACGAACACTGCTGGTTAATGTTCTCAAGCTTGGCTTACTCTTGTATTGCTTCAACCCTGACACAAGAGCAACGTGACAACATTGAGTCTCGCATTTTCGAACCAATGCTAGAAATGTTTACGGTTAAATACGCACACGACTTCGACCGAATTCACAACCACGGTATTTGGGCAGTAGCTGCAGTCGGTATTTGTGGTCTTGCTTTAGGTAAGCATGAGTACCTTGAAATGTCGGTTTACGGCATCGACCGCAACGATACGGGCGGTTTCCTAGCGCAAATTTCTCAATTGTTTGCACCTTCTGGTTATTACATGGAAGGTCCTTACTACCACCGTTACGCGATTCGCCCAACATGTGTTTTCGCTGAAGTCATTCACCGTCATATGCCTGAAGTTGATATCTACAACTACAAAGGCGGCGTGATTGGTAACACGGTACAAGCCATGCTGGCGACAGCGTATCCGAACGGTGAGTTCCCGGCTCTGAATGATGCTTCTCGTACAATGGGCATCACAGACATGGGTGTTCAGGTTGCAGTGAGTGTTTACAGCAAGCACTACTCTTCAGAAAACGGCGTAGACCATAACATTCTTGGTATGGCGAAGATTCAAGACGCAGTATGGATGCACCCATGTGGTCTTGATCTCTCTAAAGCTTATGAAGTGGCTTCTGCTGAGCAAGAAATCGGCATGCCTTTCTGGCCAAGTGTTGAATTGAACGAAGGCCCTGAAGGCCATAATGGCGCGCAAGGCTTTATCCGCATGCAGGATAAGAAAGGCGACGTTTCTCAGTTAGTGATGAACTACGGCCAACACGGCATGGGTCACGGCAACTTCGATACGCTGGGTATTTCTTTCTTCAACCGAGGTCAAGAAGTGCTACGTGAATACGGCTTCTGCCGTTGGGTGAACGTTGAGCCAAAATTCGGCGGTCGTTACCTAGATGAAAACAAATCTTACGCACGTCAAACGATTGCTCATAATGCAGTAACCATTGATGAAAAATGTCAGAATAACTTTGACGTTGAGCGTGCAGACTCAGTACACGGCTTGCCTCACTTCTTTAAAGTAGAAGACGAGAAAATCAACGGCATGAGTGCATTTGCTAACGATCACTACCAAGGTTTTGACATGCAACGCAGCGTGTTCATGTTAAACCTTGAAGAGCTTGAATCTCCGCTATTGTTAGACCTTTACCGCTTAGACTCTACAAAAGGCGGCGAAGGCGAGCACCAATACGACTACTCACACCAATATGCAGGTCAGATTGTTCGCACTAACTTTGAATACCAAGCAAACAAAGAGTTAAACACGCTAGGCAGCGATTTCGGTTATCAACACTTATGGAACGTCGCAAGTGGTGAAGTGAAGGGCACAGCACTTGTGAGCTGGCTACAAAACAACACGTACTACACTTGGCTAGGCGCAACGTCTAACGACAATGCTGAAGTTGTCTTTACTCGCACTGGTGCTAACGATCCAAGCTTCAACCTACGTTCAGAGCCTGCATTCATTTTACGTAGCAAAGGCGAAACAACACTGTTCGCTTCTGTTCTAGAAACGCACGGTTACTTTAACGAAGAGTTCGAACAATCAGTAAATGCTCGCGGCGTTGTGAAAGACATCAAGGTTGTAGCGCATACAAACGTCGGTTCAGTCGTCGAAATCACCACAGAGAAGTCAAATGTGACAGTGATGATCAGCAACCAACTTGGCGCGACTGAGAGCACTGAACACAAAGTAGAACTGAACGGTAAAGTATACAGCTGGACAGGCTTCTACTCAGTAGAAACAATTTTAAACCCAGAATTAGCAAGCACAGCAGAGCAGGGGAAATAATAATGAGCTATCAACCACTTTTACTTAACTTTGAGGAAGCAGCAGAGCTTCGTAAAGAACTTGGCAAGGATAGCCTTTTAGGTAACGCACTGACTCGCGATATTAAACAAACTGACGCTTACATGGCGGAAGTTGGCATTGAAGTTCCAGGTCACGGTGAAGGCGGCGGCTACGAACATAACCGTCATAAACAAAACTACATCCACATGGATCTAGCGGGTCGTTTGTTCCTTATCACTGAGGAAACAAAGTACCGTGATTACATCGTTGATATGTTAACTGCGTACGCGACGGTGTACCCAACACTTGAAAGTAACGTAAGCCGTGACTCTAACCCTCCGGGTAAGCTGTTCCACCAAACGTTGAACGAAAACATGTGGATGCTTTACGCTTCTTGTGCGTACAGCTGCATCTACCACACCATTTCTGAAGAACAAAAGCGTCTGATTGAAGACGATCTTCTTAAGCAAATGATCGAAATGTTTGTTGTTACTTACGCACACGACTTCGATATCGTACACAACCACGGTTTATGGGCAGTGGCTGCAGTCGGTATCTGTGGTTACGCAATCAACGATCAAGAGTCAGTAGACAAAGCGCTTTACGGCCTGAAACTCGACAAAGTAAGCGGCGGTTTCTTAGCGCAACTTGACCAACTGTTTTCGCCAGACGGCTACTACATGGAAGGTCCTTACTACCACCGTTTCTCACTACGTCCAATCTACTTGTTCGCAGAAGCGATTGAACGTCGTCAGCCAGATCTTGGTATTTACGAATTCAACGACTCAGTGATCAAGACAACGTCTTACGCGGTATTCAAAACGGCATTCCCAGACGGTACATTGCCAGCTCTGAACGATTCATCGAAGACGATTTCTATTAACGATGAAGGCGTTATTATGGCAACGTCTGTGTGTTACCACCGCTATGAGCAGACTGAAACTTTACTTGGTATGGCTAATCACCAACAAGATGTTTGGGTCCATGCTTCAGGTAAAACGCTATCTGACGCTGTCAATGCAGCAGACGACATCAAAGCATTCAACTGGGGTAGCCTGTTTGTAACGGACGGCCCTGAAGGCGAAAAAGGCGGCGTAAGCATTCTTCGTCACCGTGACGAACAAGACGACGACACGATGGCGTTGATTTGGTTTGGTCAACACGGCAGCGATCACCAGTACCACTCTGCGCTAGACCACGGTCACTACGATGGGCTACACCTAAGCGTATTCAACCGTGGCCATGAAGTGCTGCACGATTACGGCTTCGGTCGCTGGGTAAACGTTGAGCCTAAGTTTGGCGGTCGTTACATCCCAGAGAACAAGTCTTACTGTAAGCAGACAGTTGCTCACAACACAGTAACGGTTGATCAGAAAACACAGAACAACTTCGATACGGCATTGGCTGAATCTAAGTTTGGTCAGAAGCACTTCTTCGTAGCAGACGACCAGTCTCTGCAAGGTATGAGCGGCACAATTTCTGAGTACTACACCGGCGTAGACATGCAACGCAGCGTGATTCTTGCTGAACTTCCTGAGTTCGAGAAGCCACTAGTTATCGATGTATACCGCATCGAAGCTGACGCTGAACACCAGTACGACCTACCCGTTCACCACTCGGGTCAAATCATCCGTACTGACTTCGACTACAACATCGAAAGCACGCTGAAGCCGCTAGGTGAAGACAACGGTTACCAGCACTTATGGAACGTTGCTTCAGGCAAAGTGAACCAAGAGGGCTCTCTGGTGAGCTGGCTACATGACAGCAGCTACTACAGCCTAGTATCCAGCGCGAATGCGGGCAGTGAAGTAATCTTTGCTCGCACTGGTGCTAACGATCCAGACTTTAACCTTAAGAGTGAGCCTGCGCTTATCTTACGTCAGTCTGGTCAAAACCACGTGTTTGCTTCTGTACTAGAAACGCATGGTTACTTTAACGAGTCTATCGAAGCCTCTGTAGGCGCTCGTGGTCTGGTTAAATCAGTGTCTGTTGTGGGCCATAACAGTGTCGGGACTGTTGTTCGCATTCAGACTACTTCTGGTAACACTTACCATTACGGTATTTCAAACCAAGCTGAAGACACGCAGCAAGCAACTCACACAGTTGAGTTCGCGGGTGAGACATACTCGTGGGAAGGGTCATTTGCTCAACTGTAAATGATTGACACATAGGCCGTTTAACGATGGCTTGTGTTGATGTGGTGTTTTGCGGGAACGAAGCGCCATATCATGTTCGATTGTAAGGGTGTTCGCATCTAAGTAACTGAACGAAATTAATGTCGATGACAAAGAATATCGGAAATAAGTCAAACCGAGTAACTCGTTGTGAGTTGCTCGGTTTTTTTATGCGTGTAGGAAAGAGGCTGATGTAATTTGGGAAGGGGATCTCATTTAATAATCTCTGGCGGTTAATGAATTGCGCTTCTAAAGGTGTACCTTTTTTCCATGGTTTTTCGAGGCTGTGCTGGTGGTTTTCATACCGATACAGAGAGGGTTAGTTTTGAGTACGGATTTATGAGTGATTTAAGATAACGTTTCTCACAGGATGTTTTTTAAATCTCTGATTATAAAAATTTGCAGGTTGTGATTCGTTTGGATTTTACTCAATTGGCTGTAGGTTGAAATACTGTTATAGTGGTCCTTAAATAATACATAAACATAACATATAAAATAAGTGAACTTATGGTTACCACTTTTAATTCAATTTCGGGCTCGAAGCGCAGCCTGCACGTGCAAGTAGCGCGTGAAATCGCTCGTGGAATCTTGTCTGGCGAACTGCCACAAGGTTCTATTATTCCTGGTGAAATGGCGTTGTGTGAACAGTTTGGTATCAGCCGAACGGCACTTCGTGAAGCAGTTAAACTATTGACCTCTAAAGGTCTGTTAGAATCCCGCCCGAAAATCGGTACTCGTGTAGTGGATCGCGCATACTGGAACTTCCTTGATCCTCAACTGATTGAATGGATGGACGGCCTAACCGACGTAGACCAATTCTGTTCACAGTTCTTAGGTCTTCGCCGTGCGATTGAACCTGAAGCGTGTGCACTGGCGGCAAAATTTGCGACCGCTGAGCAACGTATCGAGCTTTCAGAGATCTTCCAAAAGATGGTCGAAGTGGATGAAGCTGAAGTGTTTGACCAAGAGCGTTGGACAGACATTGATACTCGGTTCCATAGCTTGATCTTTAATGCGACAGGTAACGATTTCTACCTGCCATTCGGCAATATTCTGACGACCATGTTCGTTAACTTCATCGTGCACTCTTCTGAAGAGGGCAGCACATGTATCAATGAACACCGCAGAATCTATGAAGCAATCATGGCTGGTGATAGTGATAAGGCACGAGTTGTTTCTGCGGCACACTTGCAGGATGCCAACCACCGTTTGGCGACGGCGTAATAGAAATAATCTAGAGCGTAGATGAGTCACTTCATATAGAGATGAACAGCATTACGCTCAGATAAACGACTTAAAAGGGTATGCCAAGTGCATACTTTTTTGTTGTCTACCGTTTACGAAAATTGGCTGCTTTCATGTATGAAAAAAGCCAGAGACTGTTGTCTCTGGCTTTGAGTTCTTTGAATATTATAGCTTAAACAAGCGGCTAATCATGATGTTCGTAAGTTTGCTTTTGTTTCTGCTTTTTCTTCATTTTTAACGTTGAATAAACCGAGAATACAGCTAACACGATAAACGCGAGAGCAATAGGGCGCTCATAAAGGAAAGACCAACTGCCATCGTACATCAGCAGTGATTTCCTAAGGTTTGTTTCTGCCATTGGCCCTAAGATGATCGCAAGCAGAATTGGTGAAGACGGAATATCCAGTTTAGTTAAGATAAAGCCAAGTAGACCGAAACCGATTGCAATACCCACATCAAACATCGAGTTGTTAATTGCGTAAGCGCCGACAATTGAAAGGAAGACAATGATTGGAATCATGATGATCTTCGGTACTTCAATGATACGGCAGAAGAAACGAATACCCAGTAAACCAATCACTAGCATCACAAGGTTAGCAACCAACATCGAGCTGAATACGCCATAAACCACTTCGGGGTTTTGGGCAAACAGCAGAGGCCCCGGTGTTAAACCTTGAACAATGAGTGCGCCTAAAAGAACCGCTGCCACAGCATCCCCCGGAACGCCAAGTGTTAACAATGGAACTAACGAACCACCCGTTACACCGTTGTTTCCAGATTCGGCTGCTGCTAGACCTCGTACTGATCCTCTACCAAACTCTTCGGGATTTTTCGATGAACGTTTTGCTTCGTTGTAACAAACGAATGCCGAAATATCAGCACCAGCACCCGGTACAGAACCGATGGTTGTTCCCATCAAACCACTTTTTATTGCGGTTGGTAGCATTTCTTTAAGGTCGCCTTTGCTCAATAATTTGTGGTCAAACTTCGGCGCGACGACTTTCTTTTCAGAGAACAGTTTCTCTAGCTGGTTTAATGCTTCAGATAGAGCGAACAAACCAATCAAAACAGGGATGACATTGATTCCGCTGTAGAGATCCATGATGTCAAAAGTAAACCTTGGCACACTGCTGATTGGGTCGAGCCCAACGGTAGAAACCAGTAGTCCAATCGTACCCGCAAGTAGCCCTTTAAAGATGTTGTTCGAAGAAACGCTCGCAATGATAGTTAAACCAAACAGAGCAAGTGCGAAGTACTCTGGAGCATTAAAACGAAGTGCAAAGGTCGCTAATTTAGGCGCAATGGCAATAAGGACGATAGTACTGAGTAACCCGCCAATGAATGAAGCAACAGCCGAAATACTTAATGCTCTTGCTGCTTGTCCTCTCACAGCCATGGTGTGGCCGTCGAGTACACTTGCTGCAGACGCTGGTGTCCCTGGTGTTTTAAGTAGTATTGCGGCAATAGAACCACCGTAAATGCCACCAATGTATACACCAATTAACATCACGAGGGCTGACGTCGGTTCCATGCCAAAGGTAAACGGAAGGAGAATCGCAACGCCCATCGTCGCCGTTAGACCGGGTAGTGCGCCTAAAATTACGCCGCCCAGTACACCAAAAACAAGGACAGGTAGCACTGCAAAACTTACAGCGGTTGCGAGACCATCGATTAGATATTCAAACATCATGACCTCCTATGACCAGGTTGCTTCAGGAAGCGCGATGTAGAACACCTCGCCAAACAAATAGTAAACCGCAAACACAAAGACAACGGCGACAACGTAGTAGATTGGCTTCTTAACTTTGAAGTAAACGAGGTAGAACATAAAGGCAATCAAACTCGCGTAAAGGTAGCCAACCACACTGATGAGTAATGCGTATCCAATAAGAAAGGCCACGCCGAAGATCGACATCTTGCTTATCATCGCTTCTTGTTGTTCTGGAACACCTTTGAGTTTGTGCTGAACGATGAGAACAATACAGATAGCAATTTGAGCAATCACAATCATCATCGGGAAGAATTTTGCATCAACACTTGCATCTTGATACATCGGACGATCAAACTGAGTAATCAACGCGAGTGCTATTGCGCTTAGTATGATGATTATGGAAGGGAAAACGACATTCCGATTTAAGTTGGCGTTAGACATAGAATTTACCCCTAAAAAGTAAAGCAAGGGAAAGGTACATACCGATAAAAAAGGCACAACTGATCGTTGTGCCTCTGGATGAATGTTATTGAATTAGTTCAGTAAGCGATTTTGTATCTTCGGAAACGAACGTAGTGAAGGCTTTATCGTCAAGGTTGTGGATAGTCATTGCGCCTTTTGCCATGAAAGACTTGAACTCTTCACTTGCCATTGCTTCATCAAATACCGCACCTAGTTTCTCGATTACTGCATCCGGCGTATCTTTTGGAGCGCCGATACCACGCCATGTTCCTGTTACTACATCAATACCTTGCTCTTTCAAAGTAGGAACATCGGGAATGTACTGAATACGTTCTTCAGACATGACACCTAATGCTTTTAGTTGGCCTGAACGAAGTTGAGCGATAGCTTCACCCGGTGTCACCATGGTTACGTCTGTGTGGTGGCCCAGTACTGCAGGAATCGCTTCAGATGCACCGTTATAAGGGATAGCGTTGAGTTTAATATCTTGGTCTTTTTCAAGAGACATTAAGTAGAAGTTTGGCGCAGCGGTTGAAGCAAATTTCACGCTACCAGGTTTTTCTTTGGCTTCTTTAATCAGATCATTAATGGTGTTGTATGGGCTATCTGCTGCAACTAATACGACCGCTGGGTCGAGATTTACTAAGCGAATGAGTCTAAAATCGTCTGCGGTATGGCGCATCAAACCCATTTGAGGGAGCGAAGCGATTTCACGTGTTACTACTGTTAATGTGTAACCATCCGCACGCTGCTGGGCACCAAAGCTCATACCTACGGCACCCGCACCACCCGTACGGTTCATGATTGAAATGTTTTGTCCTAAAATGTCTTTCGCACTATTTGCAAGGGTACGGCCAACGGCATCTGTACCGCCGCCCGCGCCAAATGGGACAACTAAGCGAATGTTTTTGCTCGGGTAGTCTGCTGCAATCGACGTTGCAGAAACAAGTATGCCAGCTGCCAGCATGATGGATTTCAATAATTTACTCATAGTAAGTTCCTTCTGTTTCTAATTATTAGCGATATGTTTTTGTAGGGTTTTCTGCTTTTTCTGTTTGGTATTCGTGCATTGCTAGCTGTTCAATAGTTACCGCTATCCAGCCACTGATCAGCATGTCATACCATTGTTGTACGCCACTGCAGGCAACAACCACGTTTCCGTAAACAAACGAACCATAAAACAGTAAGTCTTCGTCACGTAATGAAGATGGGTGTTGGGAATGAAGTGTTAGATTGCTTGTCGATTCTCGCCATGCTTGCTGAGCTTTCTTACGAGCAAGGTGATCAAACTTGATAGTCCAGTTATCAGGGGTTCCCAAAGACTCTTCATAAAGAATGGCGTCTTCGAAAGAGGCTTCCCAAGGCTTGAGGTGTGGATTCATAACGACAATATGCAGTTCTTTTCTATTGGTTCTTTCAAACAGCTTGTCGATAGAGGGTTTAACGATATCGATAGCATCTTGAGTGATATCTTTCATTGAGCGCATGCCACATGTCCTTATGTTTGAATGTTTAATATAGAATATTGTATGACAATTTTTCTTCAATTGATGAAGCTCTGGAAGTCGCTTTCGATCACAAGTAGAAGTCTCCTAAATAGACTTCAGTCTTGTTTTAACCATGATGTTAAGAAATTAGTGTGATGTTGGTCTTTTTTAGGCGTGATATGAATAGGTGTCGTTTCAGTTCGATTGCGGCTGATTATCAGAATGTGAATGTCAGTGCTTATTGGCGTGACTGTGTGAACTAATTTGCCGTGGAAAGTTGAGCGTAGCAATCGGATATTGGATTAAATTATCGGATAGATATGAACACCTTAGATAATTTATGCTTTAAAATTTTAGAGTCGGGTCTTTGACATTTTACGTGACAATATGCGTTTGTTTTCGTGACGGATTCTTAAAGTCGATAGTAGTAAAATTAAGTGAACTTGTCGGTTTTCATGATTGGATTTTTCTTACATCAATTCTACTAAGTGCCATTTTTATTAATTAATTCAATTTAAGGTGTTGAATTTTAATGAGTATTAAGTTTTTGAGGAAGATTGATTTACAAAGGTAAGGTAGGGCTTAACGTTGAGTTTGTTATTCAGTTGCAAAGTCATCGCATACGCATGTTTGTCGTTCCGTTACTTGTTAACCAACTAAATTTAATAGGTGGAACTACGTATCCTATATAGATCAATATCGGTTTTTCATTAGGTAATCAAGTTGCCATTTGATTGGTTTATTACCAATGTGAAGCGTACCTCTTTATCATTATTTACAATATAAGTCGCGGTCTGCTAAGTATCCAATTCCGCCCAATTATTATAATAAGAGAAGTAATAATTGGGGCCTATTTCCGCAACTTAAGCTCTCAATCACCCTGGTTATAGGTGATATGCAAGGTATCTAGAGGGATGTATATTTGATAGCGATCACTTGTATGATGAATGATTTTACAGATATATAGATCGCGGTCACTTATTTGGAGTATTGTACTACAAATGATTTCGCTGTTTACCTATAGTCCGTGTAACAAATTACAACGGACAAAGGATACACGATGGAACTCAACACGATTATTGTCGGCATTTATTTCCTATTCTTGATCGCGATAGGTTGGATGTTTAGAACATTTACAAGTACGACTAGTGACTACTTCCGCGGGGGCGGTAACATGTTGTGGTGGATGGTTGGTGCAACCGCTTTTATGACTCAGTTTAGTGCATGGACATTCACCGGTGCGGCAGGTAAAGCGTATAACGATGGTTTTGCTGTAGCGGTCATCTTCGTAGCCAACGCATTTGGTTACTTCATGAACTACGCATATTTCGCGCCGAAATTCCGTCAACTTCGCGTTGTTACTGTAATTGAAGCGATTCGTATGCGTTTTGGTGCAACCAACGAACAAGTATTCACTTGGTCTTCAATGCCGAACTCAGTGGTATCTGCGGGTGTGTGGTTAAACGCATTAGCAATCATTGCTTCCGGTATCTTCGGTTTCGACATGAACATGACTATCTGGGTGACTGGCCTAGTGGTATTGGCAATGTCGGTTACAGGTGGTTCATGGGCGGTAATCGCATCTGACTTCATGCAGATGGTTATTATCATGGCGGTAACGGTAACTTGTGCGGTTGTAGCGGTTGTTCAAGGTGGCGGTGTTGGTGAGATTGTTAACAACTTCCCAGTACAAGATGGTGGTTCGTTCCTTTGGGGCAACAACATCAACTACCTAAGCATCTTTACGATTTGGGCATTCTTCATCTTCGTTAAGCAGTTCTCTATTACTAACAACATGCTTAACTCTTACCGTTACCTAGCGGCTAAAGACTCAAAGAACGCTAAGAAAGCTGCACTGCTTGCTTGTGTGTTGATGTTGTGTGGTGTGTTTATTTGGTTCATGCCTTCTTGGTTCATTGCAGGCCAAGGTGTTGATTTATCAGCGGCTTACCCGAATGCAGGTAAAAAAGCGGGTGACTTTGCTTACCTATACTTCGTACAAGAGTACATGCCAGCAGGTATGGTTGGTCTATTAGTTGCCGCGATGTTTGCAGCGACAATGTCTTCAATGGATTCTGGTCTAAACCGTAACTCAGGTATCTTCGTTAAGAACTTCTACGAAACAATCGTTCGTAAAGGTCAAGCATCTGAGAAAGAGTTAGTAACCGTATCTAAAATTACTTCAGCGGTATTTGGCTTCGCTATTATCCTTATCGCACAGTTCATCAACTCGCTTAAAGGTTTGAGCCTGTTTGATACGATGATGTACGTAGGTGCGTTAATCGGTTTCCCTATGACTATTCCTGCATTCCTTGGTTTCTTTATTAAGAAGACTCCGGATTGGGCTGGTTGGGGTACGCTAGTTGTTGGTGGTATCGTATCTTATGTGGTTGGTTTTGTTATCGACGCAGAGATGGTAGCAGCGGTGTTTGGTCTTGATACTCTAACAGGACGTGAATGGTCTGATGTTAAAGTTGCGATTGGTCTCATTGCTCACATCACGCTAACCGGTGGCTTCTTCGTACTATCTACAATGTTTTACAAGCCTCTATCAAAAGAACGTCAAGCGGATGTTGATAAGTTCTTTGGCAACTTAGATACCCCATTAGTAGCAGAATCGGCAGAGCAAAAAGTGTTGGATAACAAACAACGTCAAATGCTTGGTAAACTGATTGCGGTAGCGGGTGTTGGTATTATGCTGATGGCTCTTCTGACTAACCCAATGTGGGGGCGTTTAGTCTTCATCCTATGTGGTGTGATAGTGGGTGGTGTCGGTATTCTACTTGTGAAAGCGGTCGATGACGGCGGCAAGCAAGCTAAAGTTGTAACTGAAAGCTAATACATAGCGAAAATTTAGATAGAATGCGACGACTCGAAAGGGCGTCGCATTTTTGTTTTACAGATTCTAATCTTTATCAGCAAATGCTCATGACATTAGCTTTCAAGTGAGAAAGTAATCTATGCCGCGATAGAGAGTAGAAAAATATTCTAGATGGGATGAGCAGCTTAGTTGGCCAGCCACATTGTAGGAAATTATCAGCTAAGCCTTGAGCCTTTATCTAAGCTTTTGCTTATGAAGCAGGGCATAGGCGGCAAGAGCAAGACTTTTCCACCCAAGCAAAATTAATTTAAACGTAACTGCGTAACGAATCTGTTGTGACTATTAATAGTATGACATATAGCGCTTGTTATTTTACCGATGAACGGTTTTTAACCCATCATAGAGTTTGGGGAAATATAAAACGTGGCTGTATTCTCTCTTAAAGTGAACCCCCGTCACAACTTGCATCGAACCTTCGAATCAATACCCTAAAACTATTGCGTAACGAGAAAGACGTAGTTATTATAATGGGCATATAATCATACAATACTATATTTGGAGTTTGAACATGACTAAACCTGTAATCGGTTTCATTGGCCTAGGTCTTATGGGCGGCAACATGGTTGAAAACCTACAAAAGCGTGGCTACCACGTAAACGTAATGGATCTAAGCGCTGAAGCCGTTGCTCGCGTTACAGATCGCGGCAATGCGACTGCATTCACTTCTGCTAAAGAACTAGCTGCAGCAAGTGACATCGTTGAGTTTTGTCTTACAACTTCTGCTGTTGTTGAAAAAATTGTTTACGGCGACGACGGCGTTCTAGCGGGCATCAAAGAAGGCGCAGTACTAGTAGACTTCGGTACTTCTATCCCTGCATCTACTAAGAAGATCGGCGCAGCTCTTGCTGAGAAAGGCGCAGGCATGATCGACGCTCCTCTAGGCCGTACACCTGCACACGCTAAAGATGGTCTTCTGAACATCATGGCTGCTGGCGACATGGAAACTTTCAACAAAGTTAAACCTGTTCTTGAAGAGCAAGGCGAAAACGTATTCCACCTAGGTGCTCTAGGTTCAGGTCACGTGACTAAGCTTGTAAACAACTTCATGGGTATGACAACTGTTGCGACTATGTCTCAAGCTTTCGCTGTTGCTCAACGCGCTGGTGTTGATGGGCAACAACTGTTTGATATCATGTCTGCAGGTCCATCTAACTCTCCGTTCATGCAATTCTGTAAGTTCTACGCTGTAGATGGCGAAGAGAAGTTAGGTTTCTCTGTTGCTAACGCTAACAAAGACCTTGGTTACTTCCTTGCACTTTGTGAAGAGCTAGGTACTGAGTCTCTAATCGCTCAAGGTACTGCAACAAGCCTACAAGCTGCTGTTGATGCTGGCATGGGTAACAACGATGTACCAGTAATCTTCGACTACTTCGCTAAACTAGAGAAGTAATCGACGTACGACCTCGCTAGGGTATTGCCTGTCTGTTAGGCGGCGATACCTCAGCGAGGTTCGTTTTTTATCTACACAAAGTCTTATCTACAAGCCCGTCTCATCCAAATTCCGATTTATCTGCAATTCCGCTTTATCAAAAGTTCCCTGTTTGCTCCCACGGCTTCACTCTTTCTCGCAAAGTCCGTTATCATCAGCTCTACTCTTCTAGCTCTACCTTTTTGCTTCTGTCTGTTCTGCCTGAGTTAAACTCTACCTGTTTCTCGTCTCATTTAAGCTCAGCCTTTCAATGTTTCAATGTTTCAATGTTTCAATGTTTCAATGTTTCAATGTTTCTTGCTAACACTTCATTTCCTTCGAAACTCTTTGTTATAGACACGCATTGTTAGATATAAACTGACTCACCATTCTCATATATTTCAAAGTAACGTTGATGTGTGGTCGTTCGCGCGGATGAGCAATCACGTCCTCAATCGTCAATGAAAAGCAAAAAAAAGCCCACACAGCTGGTGACTGTGTGGGCGTATTCGGACTAGCCGTCTGGACAAACCAATGAGCAAGACAAGTGAAGTAACGATTAACGAGATCCCCCGACAGTTTCTACATTAAACGTGTTCAATGACCTTAAAGCACGTTGCTTCAATTACCACTTTGAATTGCACAAAAGTATCCAGAAAGAACTTAAGTTATGATTCAAACACACCATACCTTAAGGATAATTGTATTACAAATAAATCTAAGACTTGAATGGTTTTAGTGAATGCTTAGTTGATAAAAATGTGACTTGGCACTCGTTTTATGTCGAAACTCGACGAGTTTTTTAAAAGGGAACGAGTTTATGACTTAGTTCTATTTGAGATTTATAATCTTCCTACTCTCTGGTGTTCTTAGCTTTTACGAGAGGGTAAGGTGCTCTTAGCTGTTGCTAGTGACCATAATTTACCTCTCAACACACTTTTAAATCAGAAAGCCTCTATGGAGTTGCGTATCTTCTCATTTCTTTTATTAATCGATATATTTGTATTATAAGAATATGTAAGGTTTGAACTTATCGAGATGATGAAGTTAGATAAACGGCTTTAGTGTCATCATTGTCGATCTCGTTTTAGCTCTTAATGCTGCACCTTAAATACAATAATGGATTTCATATGAAACAGGTCAATATAAAAAGCGTCTTAGCTGTCTCTATCATTCTCGCAATATCTGGTTGTGCTTCTCACACCAAGTCAAATATTTTAACGCCGACCGCTATTACGGCTAGTAGTCACGATGGTAATGGCCCTGATCGGATCTTTGATCAAGATATCACGACTCGTTGGTCTGCAAACGGTGTCGGTGAATGGGCAATGCTAGATTACGGTTCGGTGATTGAAATCGATGCGATTCAAGCATCCTTTAGTAAAGGGAACCAACGCCAATCTAAGTTCGATCTGCTCGTCAGTGTTGATGGCGAAAACTGGACAACGATTTTAGAAGGTCAATTAAGCTCGGGAAGAGTGATTGGTTTAGAGCGTTTTCAGTTCCAACCAGTGCAAGCACGCTATGTAAAATATGTAGGTCACGGTAACAGCAAAAACAGTTGGAACTCAGTTACTGAGCTTGCAGCAATTAACTGTGGAATCAATGCTTGTCCGGTAAGCCATATCATTACCGATGATGTGGTTGAAGCTGAGAAAGTGGTGATCGCTGAAATGGCCGCAGCAAGTAAAGCTCTTAAAGAAGCTCGTAAAGATTTACGTAAAGGTAACTTTGGGGAACCTGCGGTATATCCTTGTGAAACCACCGTAAAATGCGACACTCGTATTCCTTTACCAGTACCGACTAATCTACCCAAGTCACCAGTTGCGGGTAATGCACCAAGCGAAAACTTCGATCTAACGACATGGTATTTGTCTCAACCTTTTGACCACGATAAAAATGGCAAGCCAGACGATGTCTCAGAATGGAACCTAGCGAATGGTTATCAGCATCCAGAAATTTTTTATACAGCAGACGATGGTGGTTTGGTTTTCAAGACATACGTAAAAGGTACACGTACCTCAAAAAATACTAAATATGCACGTACAGAGATGCGTGAGATGCTACGTCGTGGTGATACGTCTATTAGCACTAAAGGTGTCAATGAGAACAACTGGGTATTTAGTTCGGCTCCGGTTGAAGATCTAAAAGCTGCAGGCGCGATTGATGGTGTTTTAGAAGCAACGCTTAAGATTGATCATACAACGACAACCGGTGACGCGCACGAAGTTGGCCGTTTCATCATTGGTCAGATACATGATAAAGATGATGAGCCCATTCGTCTTTACTACCGAAAATTACCGAACCACGAAACAGGGACGGTTTATTTTGCTCATGAGAATACCAACGAAGGCACAGATAACTATTTCAACTTAGTCGGAGACATGACAGGAGAGATCGGCGACCAAGGTATTGCACTTGGCGAGACGTTTAGCTACCGCATTGATGTAAAAGGTAACACGATGACTGTTACGCTAATGCGTGAAGGCAAAGATGACGTTGTTCAAATGGTTGATATGAGCGAAAGTGGTTACGATCAAGGTGGGCGTTACATGTATTTCAAAGCGGGTGTTTACAATCAAAACATCAACGGTGAGCTTGATGACTATGCCCAAGCGACATTCTACAAAATAGCGACGTCGCACGATAAATATCAGGAATAACGAGTCAGCTGCACATACAAAAATGGCCGCTAGTACTAGCGGCCATTTTTTGTTGTTTTTATTGGTTAGTTTCTATTGTATTTCGCTATTCCCATAATCTTACGTAACTAGTTGATATTAAATTACTAAGCATGGTGGGAGGGGGTTTTATATATAAAAAAGGCTTAGATATTTTTTAAGCCTATTTAAAGCATACGTTAGATATGGTTCATGAGAGCGATTAAAATGAGTATGTAACACCAACGCGTGTTTTTAACTGACGTTCACTCTCTTCCGCTGAGCCATAATCTGATGTCCAAAATTCAACATAAGGTCTTAGATTATCGAATTTATAGCCGATTTTTACCCCTAAATCCCATTCCCAATCTTTTCCATTCGCTTTGACTTGATCTTCATAGCTTTTGACGTAGTTCGCCTCATAACTTAATTGAAGGTTTTTTAAATCTTCATCTTGGAACTTATAAGCGCCAGTCAATGTAAATTTACCTTGTTGAACCGTTTCACCAGCTAATGCTATTTTTTCGCCGTTAACTTTTGTGAGAGAACTACTTGAGCTGTCTGTATAGTTTTGGAATTCATGACGGTAACGAAGAGCCGTTGTTAGGCCGAAGTCGGCTTTATACCCAACACGAAACTGTGGTTTAAGTGTCATTTTTTCATCGCCAAACGTAATAGGCATACCTGGCTGCAAATACCATTTGTCATCTAACGCATAACGAACACCCCAATCAAATTCAGAATCTCCGCGCTCCAATTGGTTGTATATATCGCCTTCTGCATTTGGAGCAAATTTTTGTTCAACGCTAAAATATAGCTTTGTCTCATCTGCTATTTTCGTGCTTCCACCAATTTTAATACGATGCGCGTATTTATCGTCTTCATGCTTATGTTCTGCGCGGTAATCAAGAGTTGCGCCAGTCGCTGTGCCTGCAAGAAGAGTTGTAGCGATAATTGCAGCAATTTTTGTAACAGAGTTCATACCTTTGTCTCACTATTATTTTTTATTTTGGATACATCCAATATATCCGTGGCTCACAAATCAACATTTAAATTATATTGAATTAATGTATTACAAATATGGTATTTATTCCTGGGTGGTATTTCTGTGAGATTTATCAAAAGTTCCGAATAGTGACTTGTTTATATAGTTAAATGTAATGAACATCTCAATTGTGGCTCTATTTTCCAAGTTAATCATGACTTGGTTCTCATATTGTTAAGCTTCAAAAATACGCCTTTTAAATTGAGTTAACATAAGACAAATTGATTGTTTTACGTTTGCTAATGATGATGGGAACAGTCTCGACTGTTAGAAATAGCAGTCGTAGCAAAAGGCAAGGCCAGTGAATACGAGGCAGGTATTTGAAATTGGTTTAGAGATGTTGTTTTGCAGGTGACTTGTTCGAGTTAAAGAAAATCGTGATGACGAATTAGTGTTCAAAAGTAGTTTCTGTGCTGAGAGTGTACTCAGTATCTGTTAACAATAAAGGATGACTCATGTTTAAGAAAAACATATTAGCAGTGGCGTTATTAGCGACTGTGCCAATGGTTACTTTCGCAAATAACGGTGTTTCTTACCCCGTACCTGCCGATAAATTCGATATGCATAATTGGAAAATAACGATTCCTTCGGATATTAATGAAGATGGTCGTGTTGATGAAATAGAAGGGGTAGCCATGATGAGCTACTCACATAGTGATTTCTTCCATCTCGATAAAGACGGCAATCTTGTATTTGAAGTGCAGAACCAAGCTATTACGACTAAGAACTCGAAAAATGCTCGCTCAGAGTTACGTCAGATGCCGCGCGGAGCCGATTTCTCGATTGATACGGCCGATAAAGGAAACCAATGGGCATTGTCGAGCCACCCAGCAGCGACTGAATACAGTGCGGTTGGCGGAACGCTAGAAGCGACGCTAAAAGTGAATCACGTTGCGATTAACGCTAAGTTCCCAGAAAAATACCCAGCGCATTCTGTTGTGGTTGGTCAGATTCATGCTAAAAAACACAACGAGCTAATCAAAGCTGGAACTGGTTATGGACATGGTAATGAACCACTGAAGATCTTCTATAAGAAGTTTCCTGACCAAGAAATGGGTTCAGTATTCTGGAACTATGAACGTAACCTAGAGAAAAAAGATCCTAACCGTGCCGATATTGCTTACCCAGTATGGGGCAATACTTGGGAAAACCCAGCAGATCCAGGTGAAGCGGGGATAGCGTTAGGTGAAGAGTTCAGCTACAAAGTGGAAGTGAAAGGCACCATGATGTACCTGACATTTGAAACTGCTCGCCACGATACCGTTAAGTATGAGATCGACCTGAGTAAGGGCATCGATGAACTCGATTCACCTACGGGTTATGCGGAAGATGACTTCTACTACAAAGCGGGCGCATACGGCCAATGTAGCGTGAGTGAGTCTCACCCTGTATGGGGGCCTGGTTGTGGTGGTACTGGCGATTTCGCTGTCGATAAAAAGAATGGCGATTACAACAGTGTGACTTTCTCAGCACTTAAGCTGAATGGAAAATAGTTAGCAGTTAGCAGTTAGCAGTTAGCAGTTAATAGCTAGAGCTGATTAGATAACAGAGTAGGGCGATCGAAACGCTAGCCTCAAAGAACATGTTCAAAGGCCACTTAACACAACGTTAAGTGGCCTTTTTGTGAGTCGAGCTCGCCCCAAGCGTTTCTAGTGATGCGTTGACGGTGAATCTTATCCAATGTTTAAACGTTGGTTAACTCATATCAACCAAACCTCCAGCTACTTACTACTTACCTACACTCCAAAGTCAGGCTCCTAAAACAAAACAACCTCGCCAAGTGGCAAGGTTGTTGTCGACAGCTCAGCTAAAGCTTTTTCTGGAGCTAGGTAAGACGATTAGTCATACATCAGCTCGTCGGCTTTGTTCGCATCAAACTCTTTTAAAGACTTACGTGCTAGATGTCGGAATGGGAACGCTTTAACTATCTCTTCGAATGGTTGGATAGCAAACGCCCAAAAGATAGAACCGTCTAAACCAAAGATGATCAATGCGCAAAGCGGGATTGAAACGACCCATTGGCCAGTAAAGTTGATTTTGAATACATCGGTCGTTTTACCTAGCGCTCTTAACACGTGCCCGTGAACGGTGTTGTAGCCACGAACGATCGGCAAGAAGATGTAGAGCGGGGTAATCACAGCCAGCGCTTGATAGGTAGAAGGATCCAAGTCTGGATACACATCGCCAATCACCAAACTTAATCCTGCAAACATCACCGCACAAACTACCGAAATGCCCACCGCAACATCGATACTGGTATCAACGTTTTTGGTCAGGTCATCCATTTGCTTCGAACCGATCGCTTGGCTGATCGTAATCGCGGAAGAGTGAGCCCAAGCGGTAATGAATTGAGTACCGGCACGGATCCACGGCATTACCAAGGTAATCGCTACGTAGGCGTTGATATTAAGTTGCGAGTACAGCAATTGGTAAATCGTGGCACCAATCGAAAGCATGGTCACATTTGCAGCGACAGGGAATATCTCAATGAAATGGCGACGAATGTTGGTGATGAACTCTGACTTTTCCGTATCCAATTTTAATGAAACAGATGAGTCGTAGTGAACACACAGAATCAAATACACAAGACGAATGGTGATAGCGATAACGCTGCCGAGCGCTGCACCTTGTACGCCAATCCCGTCAAAGTTTGTGAAGCCGTGAATAAGCACATAAGAGAGCACAGCGTTGATCGGCAATTCGATCAAGTAGCCTTTAAACGGAACTTTGGTTCTTCCTAACCCGTTAAACAACGCGATGATCACCTGCGTTAATGCAGTGAAAATCACCAGATATTTTGAAATATCCAGATAGTGGCTGATCTCAAGGTGAAGAGTTTTATCGTCGGTTAAGGCTTGAATCAAAGGTTGTTCAAAAAAGGTAAGTAGAAGCCAGAATATTGCTGCGACGCCAAAGTTGATGAACAATCCTGCCCAAAATGCTTTGGATAACGAAGAGGTGACACCAGAACCAACCGCACGGCTGAGAACCAGTTGCGTACCATTCGCCAGCGCCATTTGAATACCCAACACAAACGCGATGATGGTCGTAGCAATCCCCATGGCAGCAAGAGGAATCTCACCGAGCGGAGAAACCAATAGCGTGTCGATCATCAACATCGACTGCATCAATAATGCGTTTAAGGCTAGGGGCCAAGCGAGAGAGAAGTTTTTCCTAACATACGATTGCGAAGACACAAACAACACCTTATGTGTATAACCGTAAGTTTTCTCTGAGAGGACCCGAGTTCACCATTTATAGGTGAAACACTACGGTAATGGATGGTTAAAAAATGGGCACTAAAACATGACTGACTCGTGTATTGGGATGCACGAGTCAGTCTGGTAAATCTTAATTATGCGATGGCTAGTTCAACCCGAGACAGCTTTTGGTTTTCATCATCAAGTAAAGCTTGAGAGGCGATTCGAGCCTGATTCGCATTGCCTGACATAATCGCATCGTATATTGCTTTATGCTCTTCTAAACAAAAGCGACCGCCTTCGACAGAGTGGTCGATAAACTGCTTGAAGATTGTCGACAGAATGTTTGCGAACGGAATATAAAATTGGTTACCCGTCGATAGGAAGATCGTTTGGTGAAACAGGTGGTCGTTGGTTGTCCACTCTTCATAATCAAAGCCGTTTGCTGCGATGGTCATCTTTTGGAACAGAATCGAAAGCTCTTTGCGTTGCTCTACCGTAGCGTTGGATGCCGCAAGTGCACACGCTTCTGGATCAATCGCTTTTCTTAAGCCTAAGAATTGAGACAAGAAGGGTTTGGTGTCTTCTAAGTCTTGAATCCAATACAGTAATTGTGGATCTAAAAAGTGCCATTGCGTTCTTGGCTTGATACGAGTGCCTACTTTAGGCTTAGATTCAATCAACCCTTTGGCTGAAAGTAGCTTAGTCGATTCTCGAAGCGCAGTTCTGCTGACTCCAAAGATCTCACACAACTCCATTTCGCTGGGTAATTTCTGATTTTCTTCTAGCTCGCCGGACAAGATTTTGCGAGCAATTTGTCTCGCTACTTGAACATGAATTCGGCGGCTTGAATCTTCCACCAATGTAAATATTGACATTTAAACCACCTGAAATTGAAACTTTAAAAACAAAAAAAGCCAGACGAATTTGGCGTTTTGGTGTCAGTGTATACGTCTAATATAGTGTGAGGTTTTCCCTCATCGAATAGTACTTTTTAAATCGCTACACATCAGAGTCGCCTATCTTACAGCTTACCCTTATATAAATCATACAATAACACTTGCCATGTTCAAGAGGGTTCATCTCAAAACTGATCATTAACGGCATAATTAGGGAGAGTAAGAGTGGTTTTGTGAGTTCACGCATACGAAAATATGTAAATAAGAACTATTTGTATGAATAAATAGTTAGGTTTGGTTTTATGTGAATAATACGTATAAAGTAGGTTAAATGTTGCTCTAGGCCATATCAGTAGTGACCTCTCGTTATTCATACGCTAAGTTGGTGCAGATATAAATCAGTGCTATAATCCGGTTTAAATAATACATATCTTATAAGTAAGTAGACACATGGCTGGCTCTTTCAATTCAATTTCAGGCTCTAAGCGAAGCCTTCATGTGCAAGTTGCACGTGAAATCGCTCGTGGTATTTTGTCGGGCAATTTGCCTCAAGGTTCTATTATCCCTGGTGAAATGGCTCTATGTGAGCAATTTGGTATCAGTCGAACTGCATTAAGAGAAGCAGTTAAGCTTCTGACTTCAAAAGGCCTATTAGAATCTCGTCCTAAAATCGGTACTCGTGTTGTCGACCGTGCATACTGGAACTTTTTAGATCCTCAGCTTATCGAATGGATGGATGGACTAGCTGATACCGATCAGTTTTGTCATCAGTTTTTAGGTTTACGTCGTGCGATTGAACCTGAAGCGTGTGCATTGGCAGCTAAGTTTGCAACTGCAGAGCAACGTATTGAATTATCAGAAATTTTTCAAAAAATGGTAGAGATTTCTAGCGAAGAAACGCTTGATCAAGCTCGCTGGTTAGATATTGATATGAAGTTCCATAGCCTTATCTTCAATGCAACGGGTAATGATTTCTACTTACCGTTTGGCAACATATTGACGACGATGTTTGTTAACTTTATTGTGCACTCTTCAGAAGAAGGCAGCACATGCATTAACGAACATCGCGCAATATACGAAGCCATTATGGCAGGCAATAGTGATAAAGCACGCCAAGTTTCGGCAAGTCACTTGCAAGAATCAAATCACCGATTGCCTGTAACAAGCTAACTGAAAGCACTTGATGTGCCCTTACAAATTTTAAAGCACGCATTTAGCGTGCTTTTTTGTATCTGTATTTTTATGTTTCTGACATTGCACTTCTTATTCTGATCTCTAAAACTTGATCAATTCTGCTATTCAACCTAAAAATCAACTCGCAACTCGATATATTAATTATATAATAATACTAATCAAACAAATGCGAGTATGGTTATGCCTCAATCTCTTTTGCCAAATATTCTTCAATTTATCGGTCAGATAGATCCTTTCGATAAGATCCCTAAACAAGCACTTCGTGAACTTGCCTCCAATGTTCAGATCACTTATCTCGGCAAGGGGGATGTGGTTGATCTATGTGAGTCGGGTAAAGAAAAGTCGCTTTACATCATCCGAACCGGTTCTATGGAGCAAAGAAAGTCAGACGGTGTACTTCGTGCTCGTTTAGGCAGTGAAGACTTGTTCGGCTTTACGTTCTTAGATTCTGAAGTTAATGACGAGAAAGGCTACAGAGCGATCGCAATCGAAAATAGCTTACTTTATGTGATTCCACATTCGGCGCTTCAAGCGTTGTTCAAGGCATTCCCAAGCTGCGCAGAACACTTTGCATCACAGGCGCAGGTTCGGTTGAAGTCGGCACTTGATGTTGTGTGGTCAAATAAAGAAAAAGGCTTGTTCATTCGTAAGGTTGAAGAAGTGGCAAGCGGGCAGGTGGCTATCGTTAAGTCTGAACAAACTATTCAGTCGGTCGCGGTTGAAATGCTTCATCAACGCTCACCATGTGCCGTGATCTATGAGGGTGAAACCATTGTTGGTTTGATTACCGACCGTGACATGACTAAGCGAGTGATCGCCCACGGTGTCAGCACTGATAGCCTGATCTCCGAGGTGATGACGCATTCTCCACTGACGGTAAAACCGGATGATCTGGTGCTGCATGCTGCGTCTATCATGATGCAATTCAACATCCGTAACTTGCCCGTTGTGAAAGAGAATAAGGTCGTTGGTCTTCTCACTACGTCTCACTTAGTTCAAAACCACCGTGTCCAAGCGATCTTCTTAATCGAGAAAATCAAATACGCGGGCAGTGTGAAAACCATGTCTTCGTTTACCCCAGAGCGACAAGCTATTTTTGAAGCGCTGGTGGAAGGCAAGGTTGCACCGGAAACCGTAGGTAAGGTCATGACCATGATTATGGACGCCTACACACGCCGATTGATTCAGATAGCGATTGATAAGTTAGGCCCACCACCTTGTGATTTTTCTTGGATTGTTGCGGGCTCGCACGCTCGTAATGAAGTTCATATGCTGTCGGATCAAGATAGTGCGATTGTACTCTCTGACGATGCGACAGACAGTGACCGTATTTACTTCAAACATTTAGCGATGATGGTGACTAACGGATTAGCGAGTTGTGATTATCCATTGTGTCCGGGTAAATTCATGGCTGCGACACCAAAATGGTGTCAGCCACTCAGCGTTTGGAAGCACTACTACAAGAAGTGGGTGGCTAACCCTGAGTACGAACGCTTACTCAACATCAGTGTGTTCCTAGAAATTCGAACCATCTATGGCAACAGTGAGTTCGAAGGCATTCTTCGTGATGAGTTGCATTCTAACATTCGCAGTAACCGTGAGTTTTTAAGCACACTAGTGAAAGATGCGGTAAACACCAACCCGCCATTGGGTATTTTCAATAGTTTGGTTCTAGAGAAATCGGGTGAGAACAAGAAAACACTCAATGTGAAGAAGTACGCCATTAACTTGATTATTGATCTTGCGCGTATTTACGGATTAGCGGTGGAATGTGATTTGTCAGCAACCGATGAACGTTTCGCAGCTGCCAATGAAAAAGGCATGCTGAGCGACGACGCATTCAAGAACATTCTGGGCTCTTACCAGTTCATTCTCTCTTTCCGATTTGGTCATCAACTTGAAGCGCTGAAGAACGGGGATGTGCCTGACAACAACATCAACCCAGATAGCTTTGGTAGCTTTGAGCGTAAACACTTGAAAGATGCCTTTAGGATCATTGCTGACCTTCAAGAAGCCGCGAAAATCCGTTTCGGAGCACGCTAATGAAATCGTTTTTAAATTACTTTCATCCTCTTGAGAAAATTAAGCGCACACGAAAGCAATATTTGAATACGGTTAAGCTGCCAGAGGCGTTACATGCTCTTGTGGATCAACCTTGCCCAGAGATGACGGACTTGGCCAAAGATAGCGAATATATCGTTTTAGATCTTGAAACTACAGGCTTAGACAGCGAGCAAGACCTTATTCTATCTATGGGTTGGGTCGATGTGGTCAAGGGGCGAATAGACTTAGCGTCCGCCAAGCATATTTATCTGGATAACGATTCGCAGATCAATGCTGAAACTGCAGTTATCAACCACATCACACCACAAATGCTGGAAGAGGGCGCTTCAATTCATGATGCTATGCTGACGTTTTTCGAAGCCGCAAAAGGTAAGATCATCGTCGCGCACGCTTGTGTGGTCGAAGAGAAGTTCATTAGCCAATACCTTCTTCGATGCTACGGTTTAAGAGCGATTCCTCTGCTTTGGCTTGATACCTTGTGTATTGAGAAAAGCATGGAGAAAGCGATCAGCAATCATGAAGAAGTCGATTTAACCTTGGCAGGGACTCGCGAAAGGTACGGGCTTCCTGAGTACAACAGCCACAATGCATTAGCCGATGCCGTTTCGACAGCGGAATTGTTTTTGGCTCAGCAGAAGCGAGTCGTGCCTAATGATGAAGTGACACTTTCCTTTTTATATCGGATCAGCCGTTAGGGTTGTATCTTCCTGTAAGCGAATCATTGTTGAATGACCTGATTTGAAAGAAGAAAAGCCAGCGATTAAGCTGGCTTTTGTTTAGGTCTTAGAAAATTAGGACAGTAATTACCTTAGATTATTTATATAGCTATCGATTAGAAGCTGTAAGTTAGACCAACACGGCTACGCAGTTCACGAGTCGCTTTAGTCGATGAAGTACTCACATCACCAAACTCTACATATGGTGCCCATTGACCCATAATGTGGCGAATACTTGCATTTAACTCGTAGTTTGTATCATCGTTGTCGTAGATGTTGTAATCATCTGCTTTGTAGTAGTTACCTTCAAAACCGAAACGCCAGTTCTCCATTGAGTAGTTGATGTTTGCTGTTAAGCGATGGCGACGTTGGTTTTCATCGTTTTGATAAGTTAAGTAGCCGTTATCTAAGATTGGCTTGCCGTCTGAGTCAGTTGCAATTGATTTTGTGTTCTGTCTCATATCGTAACGGTAACGTGCACTTAGGCTTAAACCGTCAATGCTGTCGACACTGTATGTCGCGCGAACTTGAGGTTTGTATGTGACACCAGACTCGCGACCTTCTATTGGCATACCGTAAGTCATCGTCCAGTTATCGTTAAGCACATGGCGATAATTAAGACCAAGTTCCCAACCATTATTCTTCAAATCTTCCATAAACTCGCCGTCTTCTCCCTTGAATTTCGCTTCGATATCTACAAGGAAGTTGCCAATGCTATCGCCCAGTTTTACACGAGTAGCGTGTTGATCTGTATGACTCTTGTATTCGTGTCTCATATCGAAAGACGCCGCAGATACAGAGCCAGCAGCGAGTACAGATGCCACAGCAATCACGATTTTAGTTTTATTCATGGTATTAATTCCATATTTATAGGTTGAGTATTGGCCTCAAGTTAGAGCCAAATAGGGTAATTCGTTTGATTAATGCAACAGTCTTTTTAAATCTGTTGAATTCGCCGAGCTCTGTTTGCATTAAAATAATACAAATATGCTATAGATAATGTGAAGGTCGATCTGTGAATTAGATCTTGTTGTTATCATAAATCTCATTTACACAGATCGTTACAAATTGATAAGTTAAGTAATTCATTGTTTTAAAAGAATAAATATTAATTTATTTGTTAGGGGTTCTTTCTGTAATGTGCGCTATAGCAAAAATAGTAATGTTTCACTGTAGATTTTATTTGTAATACATTATTATTCTTTGGCGTTCGGGTGGTGGGTGAATAAGATCACTATGATGGCTGAGCGACAAAGCTGATCTTGAATTTGAGATTGGTATGAGGGCAGGTTGTCTAATGCTGTCGGATGAACCATCGACGATGTGAATTTTTGAATGAATTGAAACATGTGGGCTTTATCTGTTTTGGGGACAGTAAGCTAGAGGTGGAGAAGGCTGTCAGTCTTCAGTCTATGTTAAAAAAAATAATTAAGGTGTTTTAGGTAATACCTTAATTATTGCTCCCAACTATTCTAATTATAACTTCTGCTTTCGTTTAGAAAGGTAGGACATGGTAGTGAAGATCTGCCCTTGCGCTCATGTTGATACAGGCAACATGAGCGTTTTTTTGTCTGAAATCTGAGTTGAGGGTTATCTGGGGCATCTATCAAGACGATTAACGATTAAGCTTTTCGGTTGCTCACCGCACGTTCAAGTGAATCCGTTTGACCCACTACTGCAGTTGCACTTTTCAATGTATCAGGTACGAAGAGGTGGGGTTGATAGGTAGGTGAGGTTGATAGATAAGATCAACGTTATTCACGCTGAGATTACCTCTGAAAAGTAGCCTCATGACAATGCAGTCCGTTCTAGTAATATGCGCTCAGGAAGAGCAGTGCTATGGGCCAATTATACAGGATTTAGGACAGTCTCAGTAAACTAGCCCTTAGCACAAACTTATACTGGACTAGCTTTCTGTCGGCATCCAAACTTGTTTAGACGTGATTTTGTGGTCTTTAAAGGTCAGTTCTTCAACCTTGTCACCGTTAGTATTCCAGCGAGTGAGTTTCCCGTTTGCTACTTCGCCTTCATCAAATTTCGCTTGGCTAGCCTTATTGCCATTAGGGTAGTAGTTCGTTACTAATCCATTTGTTTTCCCGTGACTGAATTCGGCTGTTAGGCTTTGTTCGCCATTCGGATACCAACGAGAGCCAGCACCCGACAGCTCATTGTCTTTATAGCTGAGCTCAGCTTTTTTCTGACCGTTGGGATACCAGGTTTCAGCCTTGCCTTGCAGTTTACCTTTAACGTAATTCACTTTAGAAGCGACTTGGCCATTCTGATACCAATTTGTTTCTAACCCAAGTTCTAGACCATCGGAAAATTGGGCTTTGGTCGCGATTTGGCCGTTATCGAACTTCTCTTCAAATTGGCCAGTAAATGGCTTTGAATGGTTGACTTGGTAAGCCACGCCTTTTCGCATCTGCAAATAGTCAACAACATCATCATTGCTGGTGGCTGCATAGCTCATAGAAGACATCGTACTAAGAGCAATTAAGATTGGGACGTATTTCTTCATAATGACACCTTTTTAATGGACGGGGAAAGTGTAATCGGTGTGTTAAAAGCATTTCACTTCCGTGAAAGACTGTCAGCTTTTATTAGTGGTTTTCAAGTTTTCATTATTGAGGTGCCAAGTTGCGGAACTTCGGAACGGTTCGGTTTTTTATTTAGTTGTAGAATCTAGTAATCATACAAAATAAACATTTTCACTTTGTTGGTAAATGGAGTTTCTCTATCCATTTACCTTGTAGATGGCTCGTATATGACGTTAGCATCTATGTTAGTTATTTGTCCTTTGTGCTTATTTTGTTATATATCAGTGTCTTGGTGTTTTATGGTTCTTGTCTTTGATGTTTGAACTGAAAATTAACGTTTGGGAGGTGTAAGTTTGATGCATCGTGTTGACTGTTGTTGCAAATTTGAACTCGATCACTTGTATGATTATTTAAGTCCTGGACTGTAAGATTACTGTCACGCATTTAAATTATTGTAGTACAAATGTGATTGCCATCTATCTATAGTGACCTTAACAAAAAACATGAATAAAAAGGTCTCAAGATGGAACTCAATACCCTGATAGTTGGCATCTACTTCCTATTCTTAATTGCGATAGGGTGGATGTTCCGAACGTTTACAAGTACGACAAGTGATTACTTCCGTGGGGGAGGTAATATGCTGTGGTGGATGGTAGGTGCAACCGCATTTATGACCCAGTTCAGTGCTTGGACATTTACTGGTGCAGCAGGTAAAGCTTTTACCGATGGTTTTGCCGTAGCGATTATCTTCATCGCGAACGCATTCGGTTACCTAATGAACTACCTTTACTTCGCTCCGAAGTTCCGCCAACTGCGCGTTGTGACGGTAATTGAGGCGATTCGTATGCGTTTTGGTAAGGTTAATGAGCAAGTATTTACTTGGTCTGGCATGCCAAACAGCGTTATCTCTGCTGGTATCTGGTTGAACGGCCTTGCGATCATCGCATCGGGTATCTTCGGCTTTGATATGACAACGACGATTGTCCTAACGGGTCTGGTTGTACTGGTAATGTCAGTAACAGGCGGCTCTTGGGCGGTAATCGCATCTGACTTTATGCAGATGGTTATCATCATGGCGGTAACGGTGACGTGTGCTGTGGTTGCGATTTACCACGGTGGCGGCGTTACGCAGATCGTTAACGACTTCCCAACAGATTCATTCATTACGGGTGATAACCTGAACTACATGAGCATCTTCAGCATCTGGGCTGTGTTCATCTTCTTAAAGCAGTTCAGCATCACCAACAACATGCTTAACTCTTACCGTTACCTTGCAGCGAAAGATTCAAACAACGCACGTAAAGCTGCACTGCTTGCTTGTGTACTAATGACGCTTGGTCCAATCATCTGGTTCATGCCTTCTTGGTTCATGGCAGGTCAAGGTGTTGATTTAGCAGCAGCTTACCCAGACGCTGGCAGCAAAGCCGCTGACTTCGCTTACCTTTACTTTGTTCAAGAATACATGCCTGCAGGTATGGTTGGCCTTCTGATTGCCGCTATGTTTGCTGCGACTATGTCTTCAATGGACTCTGGTCTAAACCGTAACTCAGGTATCTTTGTTAAGAACTTCTACGAGCCGATTCTTCGTCCTAAAGCGACAGAGAAAGAGCTAATGGTTGTTTCTAAGCTAACGTCTACTTTCTTCGGTATCGCGATCATCTTGGTTGCTCTGTTCATCAACTCTCTTAAAGGTCTGAGCCTTTTCGACACCATGATGTACGTGGGCGCATTGATCGGCTTCCCTATGACAATTCCAGCATTCTGTGGCTTCTTCATCCGTAAAACACCGGATTGGGCAGGTTGGGGTACGCTAGTAGTCGGTGGTGTGGTTTCTTACTTCGTTGGTTTCGTTATCACAGCGGACATGATTCAAAACTGGTTCGGTCTAAACGAACTAACTGGCCGTGAGTGGGCTGACCTGAAAGTGGCTATCGGCCTTATCGGTCACATCGTATTTACTGCTGGCTTCTTCGTTCTTTCAACACTGTTCTACAAGCCATTACCGGAACACCGTGAGAAAGATGTCGACAAGTTCTTCAACAATCTAGCAACACCGTTAGTTGCTGAGAGTAATGAACAGAAGAAACTGGATAACAAGCAACGTCGTATGTTGGGTTCACTTATCGCGGTAGCGGGTGTGGGCGTAATGACAATGTTCGTACTGCCAAACCCTATGTGGGGACGCATGGTATTCGTTCTGTGTGGTTTGATTGTGTTCTCTGTCGGTCTGTTACTTGTTAAAGCGGTCGATGACAAAGTCGAGCAACAAGACGAAGTGACGCCAGCCGAAGGCTAATTCCTTTTAAATCAAAAACTATAACTTTTTACAGCGGCTACCGATTGCGGTAGCCGTTCGTTTGAACTGCCAAAGTTTAATGTGATATGTACGGAGAGCTTTTGAAAATCACTCAATAAGCTTTCTGGCTTTAGCTCATACTGAAATAATTTAAAAAGCCCCAATAGGTAAATGCTTATTGGGGCTTTTTAGTGTTCTGTTTCTAGGCTCAGGGCTCAGGGCTCAGGGCTCAGGGCTCAAGGCGTAACGTTTAAGTCTAGGATTTGTACTTATGCAGCAGATCCCAAGGGATATGGCATAAGTGGTGATCTTCAGGGAACTGGCTTAGGTGATGCTGGTGGATATCATCACTCGCGACATAATGAGTTAACGGCAATATCTCGAGTGCGATACGGTCGGCATCATCTCTTGAAGCAATATAGTGCTTAGCTTCTTTTAAGTGTGCTGCGTTGGTGCTGTATACGCCTGTGCGGTACTTCTCTCCGACATCGACACCTTGTTTATTGACGCTGTAAGGGTCGATAATCTCAAACAAGTGTTTCATCAAAATCATTACAGACGTGACGCTTGGATCAAATTCAATTTGTACGCACTCTGCATAGCCATCGTAATCGCTTTGTGTGCCATTGCATTGCGTGCTATTGCATTGTGTCGTCCCGTTTTCGGTTAGCTGGGCGCTTCCATTGGCACGACCTGCTTCTGTGCTGATAACACCAGGAACGTACTTAATAAATTCCTGTACGCCCCATAAGCAACCGCCAGCTAAATAAATTTGTTCCATACTTACCTTTTACTTCTCTGTGTTTGTTGATGTTTGTGCGATGTGTGAATCAATACGATGATACCCGCACGTATAAAAAAGCGTCTATAAAAATGAGCGCGCAAATAAAAACAAGCGTTTAGGTATTGTAAACCTGTGCGACTGAACAAACATAAGTTTAATATGATTTGTGATTATATAAGTCAGTATTGCTTTGTCATCAACTCGAATCTCAACATCAAGTGAGCGTTACTCTGAACATGTTTGATCAAATAAAAGACTTCATAAATCCGAGCAAGAACCCAGATCTTACTCAGGCCCATGAATACCAGCGTCAGCATCTGCCGACATTGTGGCTGTTGGGAAAAACGGGGGCGGGCAAGTCATCGTTTATTCAGGCGGTGACTGGCGACTCTTCTGTAGAAGTGGGCAATGGTTTTGCGCCTTGTACCATGACGGCGATGTCTTACGAATTTCCACAAGACAAACCCGTGATGCGCTTTCTCGATACCAGAGGATTAAGCGAAGCGAATTATGATGCGAAAGAGGATCTGGAAGAGATTGGCCAGGCAGGTAATGCGTTAGTCGTTGTAATGAAAGCCGACGAACCTGAACAATCCTCAGTGCTTGCGGCTCTAAAGCAGATTAAGAAACAGAAGAAAATTAAACACTTGCTGCTGGTTCATACTGCAGTGTTGTCTTCCAGTGAACCAGATCGAGCAAGGCAGGTTCAGTTCAACACCAACCAAGTCGAGAAGGCTTGGGGTAAAGAGTTTGAATCGGTAGCAGTCGATTTCGAAACGGATGACTCGAGCAATAACAGTGGTTCAATTTACAACTATGACATCTTGTTAGAAAAGCTGACCAGTATTCTTCCTGTTATTGGAATGATGGTGCAAGACAAAGAGCATTCCACGCAAGAAGAAGCCAACTTTGATCAAGTAGAAAATGAAGTGCTTTGGTACGCAGGAAGTGCAGCCGCCAGTGACTTGATTCCGGGTGTTGGTTTGGTGTCGGTACCTGCGATTCAAGCGAAAATGCTTCATAGTTTAGCGAATCAATATGGGGTCGAATGGAACAAGAGAGTCTTCAGTGAGTTGATAGGCACTCTGGGAAGCAGCTTTGCGTTGCAATACGGAATGAAGCTGGGCACTCGACAGTTGATAAAGCTGATTCCAGTTTATGGTCAAACGGTAGGGGCAGTGGCTGCAGCGGCAATGAGTTTCGGCACCTCTTATGGTTTAGGTCGCGCGGCTTGTTTTTACTTCTATCATAAGAACAAAGGCGAAGAAGTGTCTGAACAAGAGATGCAGAAGATCTACAAAGAATCCCTGAAAAAAGGAAAGGCGGCGTCGGGCTATGAAGAAAATTAGAAACCTATTTCGATTACTGGCGGTGCTATCGAGCGGCCGTTGGGGCATTGCTCTGATTTCGGCGATCTTCCCAAGCATTATCATGATGGGTTTTGGTGTCTTCTTGGCGGTCAAATACGGTTATCTACTCGAAATGTCGATTGCCATTGCCGTGAGTACCTTGGTGTTCACCATTCCTCTGTTCATTTCTAGCCGCTCTTCACGCCGATCTTCAAGTACGGAGCCCTTCTCAAACAAAGAGAGTGACGACCTTGGTGAGGATGTTTCTGATTCTGAATCACAACATAACAAAACTGATATCAACGATGCATTGGTTAAGGCTTCGGCTGATTGGTCTCAAAAAGAACTGTCGATTTGGAATGATTCAAAACACCATGTACGCCAACAATTAATGGTCGACATAGAGTGGGGCAACCTAGACCAAACCGGTTTAGAGGTACTTGAATTTGTTGCGAGAAAGTTTGATAAAAAATCGCTCGATTTCTCGATTCCTGAAGGACTAAAGCTGTTTGAAGAGGTAAGCCGACGCTACAAATTGGTAGTGCGAGAGCATATACCCGGCATTGAGTATCTCAAGGTTTCTTACATTAAGGCGGGCTACGAAGCCTATGATAAATATGGCGAGCTAGGGCAGAAGATCGTTAAGGCCGCTATTTGGGGGAATCACCTCAAAAACCTCTATTTGAACCCGTTAAAAGTTGTTTCTGATTTAGGGAGAGAGCAAGCGACATCTTCAATGACAAGAGGTGTGGTTGATGACATGCAATACGCCGCCAAACAAGCCTTGTTAGATGAAGTCGCGGCGGTGGCGATTGATCTCTATAGCGGGCGTTTCAGCATTGAAGATGAAGCATTGAAAGCGTCCGATGTTTCTGAACTCGACGAACAACGCTTTGCTCCTGAATTAGAGCCTGTGCGAATTGTGCTGGTGGGGCAAACAAGTTCGGGTAAATCCTCCCTGATTAATGCCCTTAAGCAAGAGCTGGTTGCCGAGGTCGATGTTCTACCATCAACCGACACTTCAACCGTATACAACGCGTTTGTCGACGACAATGATGTTCGCGTGGTTGATCTTCAAGGGCTTGATGGCAATCCTAAAATCGAAGCCTTAATGCTGAAAGAGATGACCCAAGCCGATGTGGTGTTATGGGTGCTTAAAGCCAATCAATCTGCGCGTGATTTGGATAAGCAATTGAAAGATAGATTTGATGCTTTCTATGACGATCCTAAGAACATCTCACGCAAGAAACCGATTGTGGTGTCGGTTGTGAATCAGGTAGACCGATTAAAGCCTGTAGACGATTGGCAACCGCCGTATGACTTAGAGAATCCAACATCGACCAAAGCAAAGATCATTGCTCAAGCGCTCGAATACAATAATATATTGCTGCAAACCGATATCGTGTTACCGCTGGCGATTGCGCCAGAAAAGGTACAGTTTGGTTTAGATACTTTAAGGCAGACGTTGATCGAGCGTATCGCTGACGCAAATAACGTGCAAAGAAACCGCCAACGTTTAGAAGCAATGAAAAGAGGGACGTCGGTTAAAGGCCAACTGAATAAAGCGGTCAAGGCGGGTAAGAAGGTGGCACCCAGCGCATTGAAAGCTGCGACACCAAAACTGGCTGAAATGGCCATCAAGCAAGCTGTTAAGAAGAAGTAAGTCATTCACTGCGAATATGGTTCTGGTGAGGTTTGAGCCTCATCAGAGCTTGGCGTTTTTAGCTTAGTAGATTTCTAGAAGATAGCTTTTTAGAAAACAGCCATCTTCGCCTCTTATTAGAGAGATATTGAGTTCAAAAGAGATTCGATATTATTAAGTAACTCGTTGAACTAGTTTAATAGTATATAAACGGCTGTGATTCACAGTTTATATAACATGCTATCGTATTTAATTACCATTCCAAATTTTGATCACATTTATACTTTTCTAAGCTGTATTTATAAAACAATTGCACTATATTTAATTTTCGGTTCATCTTGATTTCAACGTAGGGATATATTGTGAACATGTATCTGAAATGGCAATCAACAACATGGCTAACCTTGTTAGCTTGGTATACCTTAGATCACCAGCTCTCGTTCCGCCTTTCTTCAGAGTAGTACCCTCTAGGCGTCACGCGCCAGCAAAGCAGCATGCTTTGTTTACCTATCAGCAGCTTTGATAACCTTTGAACGCATGAATATCGCACTTATTATTTCGTGCGGAATATTCGTTGTTTTGTCGTTCTCGCTAATTATCTCAGCCTCTGTTTAGGTTTGATTAATAAGTCATTTTTAATTTTTAATTTTTTATTTTCACTGTTAATTTTATGTGTGTATTTATACGGAACTAATAATTTAATGGTGAGGATTCGTGACATCTAAAGAAAATAGATTTCGACCTGATCGGAATGTATTGAAAGGTATTATTATGGAAAACTTCAAACATCTACCAGAACCGTTTCGTATTCGTGTTGTAGAGCCAGTAAAAAGAACAACTCGTGCCTATCGTGAACAAGCCATTGTCGATGCGGGGATGAACCCATTCTTACTTGATAGTGATGATGTGTTTATCGACTTACTGACAGACAGCGGAACAGGATCTATTACTCAGCGTATGCAAGCCGCGATGTTAATGGGGGATGAAGCTTACAGTGGTAGCCGCAGTTACTACGCATTGTCGAACGCGGTTAAGGATATCTTCGGTTACGAGTTGACGATTCCAACACACCAAGGGCGCGGCGCAGAGCAGATCTACATTCCTGTTCTTATCAAGAAGCGTGAAATGGAGAAAGGACTCGATCGCAGCAAAATGGTCGCCCTGTCTAACTACTTCTTCGATACAACACAAGGTCACACCCAAGTGAATTGCTGTGTGGCGAAGAACGTTTATACCAAAGAAGCGTTCGATACCTCAGTGAATGCGGACTTCAAAGGCAACTTCGATGTGGTGAAACTGGAAGAAGCTATTTTAGAAGCGGGGGCTGCTAATGTTCCTTACATTGTGAGTACCATTACTTGTAACTCTGCTGGTGGGCAGCCAGTGTCTATCGCCAATCTAAAAGCCGTGTATCAAGTTGCTCAGAAGTACGACATCCCAGTAATTATGGATTCTGCACGCTACGCTGAAAATGCTTACTTCATTCAGCAGCGTGAAGTCGGTTATCAAGATTGGACAATCGAACAGATCACACGTGAGTCTTACAAATACGCGGATGGCTTAGCCATGTCTGCCAAGAAAGATGCCATGGTACAAATGGGCGGCTTGTTGTGCTTTAAAGACGACTCTTTCATGGATGTGTACACAGAGTGTCGAACTTTGTGTGTGGTGCAAGAAGGCTTCCCAACCTATGGTGGGTTAGAAGGCGGCGCAATGGAGCGTCTTGCGGTTGGTCTGTATGACGGTATGCGCCAAGATTGGTTAGAGTACCGCATTGGCCAGGTGCAATACCTTGTTGATGGCTTAGAAGCGATGGGCATCGTGTGCCAGCAAGCAGGCGGTCATGCTGCGTTTGTGGATGCGGGTAAACTGCTTCCTCATATTCCTGCAGGTCAGTTCCCAGCACATGCTTTGGCGTGTGAACTCTATAAAGTCGCGGGTATCAGAGCGGTTGAGATTGGCTCATTGCTGCAAGGTCGCGACCCAGCAACCGGTGAACAACATCCATGTCCTGCAGAATTATTGCGCTTAACCATTCCACGCGCGACCTACACACAAACGCACATGGACTTCATCATCGAAGCATTCGAAAAAGTGAAAGAGAATGCAGGACAAGTGAAAGGGCTCGATTTTACTTACGAGCCGCCGGTGTTAAGACACTTCACTGCGCGCTTGAAAGAGGTAGAGACCAGCGAGAAACAAACAGAAAAAAAGAATGAACAAACGCTCGAAGAAGCATTTTAAAATAAAAACATAAGCGAATAGTCACTAGAAACATAATCAAAGGCTCCCTCGGGAGCCTTTTCTTTTTTTGGATGGTAGGGGAGTTATGTCGTTAAGCAGCTAAGCAGCTAAGCGGTTAAGCCTTTAAGCAGTTAACCCGGTAATCATTTAGGCCTTTAGATGTTGAACTACGCTTGTTTGTTTTTTAGCGTAGACTTTAGCATTTGGAATAGCCATTGATTCAAAGGCGCGTCTTTCTGTGAGCGACGACAGCTCATTACATAGCTGACATCGATAGTCAGCTTTTCCGGCAAATCAATACTACGAAAACCTTCTGGTACGTTGCCATTGAGGGTGATACTAAAATAGTCAGATTTAAGTACGACATCATGAATCATTGCAGGGTGGTCAACTTCTATTTTTGGGTTTACGTGAAAACCGATATTCCTAAGTCGATCAAGGATAGGGTATTTATTGTCATTCCATCCCGGGGTTTTAAATAGAATGATTGGGTAGTTGGCGAGCGACTCAAAGTCTTGTGCTGGATGATCCTCTCTCACGAAGAAAACCACTTTGCCTTTGCCGAATTCCATTTGAGAAATCGACTGTGGCAAGGTTTCATCAAAGTAATGAACCGCTATGGATTCTTCGCCGTCGATGAGTCTGTTCCTCACATTGCTTCCCCATCGAACGAATGAGTAGTGAGCATGCGGGGCTTCTTTACTCAGAGCAAAGTAGAGCTTCGAACCAAAACGCTCCCAGAACAGGGTATTCGCGTAGATTTTGATATCGCCATGGTAAGTTTCTGGCGAGAACACTTGGTGTGTTATGGCTTCAACGCTGCTCAGAATCTGCTCAAAGTTTTCGATGTTGGTTTCAACAAAAGTCGTGGGTTCAAACCCGTGTTTGGTTTGAATGAACAGCGGATCATCGAGCTGTAACTTTAACTTCGAAAGGTTCTTGCTGATCGCACCGGAGGTTTTGCCTAGCGACTCGGCAACCAATCCAACATTGCGAAGTTCATACATACGCTTGATTACGAGGATATTTTGAATGTCTAGATTGATGTCCACAGGCTCTCCAAATGAATCCTTTTATAGGCAGTAATCTCGGCGCGGCAGGCGTACTGAGATTGTATGACTCTAATATCATAGTGCCAATAAAAATCCCATAAGACAGCACCGCGTCAGAACTTCGCTAATCCCTTGATTTTCCATTTGGTAAATCTTGCTTTTCCTCGAGTCGCTATCACTCAAGCGCTAAAGTTACCCCAACAAAGAAACACAGATATCAAACGAACAAATAATTAAAAATAATATGAGGTGATGTATGAACAAGTTTATCGCACTAGGCTTGATGGCTCTTTCAATGAACACAGCTTTCGCTGCTGACGGAACTTATACCGGTACTATCGACATGGCAACGAGCGAAGCTAATCAAGTAAAGGCTGAGCGTGTTGAATCTGACTTAACACTTGAAGGAAGAAATGAAGCGTCTAACGGCGGAATCCAATTCCAAAAGAACGTTGATCAAGACCAAACGATCCAGCTTACAGGTCGTCGTGACTAACGTTAAAGATGTGCTTACCATTGTCATGAGAAATGCTGCGCCCTCGGGTGCAGCATTTTTCGTTATTGGGTTGTGGAGTATTTTATAAACTCTAGCGATCTAGCCTTGGCATGTTGTGTAACGTGTGGCATTTTGTTGTTCTCTAACTTTAGATCGCTATTGGGTGTTGGTTAAGCATTACAAACCAGTAAGCGAACGACTCGAAAGGACAAGGAATGACTCAAAAAGAAACGGGAATGATTCGTCATATTCTACTGATTAAGTTTAAAGAAAACGCTGAAGCTTCAGAGGTTCAAAAACTAAAGATGCTGTTTGAAGCGATGCCAAACAAGGTTGAAGGGGTCACTTCAGTAGAATGGGGATTAAATGACAGCCCTGAAAACAAGAATCAAGGTTATACCCACTCGGTGTTAATGACGTTCGCCGATGAAGAAGGCCGCCAGAATTACCTTCCGCACCCTGAGCATGATGCGCTGAAAGATGTGTTTCGTCCGCTTTTAGAAGACATCATTGTGTTTGATTACTCCTTGTAATTAGGTTCTGAGTAGATTTTTTGTGTTTGACTTACCTTCGATAATGAAGAGTTAGGGCCTAGCGATTAAGCCCTAACTAAATAAGAAACGACTTACTCTGTTGGTGAAATGGTGACTGGTGCAAACGATGCGACAGCATTTCCGCCTGCGCCCGGACGGTCTACATAAGGTGTGTTCTGCATTAAGGTGTAGTACACGTCCACGAAGTCGTCATCATTGACTAATACGCCATCAGGAATCACATCGATAATCTTGCCTGTGATCTGAGGGATGATCGCATAACCTTGAACTTCTGGATCAGGAATCATCTTCAGTATCTCTTCTGCGGCTTGAACTAAGAGTTTTGCTAGCGCTTTGTAGTCTGTGCCATCATCGTGTTCCATTAAGATCATGTCTGCAGCGCCCCAACGGTAGCGAGGCCAGAAGATGACGGTCTGGTTCGGGTAGTACGTCTGTTTGTCGTAGTCCAGATAAGGCATCTCAACGAGGTCGATCTGGGGCTCTAAACGACTTGAATCGACACCCGTCACGATAGCGTAGATTTCCGCTTTACCAGAGATCCAAGGTTCTTGGTCGACGGCTAAACGGATTTTGGTTAATTGTGTGGTATTCAACGGCTCAGGTTCCGACAAGGCCATCGAGCGACGAGCCCTGTTCATCAAAGACGATTTTTGAGGTTTACTCTCGTCGGCATTGGTATCGCTAACGGCATTGATTTTCGTTGTAGTACCCAGCTTTTGCATCTCTGCCTGCATCGCCATTAGGCCTGCTTTGAGCTCTTCAGCACCGTTACTATCAACCACAAACACTGGGACGTCTGGCATTTGGTACACGTCTAGTTCGTGAACCTGCCCATACACATCATAGGCTTCGATGTATTGCCAGTTTGAATCATCGCCTGATGGTTCGAAAGCAAACAGCGGGTTTTCACCATTCTTCCAAGCTTCGATCATCGCTTCATCAGCCATGCGAACCTCTAACACAGAGTCGCTGAAGTCGTTGATCCCTTTCATCTTGCGATAACCAAGATCCGCTTTCTGCATCCGGCTTGAAAATGCAGAGTAGGGCTGAGTAGAGCTCAATTTATCTACAGGCGCGGATAAGTTCTTTTCTGAGATCTGAGCCTTCAATGAAAGCTCAAGATCGGAATAACGCTCGCTGATTTGCAAAGCCAAAGATTGTTTTTGCGCAGCACTGCTCTTTGTAATAGATGTGGGCTCTGAAATAAAGTGCAGCTCTGAAATAGAGAGTGGATCTACGGGAGAGATTGAGTTTGCTGTGTCGATATTATTTGCATAGGACTGGAAGCCAACCACTGTCGTTGCAAGCGCCATACTGATAGAAAAAGATAGTCTCATATATAACCCTTATTCGAATTCTTATATCGATAGGTTTTTTACTCTACAGCTCTAATCTATCAGTAATCTGAATGGGTTTGAAGTCAATCAGTGGTTTTTGTTTTGTTTTGCAGCTCAATTTTACCTGCGGGCTAATCCTTTAGTTTCTCCGGTATTCTCACAGTACAAGTAAAAATTGCGTTCTAACAAGAATCTACGTTTAGAAGAAGGCAGTATGAAAAGTGCTCCCTATTTGGTTTTTCAAGCGAGGAAGCAAGTGCAACTTTGTTGTGTCTGTAGCCTAGGGATGTTGCAAATTGAGATCCATGATTGAGCTTGGTAAACGCCAAGTGTTGTTTGTCGGGCTTATACTTTATAGTTTCATAACACGTTCTGTGTCGAAGGAATAAGTGGAACCTCTCGTAAGGGGGGGACATGAACTTTATGAGCCGACGAACTGACATGAAATAGATGTATGTGATGAATTAAGGATAATTATGCCGGATATCTCCCTCCAACTTGAACTTGCCAGCGCTGACGATATCCAACAGTTGCAGAAGTCTGCACTCAGCGCATTTGCAGACGATGTGGAAAAATACGGTGCGTTCCCGCCAAACATAGAATCAACAGAGTGGTTCCAAGCTGAGGTTAGTAAAGGCAATTTTTATAAAGTGCTGTACAACAGCGACTATGCTGGGGCAATTTGCGTAGAGTGTGGTGAGCAGAGCAGTATTGAGATCCGATATTTCTACATTGATGTTCAGTATCAAAATAAACATATTGGCTCTCAAGCCATGAGCCTTATTGAACACCGGTATTCGCATATCACAAACTGGACTTTGTTCACCCCTTATCAGTCATACAGAAACCACCATTTCTACGAAAAGTTAGGCTATATCAAAGTCGGCGAAGTACAGCCAGACCAATCAGACGATTTCAAATTGTTTGAATATTCAAAGAGCCATTTAAGTTGAAATAGCGGCATAACAAATGTACACGGCATCTATAACTGATGATTGCTGCTCAATTAGATGTTTTGGTATAGGGAAAATTCAGCTAAGGGAATTAGATGAGTGAAAAAGTGAAAGTAGCACTGAAGTGGCTCAAAGAACTCTTGGATGCTGATGGTGTTGAGTATCAAATTGTCGGAGGGCTAGCTGCAACGATACATGGTGGCAGTCGTGAGATCGCAGACATAGACCTTTATATCCACAACTTTGACGCAAACAAGGTTTTGGCTCGCGTATCGCAATTCATATCTAAGCCGTTAATTCACTATGCAGAATACGGTTGGGATCTCGAGTATTTCCAGTTAGTTTACCAAGACCAAAAAATTGAAATTGGTTTATCTCATAATACGAAGATACAGTCGGCTCTAGATGGATCTTGGCATCAACTCGAAATCGATTTTTCAGAGTCAGTCAGTAAAAGCTATCTCGGTATCGAATTGCCAGTAATCCCAGTTCATCATTTAGTAGAGTACAAGCGAATATTAGGTAGGGAAGTCGATCTAATTGACATACAAGAACTGACGTTAGACATTTAATCCGAGGTTGTGTGCATAAGGAAATGAGTATGAATTACGATGAGTTTAACCATTTTTGCGGGACATTTACTGGGACGAGTCATGTCGTTCAATGGGGCAATTCAGATGTCTGGAAGGTGGGTGGTAAAGTCTTTGCCATTGGTGGTTGGAGTGATGGCAAAAAAGCGGCATTTACTTTTAAGACATCCAACTTAAATTACGATTTTCTCAGTGATTGTGAGGGTTATAAACCGGCTCCGTACTTTGCTAACCGTGGGATGAAATGGATACAGCAAGTTGAAACTTCCGGTCAATTAGACGATGACCTAAAGTATTACTTGTCTGAGTCTTATCGTATTGTTGCTAGTGGTTTAAGTAAACGTAAACAACGAGAGTTGGGCATAGAACACCTATCTGAACCACGCACGTAAATGCTTCAAGGCAGAGACGTGATGCTTTCTAATCTTTATCGACAGGCCAGTAGCCCTTTGGAAGATCCTGACGACGAGATTGATCAAGTTATATTGCAAAAGTAAATGACACACAAACGTAGAGGTAGCGCACAGAAACGAAAACGGGGATATCGCGATTACGTAATCATTGATCTAGCCGATAGTGAGTTAATGATAAGAGGTCGATAATTCGTTGTCGGACTAAATTAGAACTTTAAATCTAATTTCTAAGTAGTTGTTATCTCAGGAAGAGTTTTTGTGCTATGCGCCCCTATATTAAATACATTATCCCTATTTTAATTCCTTTCATTATCCTCGTAATGCCGCTATCAGCGTTTCCATTTGAAGGCCTTACGATTATTCAACAACGCGTTATCGCGATCTTTTTATTAGCGGCATTGTGCTGGGTGTTCGAGCCTATCCCGATTTACGCGACGTCTGTTGTTATTATCGTTCTGCAATTGTTGATGTTGTCGGATAAAGGGCTGATCTTTTTAAGGTTTGATCATGGGGAAGAACATTTTGGTGAGCTGTTAAAATACAGCGACATCATGGCGACATTCGCTAGCCCAATCATCATGCTGTTTTTGGGCGGTTTTTTCTTAGCGATGGCTGCCACTAAATATCGATTAGACGTAAACTTAGCTCGCGTGTTGTTGAAGCCATTTGGACAAGACCCAAAGTTTGTGATGCTCGGCTTAATGTTGATCACTGGTATCTTTTCGATGTTTATGTCTAACACAGCAACAACGGCAATGATGCTATCTATTTTAACGCCGGTACTGGCTGTGTTTGGCCCGAAAGACCCCGGTCGTATAGCGTTTGCGCTTTGTATTCCTGTTGCCGCTAACATCGGTGGCATTGGTACCCCGATCGGTACCCCGCCGAACGCTATCGCCCTTAAATATTTAGTTGGCGATAACCTCATTACGTTCGGTGAATGGATGGCGTTTGGTGTGCCGTTTGTCGTGATTATGATGGCGTTAGCGTGGTTTTTAATAGGCTTTATGTACAAAGCTGACCAAAAGAAAATCGAGCTAAGCATCAAAGGTAAATTCCTTAAAACGCCCAAAGCCATTGCGGTATACGTCACTTTTGCGCTGACCATCATTCTTTGGTTAATGGGCTCAAGCCATGGCATGAACTCTTATACCGTCGCTCTGATTCCTGTCGCTGTGTTCTCACTCACAGGGATCATCAATAAAGAAGACCTGAAGAAAATTTCTTGGGACGTACTGTGGCTTGTATCAGGTGGTATTGCACTTGGTTTAGCTCTCGATAAAACTGGCTTAGCAAGGCTCGTGGTACACAGCATTCCGTTTGATGCTTACTCACCCTATGTGGTGTTGTTCGGAGCGGCGTTCTTGTGTTTGGTAATGGCAAACTTTATGTCTCATACCGCAACGGCTAACTTGTTAATGCCAATTATGGCTGCATTGGGTTCGTCTATGGCTTCACTCACGCCACTAGGCGGTGAGTTAACGTTAATTCTGGTTGTGACTTTTGCCGCTTCATTAGGTATGTCGCTGCCAATCAGTACGCCACCGAATGCGTTGGCTCATGCCACTGGTCATGTGCAAAGTAATCAAATGGCCAGAATCGGTATTATTTTGGGTGTGGTTGGTGTGCTACTGAGTTTTGTTATGGTGTGGGTGCTACATTCAATTGGTCACATAGGATAACGATACGTGTATCAACAAAAGCTAGAAGCACTTATCGATCGTTATTTTAATCAGACAGAACGTCGGGTGACGTGCCGTGCCGGTAACACCATTATTGAACAATCAGCGTTAAACACTCGTTTGTATTATGTGTTTAGTGGAGAACTGGAAGGGTTTTATTCCGAAGCGAATACACCGCAAGTACGAGTGTTTAGCGCGGGTAGTGGGGCTTTTATAGGTGTTCATAGCTTCTTTTCAGGTAATTGGACAGCATCTTCAACGGTTGTTGCTAAAACCGATGTCGAGTTAGCGTGGATCGATAAAGACACGCCGGCAGAAGATGAACGTAAGTTTGGTCCTCTTACCGCACAGTTCACACCTGTGATTGTCAATGAGTTGTCGCGTCGTCAACGCCGTGCAACACAAGAAGCGATAGCGAAACAAAAAGCGCTAGAGAAGTTACATACTGCTGAGCAAATGACGACCTTGGGTCAATTGGCTGCAGGGATTGCCCATGAGCTTAACAACGCTATTGGTGTAGTAAATAGTAAATCTGGCCGACTTGAAACGGTCATCATGGAGCTACTTGAAGAAGTGCATCCAGAAGCCAGTCAATTTTTCGATTTTGGGTTAATGCATGGTCAGAAAACGTCGTCGTCAGAAGCGCGAACACGTGGGCGACAATTTGAAAGAAAATATGGTTTAGACAAAAACATTGCTCGCTCTCTTGCAAAGGCGATTCCAATTGACGCTTTATCTACAACAGAGGCTTTATCTGCAACAGACGTTATTTCAAAACATTGGCTGAAAAACCCAGAAGAAGCGATTCGCTTTTGGCAGATGGGTTGTGATTTACATGATTTACGTTTGGCATCTAGACACACCGTCGGCATCGTAAAATCGGTTAAACAACTTGGCAGAATTGACATTGACACCGAAGAAGCGGTTGATATTAACGACTCCATTAACCATGCCTTATCGTTGTTACAAAGTGAGTTACGTAGAGTCTCTGTGCGATTGAGCCCTGCAGATTTGCCGACTTTTAAAGGCTCGAAAACAGAGCTCGTTCAGATTTGGGTCAACATTGTAAAGAATGCTTGTGATGCAATGTCGAATTCAGACGATGCCGCAATAGAAATTCAAACCAGATTAAGTAAGAAAAGAATATTAGTTACGATCACGAATAACGGCCCTGAGATAGACGAGGTGACTCGTAGAAAGGTATTTCAGCCCAACTTCACCACTAAAAAAGGTGGTTTATCGTTTGGATTGGGCTTGGGTTTATCAATCGTTAAGCGGATTGTGGCGGGTTATGGCGGAAGTATTATTGTGAAAAGTGATGCTTCTAAAACTGTATTTAGAATCAAGTTACCAATAGAGGGTGAACATGGAGAAGCTTAATTTAATCTGTGTCGATGACCAGAGAGAAGTACTGAGCGCAGTGGTACAAGATTTAGAGCCGCTGGCGAGTTGGCTGAATATTGAAGATTGTGAATCAGCGCAAGAAGTGCTTGATCTCATTGATGAACTTGACGCAGAAGGCGAACACATTACCGTCATCGTGTCTGATCATGTGATGCCAGGAAAAACGGGTGTGGAGTTACTCACTGAAGTGTTCCATGACAGCCGCTTTCCGAATACAAAGAAAATTCTTCTTACGGGGCAAGCCACTCATACTGATACCATCAATGCGATTAATGCAGCAGGCATCGACCGTTACTTTGAAAAGCCTTGGCAAGCAAGCACATTGGTTGAGTGCATTCGTACTCTTGTGACTGAGTACATATTTGATCAAGGGCTTGATTACACGGACTATCAGAATGATCTCGACCAGCAGGTTGTGTTGAGACGCTTGCGTTAGTCTCTTATGTTAGCGACTTACATGAGTCACTAATGTCAGTCGCTTGAAATTGTATGCACCGAAGGACGCTTTCTGAAGGATTTTGTCTTTGAAAGATGTAATCTTTCGGTGCATATATTACCTATCTCTTTTAGTCGTTCCGGTTTTAGTACTCAGTTATTAACACACTGGTTGCTGGCTTAAGTCTAAAACTCATGCGCTACGCCAACACCAACAGATGCATTGTATTTTCTTCACGAACTATTCCCTGAACATATTACAGAGCTAAAATGCGTCGCAGGGTATCAGTGTCGTCTGTTAGAACAGTGAGTTGGAAGTATTAACAAGTATTCCTAACGTGCGGTATTTGGCGTTCGAAGTCAGATCGGTACTTACAACGTAAAGGACTAGGCTTTTCACGGCTTACTGCGTAATAATGCATTCGCCCACAAGTGGGGGTTTATAGTCAGTAGGATTTGAAAATGAGTGAGATTGCTCGCTTTATATCTGGTGAAGCGCCGGATAAGTTTGGTCGAAATATAGAACAGTTGTTAGCTTACAATCACTTTTGGTTGGAGCATGACCATAAGTACATTCAAGTATTTTTCCCAATAGATGAGGGGACTAAGTTTAATCAACATGCACCGTTGGTTACTCAAGAAGATAGGGCGCTTTTTGCTAATTCAGAAGAGCTCCGCACAGTTCATCTAAAAGTGCTTGACCTGATGCTTGAGTTTTGGGGCATGCAGCGAGATGGAAGTGAAATATCTTCGTTGTTACCGCTTAGCCCCGCAAATCATGTATGGCTTAAAAACCATGATCATAACCAACTAAGGTTAACGCGAGCTATTCGTAGTTTATATTTGTTAGGCAATGAGGAAGTTGCGACCAACTTATGTGGCTTCTTGATCGCATCAGCGAACGAAACCGGTTCTGTCTCTGATAAAACGGTGCAATATTGGCGTAATGCGTTAAATGGTTAGAAGTCCGCAATAGCCAGTGGGATTATCGACTTTCAGCACATGACAGTAGCAATAGATTTGATGGTCGTTGGCATTTAACCAATGGCCCGTGTAAAGGCACTTGGTTTATAGAAAAAGCCAATGACATGTAGGGCCGTAAACGCATTATATACTTGGAATAACTTAAACAATTTCCACACGCATGTGTACGATTTAGTTTAAAGATATAGATAGGAAAAACCATGAGGATTGTGATTTTTATCGTTACAGTGATTTTAGTTAAATCAATTGAAGCAAAGTTTGGACACACCTATAACATCTTTTCAGATCCACTTGATATCAAGTTAGCCGCTCTTGATTTTGTCTTGTGGGTTTCAGTCTACTTTGGTTTATCTTTTGTTTATGAGAAGGGCAAAGGCATCCTGACTAAAATGGGTAAAGTTAAGAGTCCTTAATGGGAAAACTTGAACCCTATTAAGCGTAACGGAATATTGTTAGTGATTTGAACTAAGACCAAGAGACGGTTTGGAGAGGAATAGTTATGAATGGAAAAATTGTTCGATGGGTTGATGAGAGGGGGTTTGGATTCATCAACTCAGATGAATTAAAGGGCGATATTTTTGTTCATATATCCAAATTTCGAAAGGGTTATCGTTCTCCAAAAGTGGGAGATAGCGTTGAATTTCAACTATCACATAGTTCTTCTAAACTCAGCGCTTCGAGTGCTCAGTTAGTTGGTATAGAACCACTCAAATCCAATCCTTTATCACTTATTTTGTCTGCACTTATCGTTGGTCTTATAGGGGCAGCTTTTTATCTTTTTTTGTTAGAGCCAAAGTTAAATCCGGCATATGAGAGTATGGGTTTTAGCTGCCAAGGAAAAATGTACTGCAGTGAGATGTTATCTTGTGATGAAGCAAAGTTTTATTTGGCAAACTGTCCCAATGTGAAAATAGATGGTGATCGTGATGGTATTCCTTGCGAGAGTCAGTTCTGCAGTCACTATTGATGCCTGTTTACTAGTCATTCAAAATAGACAACTAAAAGGACATTACATGGAAATCAGAGTAGGGACATTACCTGATATTGCAGGCATCACCGATATCTTCAACTTTTATATTGAACATACCAATGCGCGCTTTGAAGAAGAGAAGTTGTCGTTGGAAAATCGCCAGCAGTGGTTTTCTCAATTTTCTAGTCAAAGTAAATATCAACTTTATGTCGCGACAGAAGGTGATGCGTTATTAGGCTTCGCGTGTTCTCAGCAATACCGGGTTATGTCGGCATTTGAAGATACCGCAGAGGTCACTATTTATCTTGCGACAGAAGCTCAAGGTAAAGGCTTAGGCTCTAAGCTTTATTCTCAGCTATTTGCATCGATTAGTGATTATGGTGTTCACCGCGTACTCTCAGGTGTTGCTTTACCTAATGAGGCTTCAATAGCACTTCATAAACGTTTTGGATTTCGAGAAGTCGGAGTGTTCAATGAATATGCGAAGAAAAACGGTCAATACATCAGTTCAATGTGGTTAGAGAAGGCGTTAACCAAGGAACCAGATTGATTAGGATGGTTTAAACACGATGCAATACTCTTGGTACTTAAATTACGTATTGCTCAATGTTTGATTTAGAAACAAAGGACACAATATGGAAGTAAGGTTAGTCAAAGGTTCCGATCCTAAGTTCGCTGAATCGATCACTAAAACGAATATGGCGAGTTACTACCAAGCTCGTGGCATCGCTTGGGGTCATAGTCAGTTTTTACGCAGCTGGGATGAACTGGATAACTATGAAGTTTATGTAGGGGATAGCCGTATTGGTGTTGTCCGCTTCAGTTACAACAGTGATACAACGTTTCTTAGGGACTTGCAGATATTAGCTGAATATCAAGGTAGAGGCTTTGGTTCTAAGTGTCTCGATTTAGTTATTAAACATGCGAACAATCAATCATCAGCTCAGTTAGTGTTGCGTGTGTTCAGTGAGAATCCCGCTATTAAGCTTTATCAATCAAAAGGTTTTACTCAGTTGTCTGAAGTGAAAGGACTCGTTGAAATGGAACTGATTTTAGGAAGAACTATGGACACCATTATCAAACAAGCAATCGAATTGCGAAAAGAAGAGAAGTACCAAGAGTCACGTGACTTGTTGGCAACGCTACTCACTGATGAAAATTATGCCGCGAAAGCGCACTTGCAGATCGCGTGGTCTTACGATAATCAAGGTAAAGAGCGACAGGCGATTGAGCATTATGTGCTATCTCTGTCTGGCGTGCTTTCTTCAGTAGAGCGTTTTGATGCGCTGTTCGGTTTGGCGAGTACTTATCGAAGCCTTGGTCTTTATGCAGAGGCTTTAGGCTATTTCGAACAGACTATGGCTGAATATCCTGACTCGATAGAGGTGAAACCTTTCTACGCAATGTGTTTGTACAATTTGGATCGCCATAAAGAGGCGACGTCGCTGTTACTTGAGCTTTTGGTATCTACGACTAATAGCGATGCGATTAAAGAGTACCAACGCGCGATCTCTTTATATGCTCAAGACTTAGATAAAACCTGGTAAGCCGCTGCTTATAAAGATCATGTACTAATATAGAAAAAGCCTAAGTATTAATAGGATACTTAGGCTTCAAGAATTCGGTTTTAGTTTGAGTTTAAACCGTTACTCTGAAAGTTCTTTACGAACGATCTCTGCGCCAGCGCTTAGCGCATTGAGCTTAGCTGAGGCAATTTCACGAGGAAGGGGAGCCATGCCGCAGTTGGTGCACGGGTAGAGCTTATCGGCATCAACATACTTCAGTGTTTCTCGTAGAGTGTCGGCAACTTCTTCCGGCGTTTCAATTGAATTGGTTGCAACATCGATAGCACCGACCATCACTTTCTTACCTCGAACGAGCTCAAGCAATTCAACCGGCACATGAGAGTTATGACACTCTAATGAGATGATATCGATATTCGACTGCTGAAGCTTAGGAAATACCTCTTCGTATTGGCGCCATTCGGTACCTAGTGTCTTTTTCCAATCCGTATTTGCTTTGATGCCATAGCCATAACAAATATGAACTGCAGTTTCACACTTAAGCCCTTCAATGGCTCTTTCTAAACAAGCAATACCCCAATCGTTCACGTCATCAAAAAATACGTTAAACGCAGGCTCATCGAACTGAATAATATCAACACCAGCCGCTTCTAACTCTTTTGCTTCTTCGTTAAGGATTTTTGCGAACTCCCATGCTAGCTTTTCACGGCTTTGGTAATGCGCGTCGTAAAGCGTATCTATCATGGTCATTGGCCCCGGTAGAGCCCACTTAATTGGTTGATCCGTTTGCTGGCGTAAGAACTTAGCATCTTCGACAAAAACCGACTTTTGACGAGAAACAGGGCCAACGACTGTTGGTACACTCGCATCGTAACGGTCGCGAATTTTAACGGTTTCACGCTTTTCAAAATCCACGCCATTCAGGTGTTCAATGAAGGTTGTTACAAAGTGCTGACGTGTCTGTTCGCCGTCACTCACAATATCAATACCGGCTTGTTGCTGGTCTTGAAGAGAGACACGTAGCGCGTCTTGTTTGCCGTCGGTTAATTCGTCGCCTTCCAGTTTCCATGGAGACCAAAGTGTCTCTGGCTGTGCTAGCCAAGATGGCTTAGGTAAGCTGCCTGCTGTTGAAGTCGGTAATAATGTTTTCATAACGTATACTGCCTATCCTTGGTGATTTAAGAGCGCAATTGCTCGATTAAAGCGCGTAGTTGGCAGACCAGTTCTCTAGAACTGACTGGTATGGCTTAATGAAAGTCTCTTCTGCGAATTTACCTTGTTCGATAGCTAATTTGCTTCGTTCTTCTCGGTCATACACGATTTGAGTTAGCGAGTGATCCAAGTTTTTCAAGTTTGGTTGGTAGCAGTTACCTGCAACCGCATTCGCGTTGTAAATCTCAGGACGGTAGATTTTTTGGAATGTACCCATGGTGCTGATGGTGCTGATAAGCTCTAGGTTTGAGTAATCGTTCAGTAGATCACCAAAGAAATAGAAAGCTAGAGGTGCAACACTGTTTGGCGGCATGAAGTAACGAACCTGTAACCCCATCTTCTTAAAATATTGTTCAGTTAAAGAAGACTCATTCGGTTGGTATTCAAAACCTAATACTGGGTGTTGGTTTTCAGTGCGGTAATAGGTTTTATTATCTGACACGCTTAAGCAAATAACAGGTGGTTTATTAAAGTTCTTTTTGTAAGCGTCAGAGTTAACGAAATATTTAAAAAGCTTGCCGTGTAAATCCCCAAAATCTTCCGGAATGCTGAATTTCTCTTGGCCTTTATTATGATCCAATAGACGTACGCTAAAGTCATAATCTCGAACATAAGAAGAGAAGTTATTTCCGATAATGCCTTCAATACGCTCGTTGGTTTTACGGTCTAGAATATTGGTTTTCAGTACTTCAATGGAAGGGAATGCTTCGCCGTTGCTTTCAATGTCCATATCAACAGAAATGATTTCAAGCTCTACAGAGTAACGGTCGCCCTTTGGGTTGTCCCAGTGTGCTAATGCGTTGAAACTGTTGTCAATCATCTGCAGTGCATTGCGCAAGTTTGCTTGGCGGCTGTCACCACGCGCCAAGTTAGCGAAGTTGGTGGTGATACGTGTGCTGTCCGCAGGTTGATAGTTCTCGTCGAGGCTAATGCTCTTAATTGTAAAATTAAATTCTGTATTCATGTTGATCTGATATCCCAATCTGTAGTCTGACTTTCTCGGTCTTTAGAATTAAAATTGCTTTATTTTTGCTTGTGACCGGATTAATAGTTGAAGGCAATACTGTATGAAAAATTAATACGGTATTAAGTTAATCGCTTGGTATTTTTATACTTGGTTCGATAAATGATTAACAATGGTATTCCTTCACATTCAACATGAGGAATATTCATGATCTATTATGTTTGAAAATATTAGGTGGTGTCAGTTATATTAATTGGCTTGATGGAAATATAACCACATTAATAGTGCGTTATTTAAGACAATTAATTTAATTAAGAGATGGACGAAATGAGTGAGTTGCTGTTGTTGATTTTATACTGTGCATTATTAGGCAGTGGTGTTGGTTTTCTTGCCGGGCTTTTGGGGATTGGCGGGGGGCTTATCATTGTACCTGTGTTAAGCAGCATTTTACTTCACTTAGAAGTTTTACCTGCTGACCAAGTGGTCGTTGCAGCGATTGCGACTTCCTTGGCATCAATTTTGTTTACCTCAACTTCCTCTGCGCTTGCTCACCACAAAAATGGAAACGTGCCTTGGGATTTGGCACCTTGGATCATGTTGGGCGTTGCTCTGGGTGCATTGATTAGTGGCTTTATGGCGGCTTTGCTGCCAGAAAAAGTTGTTCGTATTGTGTTTGCCGTAAGTGTGGTTCTTATTGCGATCAAGATGTTCTTAAGCAGCAAAAATGACGCGCCTAAAGAACGAAAGCTACCGAACAAGGGCGTACTAACGGTTCTTACAACTATTACGGGCGGCTTGTCAGCCATGATAGGCATTGGTGGTGGGGCATTGCTGGTTCCACTATTGACGTTCTTCTCTGTCGATATGAAAAAGGCCATTGGTTGTGCGTCGGCTTGTGGCATTGTGATCGCATTATTTGGGTCTATCGGTTATATCACCTCGGGCAGCAGCCACTTTGCTCTAACAGAAGGTTTTGCTGGCTTTGTTTATTTACCTGCGCTGCTGGGTATCGTGTGCACATCTTGGTTTACAGCTCCGCTAGGCGCAAAAGCAACTAACCATTTACCGGTTCCAACGATTAAGAAGATCTTCTCAGTACTGTTGGTGGTTATTGCAGCCAGCATGGTTGCTCGTTAATTAAAGAATTCAGTAACCTGTAACTGAATCAGTTTCTTTATTCATTAGACATTTAGGTGCGAAAAAATGCATGTAAATGTCTAATTGCGATCTGAGCCCTCCAATAATATGAGCCACTCCTTTTAATGCACCATGGTTCATAATAAGATTGTTCGCGTTTAATAAATATTCAAATGTGGTCAAATACTTATCTAAAGGAGCGAGCGATGGCACGAGAAATTTCATTTAAGGGCAACGGCCCACGTTGGAACGTGGCTCTATCAATGACAATAAGTTACGTGATCGCATCTTTAGCTATCAACTTATTTTATCAGACTGAGCCCCAGTTTTTCCCTTTCGTTACTTCTATCTTAATCATGATCACTGTCTATGCTTTGGTCTCCAAGTTCACCCGAAGACATTTATCTTTAGTCGGTGAAGAGATACATCTACATGACGTTAAAGCGAACTTAGCGATCAAAAACTCTGTCTTTTCTCGTCAGTATATTCAAGTTAAATCACTGACTAAAAATGGCTATTACAAAGTGAATGTTCACAAAGGACAGGTTGATAAATCTGATTGGGAAATGCTGTTAAGCAAGGCCACACAGCAAAACGTTTAACGCTAACTCTTCATGGAATTCATTAATGTCAGGGTGTTTTATCAACAGTATTTTTTTGATAAAACATTGTTATTTAACCCAATTCACTGCTATAGCTAAATGTATCTTGTTTGATTCAACGGAATGCTATCAATGAGTGATTTATGGATCCTTTAACGCAGGGCGTGTTAGGCGCTTCTTTGGCACAGTCAGCAAGCAAAAAACAACATTTGGTTGTTGCTGGGGTATTAGGGCTACTTTCTGGATTGGCTCCAGATCTAGATGCACTGATTAAGTCTCAAAGTGATCCTTTGTTGGCTTTGGAGTTCCATCGGCAATTTACTCATTCACTCTTCTTTATCCCCATTGGCAGTTTGATCTGTGCCTTTGTTCTACATCATCTGATTGCAAAAAGGCGCGGGCTTACTTTCAGGCAAAGCTGGCTGTTTTGCGCTCTGGGTTATGGCACTCATGCACTGTTAGACGCTTGTACCACTTATGGCACGCAGTTACTTTGGCCTTTGACTAATGCGCGTTTTGCTTGGAATACCATATCAATCATCGATCCTGTTTATACGCTGCCCATCTTAGTTTTGCTTGTGTTTGCAACGTTGAAACGAGCACCTTGGCTAGCACGTGTTGCGTTTGCTTGGGCTCTAATTTATCCAACATTAGGGATGATACAAAGAGATAGGGCAGAGGCGATTGGGTGGCAATTAGCGGAACAAAGACAACACACGCCGATTCGATTAGAGGCAAAACCGAGCTTTGCTAATATCTTGGTTTGGAAAGTGGTATACGAAACAGAGGCTCATTACCATGTAGACGCAGTGCGGGTTGGCACATCGGTAAATATATACCCCGGAGAGTCGATCGCTAAGCTGAACGTTAGCAGTGATTTGCCTTGGCTTGAGCCAGACTCTCAACAAGCCAAAGATATTGAACGCTTCCGCTGGTTCTCTAATGGTTATATTGCCCAGGACCCAACGGACGAGTTGCGTATTATCGATGTGCGATATTCAATTGTACCAAATCAACTTAAAGCGCTTTGGAGTATCAAGTTATCAAAATCTGTTGATACCAATTCGCATATAAAATACGAAACTCATCGAGACAACACCCCAGAGTCGAGACAGATTTTCTTCGATATGCTCACTGGCGATAAATGATCTATGTCTAGAGAGTAAAAAGGCTGAGTTAGGTAATCTGCTCGGCTTTTTATTCGTTTGTTTAACAGGTCGATGTTGCATTGCTTTACATCACATATATTAATAAATCTGACAGTGCTTACATTTATAAATGTGATTTATATCTCTATCCATCTTATGAATACTTTCTAAGCTTAGTTGGTTTTTTATCTAATTAAACAGAAGGTTATATGATAAATAGAATAATAACACTAAGTGGCGTTGCATTACTTTGTTCAGTGAGTGCGCATGCGCAAATGCAAAATGGAAGTTTCGAAAACTGGGAAGAAAACGTACCATCTGGATGGAGTGTGATTGACTCCGGCATTGCAGTTTCACCCTCTAACGTACCTGTTAATAACGGCAGTTTCTCTGCGCAAGTAACAGTGAATACAGGCACTCAAAGTAATACCGATTTTCTGCAAACGATACGTGTTGAACAAGGGAAAACTTATGATTTCTCTGTCGATGTTTACCACACGGAAGGCAACGTGAAAGCTCGCCTTTTGTTGATGGCTATTTAGGCTACTCGAATAATGGTTTAACGAATCAGTGGCAAGCATTGACTCACTCGTACAGCGCTACGAGCACTAAAGATATCGTTGTGGGCGTACGATTTTATGATGATGCAGGTTTTGATGGTTCGGAAGTGGTGTATTTAGATAACTTTCAGCCGACGGAGACTCCACCCACACAAAGCTGCAATGACACAAGTGCCGCACTCACGCTAGTGACGGATAACTATGGTTCTGAAACCAGTTGGTCTCTCAAAAACTCAGTTTCTCAAACTCTTTATTCTGGTTCAGACTATCAAAATAACACCATCAATGAAGTGGAAATGTGTTTAGCGGATGGTGGCTACATCCTAGAAGTCTTAGACTCTTATGGAGATGGAATGTGCTGCAGTGTGGGGAATGGTTCATACAGTTTATCGGTAAACGGAACCGTTGTGGCATCTGGTGGTGATTTCCAAGCAAGTCAGAGTACAGAATTTACAATTGGTGGTTCAACTACACCACCAACTGAACCACCAGTTTTAGGTGAGTATTATAAAGACGCTGAAGGCAAAGTGGGCTTTGCGTTAAAAACGGCCTTATATCAAATTATTGATAATCATAGCAGTCAGGGTTACACCGCTATTTGGACGTTGGTGTCTGAGGCTGACCTAGACGCATACTATGACACTGATGGGTCGATTCTCGATATGTATTCGGAGAAACCTTCAGGCTCTGATTCAATCCAATTTACTAAGGTGGCCGATCAATGTGGTCAATACAGCAAAGAAGGTGATTGCTACAACCGTGAGCACTCATTCCCGAAAAGCTGGTTTGGTGGGAAAGTCGAGCCAATGAACTCTGACGGTCACCATTTATTTGCCACTGACGGCTACGTTAACTCGAAACGTAGTAATTGGCCATATGGTGAGGTGAGTAGCGCGACATACACATCAAGCAATGGTTCTAAGTTAGGCAGCGCAGCGAACTCTCTTGGTTATGTGGGTACGGTGTTTGAGCCAATTGATGAGTTTAAAGGTGATTTCGCAAGAGCATATTTCTACATGGCAACACGTTATGAAAATGAAATCGCTAATTGGGAAGGGAACTCTACAAGCTCTGATGCCGTTCTGGATGGAACCAATACAACCGTTTTTGAACCTTGGCTACTTACTACGCTAAAGCGTTGGCATTCTGAAGATCCAGTAAGCCAAAAAGAAATCGACCGAAATAAGGCAGTACATGATTTTCAAGGGAATCGTAATCCGTTTATTGACCATCCAGAGTTTGTAAGCCAAATCTGGGGAAATTAATCGGAATATAACCACCATGACAATTGCTTCATGATTATTGAATTGAGCCCAATCCTTTATTTGGGCTTTTTTATTGAGAGGCATTAGAGAGCATGATTTTAAATATTTGAAAAGGCATATTGTCAGAAGACCCGTATACTTGTCAGTGGTCTGCACCATCAATACTGGACGCTACGTTAAGCGACTTTCCATACCTTTAGTTAT
>NZ_JBGONI010000033.1:0-60512 GCF_041439035.1 Vibrio sp. 1F263 | reverse complement strand
TCCCAGCCAAATATCCGTTCAGGTTCAAGCAATAATGCTTATCCGAACGGCATTAAACGCTCTTAAGCAGGCCTTTGAACTCAGGGCTAACACGGCTAGCAACTAGAGTGACAGCGAGCAGCACGTAAGGTGCCCATGCCATCGCCATGCTCATTTTCTTATGACCTTGCTTACTGTTTGAATGAGTGTCATCTAGATCGATTTTCAAAGAACCTAGCCATTCTGCTGGCCACTTGTCCTCGCTTTCAAAGTCCCATTTTGATTTAGGTACTAGGAAGCCGCGTTTTGCTGCTGTTACAACAATCGCAAGGCCAACCAAACCACCAATCAGTGATGGGAACTCAGCACCGAGGAAAACACCCGTTAGTGCGTAAGGAATGGTGAAAGCAGCACCGGCGAACAGTGCGAACGGCAGGATATCAAGACCTTCAGTCCAGCTTTTGTTCTTACCGAAGAAGCGAGTCAGCATCATCGCCATCAATACAGGAATCATCACACCAACGCAGGCGTGGATGATTGCAACACTTGATGTGATCTGTTGTAGGTAAGCATCCCATGTTGAACCATTGGCAATCAGGCTTTCACCAATGTTATGCGTATCCAAACCTTTGTTTACGCCAACAATGATAGGAGTACCAACTGCGCCGAACGATACTGGTGTAGATTGAATCATCATGCCCATCAGTACCGCGGCTAACGCTGGGAAGCCAATTGCAACCAATAACGGAGCGGCGATTGCAGCGGGTGTGCCGAAGCCAGATGCCCCTTCAATGAATGAACCAAAACACCAAGCAATGATGATCGCTTGTACACGACGGTCTGCTGATATGTCAGTAAATCCGTTGCGGATGGTGGTGATAGCTCCGGTGTGTTTCAAAGTGTTTAATAAGAAGATGGCGCCAAACACAATCCAGAGAACCGACACGGTAATGCCGAAGCCTTGGAATACCGAAGCCAGCACGCGAGTGCTAGACATATCCCATGCGAATAGGGCGATAGCAACGGTTAATGCAAATGCCACTGGCATCGCTTTATTTGTAACCGATGTGATTGCAAAAGCTGTTTTGTAATTGTTTTGTTAATTTGGCGTGAATTTACCCCTTTATTTTTTATTGATATAGGGAAATAATGAAAATAATTAATTCCAAAATTGGCATAATCAAATGCGAGCAGACGATTTGATCCTGTTTTCACAGGTAGTAGAGTTGGGCAGTTTTAGTAAGGTGGCAGAGCAAAATAACCTTACAAATTCGGTAGTTAGTAAGAGAATTGCGCGTTTGGAAGAAGAAATTGGCGTGCAGCTATTATATCGAACCACGCGTAAATTGACGCTTACCGAGGCGGGTAAGGCAATGTTACACGGAGCTAAAAATGTGAAGCAGGCGGCTCAAGAGGCTATGGATGCAGTTTCAGGCTTTGGTGAAAATGTTAGTGGTCATATCAAAATGTCAGTGCCTACTATCTCCGGAGATTTGATTCTCGCAGACGCTGTTGCCGAGTTTTGTAATATGCACCCAGGTTTAACGGTCGATATGTCTCTGAACAATCGCTTTGTGGATCTGGTTGATGATGGCCTCGACTTAGTGATTCGAACCGGCTACTTGGAAGACTCCAGCTTAATTGCCCGTCATATATTGGACTCTCAATGGGTGGTATGTGCTTCTCCGTCTTATATCGCCAAGAATGGTAAGCCGATGCAGCCCAAGGATTTGGTTGAGCACAATTGTCTGCAATACGCTTATCAAACAACGGGTGCCAGTGAGTGGCAATTTCTGCATAGTAAAGATGGCTTTACTGATAATGATAAATACATAGTGCGCGTCTCGGGCTCTTTTTCTACCGATAATGCGACGGCATTACGAAAAGCCGCTTTGGGCGGTCATGGTGTGGCGTACGTGCCACGTTGTCTGGTGTATCACGATATTCGCAACGGCCAGCTGGTGGATATCTTCCCTGATTTAGTCGGTAAAAAGCTGGGTATTTATGCGGTGTACCCGTTCACTCGTCAGCCACCGAACAAGATTAAGTTATTGATTGAACACATCAGAACGCGTTACCTGACGATTTCACACTATTTTTAACAAGGATCACGATGAGCTATTTAAAAGAGTATCAATATCCAGTCACCAACAAACAGATCGTCAGCGATGACTATTTTGGTCAGATAGTCGAAGACCCATATCGCTGGTTAGAAGACGACAGAAGTGACGAAACCGCGCAGTGGGTGGCAAGCCAGAATGAAGTGACGTTTGATTACCTCGCTCAAATCCCGTATCGCGCAGAACTGCGAGAGCGATTAGCGAAAGCGCAAGACTACAAAAAGAGCTCGCAGCCGTTTGTTCGAGGTGAGTACACCTATTTCTATAAGAACGACGGCCTGCAGAATCACAGCATTCTCTATCGTCACAAAGAAGGGCAACAAGAAGAAGTTTTCCTAGATCCGAACACCTTCTCGGAAGATGGCACTACATCACTGGGGTCGGTGTCGTTTTCTAAAGACTACAGCTTGGTGGCGTACAGCATTTCTGAGGGCGGCAGTGACTGGCGCAAGATCTTCGTGATTGATACCGAGACTAAGCAGCAGCTCGAAACGGAAATCACAGACGCTAAATTTACCGGTATTTCTTGGTTGGGTAATCGCGGCTTTTATTACTCTAGCTATGACAAGCCAGACGGCAGCCAGCTTTCGGCACGTACCGAGCAACACAAACTTTACTTCCATGAGTTGGGTACAGAGCAAGCTAGCGACAAGGTAATCTTTGGTGAGAGCAACGCTGAGCAGCACCGCTATGTGTCGGGTTACACCACCGAAGACGACCGTTACTTGATTATTCTAGGGCGAGAGTCGACATCGGGTAACAGACTGTTCTATATCGATTTAAATTCACCAGAACAAAAGCTGAATACGTTGATTGATCATGTGGATAGCGACACTTATCTCATTGATAACCAAGATGAGACCTTCATTCTATACACAAATCTTGATGCGCCTAATGGCAAGGTGGTGAGCTTTGATACTCACGATGGGAAATGGCTCGAAATCATCCCTGAAAAGCCACAGCCATTGGATATCAGCACGGGTGGTGGCTACTTGTTTGCTCACTACATGGTGGATGTGGTGTCTAAGGTTGAGCAGTTGGATTACCAAGGTAACCTAGTTCGTGACATTCATTTGCCTGGGCTGGGAACGGCCAGTGGCTTAGGTGGAAAAAACGAGCAATCTCAGCTTTATTACACCTTTACCAACTACGTTACGCCGCCAACAATTTTCTCTTTTGATGTTGAATCTGGAAGCTCTAAAATCTACCAACGCTCTGAGTCTCCGTTTGAGTCGGATCAATTTGAGTCTAAACAAGTCTTCTATACCTCGAAGGATGGAACTCAGGTTCCGATGCTTATCTCTTATAAGAAGGGATTAGTGTTAGATGGCAATAACCCAACCATGTTGTACGCCTATGGTGGCTTTAACGTTAGCCTAACGCCTTCTTTCTCGGGTACTGTTGGCAGTTGGCTAGAACTGGGTGGCGTATATGCGGTGCCAAACCTGCGTGGCGGTGGCGAGTATGGTAAGGCGTGGCACAAAGCGGGTACACAACAACAGAAGCAAAACGTATTTGATGACTTCATTGCTGCTGCCGAGTTCTTAATTGAAGAAAACTATACCAGTAGCGATAAGTTGGCGATTCGCGGCGGTTCTAACGGAGGCTTGCTGGTAGGCGCTTGTATGACACAAAGGCCAGAGCTGTTCCAAGTGGCTCTGCCTGCGGTTGGGGTGTTGGACATGTTGCGTTACCACACATTCACGTCTGGCGAAGGTTGGGCGTACGACTATGGCACATCCGCGCAAAACAAAGAGATGTTCGAATATCTGCTTGGTTATTCTCCGGTTCATAATGTGGTGCGTGGCACGGATTATCCAGCAACTCTGGTGACGACTGCCGATCACGATGACCGCGTGGTACCTGCTCACTCTTATAAGTTCATCTCAGAGCTGCAAGATAAGCATGAAGGCGGTGCGCCCGTGATGATTCGTATCGATGTTAATGCGGGCCATGGTGCTGGAATGCCGTTGAGTAAAGCGATCGATCTCACTGCTGATATCTACGCATTTACCCTGTTCAATATGGGTGTTGAATTGTGATCTAAATTAGCTGTGAGATAATAAAAATGTCACATATTTCATGTGGCATTTTTTATTTGTGGGAAAAATAGACCTTGCACTGAATTTTGTAGTGCACCGATATTAAGGTGTTACGTATGCTTACGTTATTAAAGCGATAAATACTGTAATATCCAACCAAGTTTAACGTCACTACTTAGCCGTCATCCGAGACGGCTTTATTATAGGATTTCGAATGAAAAAATTAACTTTAGCTCTCATTCTTTCTTTTTTATCGTCAGTTAGTTACAGTCAGGATTCTGAGTTTTACCCTGAATACTATTCCCAAGAAATAATATCAAATGATCACTTAACTTTTGTCCTTAACTTTGATTTGGACTTTAAGTATGACAAACAACGTTACATTGAAGCCGCTAGCAAATGGCTAGGTATAATCAAAAAGGTTGATGGAAAAGATCAGCACACAATTAACATTGAAATCATTGTGTCAGATGATGTGGAAGAGTACGGCTTAGCGGCAGTCGAAAAGTATGAAGACAGTATCCCCTCATTAGGTATTATCTGGATTAGCTCAGATCTCCATGAACCTGATTTTGACCCAAGAAGCTATAAGCCAACTATTTTGCATGAATTTGCTCATATTCTCGGCGTTGGAACTTCAAGTGATGTGTTTATAGAAGATTCAAAAGAGATTGCCGGTAAAGGTTTTTGTATGGAAACCAGCAAAGCAGTTACTGCCTATAATGAAGCTTATAATAGAGATTATGAATGCTTGCCATTTTCCGACGGCGGTCATTTATACGATTACATCAATGGGACTGACGACAAACGCGGTAAGGATTCTAAAGGCCGAACTATTCCGCCAATGCCTAAAGAGTTAATGGCTAATGGTGATGACTTGGGACCGGTGACGTTGTCAATTATTGATGATCTAGGCTTTGAACTTTACGATTAATTTTACAACGCCTTTAACTGGGCGTTTTTAAAATCTTCAAAGCTAACTCAATCACTACTTATCGAAAAATTCGGATTTGTTCTCAGCCTTTATGTTCAGCTAGTTCTGATAATTTACAATAAGGATTGATTGATTTTTCACCATTTCAAGTAATGCGGGGCATGTAAGTTAAATCACCTTTGCCCCATTATCATTTTCGTTGACGAATAAATCGATAGAAAATTCAACCTCCAACCTTGAAATTTATTGCATTTTTATTCACTTTTTGAATGGGTAAATTTTCACTCTACAAATTAGGTTTCATGTGTTCACATGTGCCCAGCGATATAGAGTCTTTACTCATTCATATTATCGTACATTTAATTAACATTCCCACCTTGTTAACTTTAGAAGCCACGACTTTATTGAATTGATGAAATTACTAACCAGTTATCAATAAATTACTGATTAATCTGGGTGGCATGACAGTTATCCCAATTATATATTTTACTTAAATTATGCTTTATAAAATGCATTGTGAATATGTTACTAATTTCACTTATTGGTTTTGGTTATTATATTGGTTGAGTTGATTTATGTGGTGGTTAGGGATAATTGCTGGTGTTGTGAGTGCCGTATCTTATCGGGTCGATTCTTTCGGAGTTGGTGTCTCGGTGGTGGCCTTTGTGTTGGCATTTTTCGTTCATGTGAACTTAAAAACCGTTCGTTCTAAAAGTGCACTTTGGTTTTTGTTTGGTGTTGCTTATTACACGACTAGCTTATTTTGGATAAATGGTTATTTGGCTCAAGAGTATGGGGATGCGAGTTGGATTAGATGGGGACTTTGGCCTTTGTTGGTCGTACTTCTATCATCCAGTTTTCTCATTATTCCTTGGCTTTTAGCAACCCTGACAGCTTCTCGCACGCTTATAGCACTTCCTTTTGTTTTGGTGTCTCTTGATATATTAAGAGAACACATCGTCTTTTCTTTTGCTTGGTTACATCCAGGGCTCTTGTTACTAGATGTTGGCTTTTCCGGTTGGTTAAGTGTTATTGGTGCATTGGGTGGTAGCTTCCTTGTTTACCTACTGGCCAGTTCGTTTGCTTGGCTGATATGCAATAAATCAAGTCGTCTTAAGTCTTTGCCCCTATTAGTCATTATGTTGATGAGTTTTGGGGTGGTAAATCAGGCGCTCTTATTCCCCCAACTCCCTGAGCAAAGTCAATCGAACACTTCTGTTCGTATTTTACATGGCAACTTCACGGGTCCACATAAACTCTCTAAGAACGATGTTATTGAGCGTATTCAACGTTATGTCTCTCTGTCTCTAAAAGCCCCTAAGGCTGATATCGTTGTGTGGCCAGAATCCTCTATGTCCTTGCCTTATGAAGAGATACAGCCATTCGTGAAGGACAGTTTAGACAAGCTGAAACAGAAGGGTGTTGTGGTGGTTTGGGGCGGGCAAGCTAGAAACGGTCAATATTTACAGAATGTGATTTACCGAAGTGACCAACCCTCACCTATTTACTTTAAACAACGATTAGTTCCTTTTGGTGAATATCGACCCGCTTGGTTCATCGACTGGGTTGAGCAAGTGACACTTTCTCGAGGCGGCGATATTCAGGTGCTCTCTAACTCGATTCCGGAGCATGAGTTTGGCTCACTTCGAACGGTGTTGGCGGTGTGCTATGAAGCGCTCTATTCCGATGTTTTTACTTCCAAATTGCACGCTGGCAACGTCGCCCTTTTATTAAGTGATGTTGAATGGACTCATACCCCTTGGGTGAAACAATTCTTATTGAAACTTAGTCAGGTCAGGGCGGCCGAAGTCGGCAAGTCGGTCGTCTATGCAACCAATCAAGGAAAAACCAGTTTAATTGGTCCTGATGGGGCAGTTCTTCGCCAGGTGGAAAGCCAAGCAACGCAGGTTATGGATGTATTGGTGCCTTTGAATGATCGCCAAACGCTTTACACGCAGTACGGACACCTGTGGCTATTGTGGCTTTCTGGTGGCGTACTTCTACTCATTCACCTTGCCAATCGAAGGCATCCCATTAACACAAACTCTCTCACTCAGAAGCGCCTATTTAGAGCGCAATAATACGAATAATACAAGGATACGTCATGGTATATCGTTGGCTAACGATTGGGGTGCTTATTACCCTTACGCTCGGAGTAGGCGTCATTGCTCTCAATTACGATAATTCAATTCAAACTCAACGCATCGGTTATTCGACGCCCCCAGTAGACTCAGAGCAGAGCTCAAAATCTCACTCGGCTAGCGAGATGGGTGACCAAAAAGTGGCTTCACAGCAAACATTTGAATCTCAAAGTGAACGCATTGAAGCTGAAATGTTGTCAGAGCTAAAGACGCTCAATCAAGACATTGCGGATGAAAAAGTAAGATTAGACCAAGACACGGCCGAAGCGCAATCAATGGAGGAGTCTCCAGAGTTGGTTCTGGCAAGGGCCAGTGTCATTTTGTCTGAGCTAGAGAGTGAAGGGATTGTGTTGAATTATGACCCTACGCTTTTAACCCCAGACGCCGCCTCACCCAAGATACAAGCCATTAAACAACAAGTGGTCGACGTGGAAACTGACCTGATTGATATTGAAAAAAGATTCAATAACCTCGGCAACAATAAGGAATCGTTATGATGAATATCATGAAAACAGGCGCTTCATTACTTATGTTGGTTGGCGTCTCATTGCCGACGGTTGCCGCTTCGGTTGGTGAACTCAGTGGACGCGCGTTGGTTTCTCAAGGCAAGTCTGGGTATCAGGTTGATTTGCAACTGCCTAGTGGCGTCAACGACTTAGTTCCCGCGTTATCAGTTCAATATCAGCAAGGCTCCGCCAATGGTCCGTTAGGGCTTGGAATGACCTTAAACGGGTTGTCGAGCATTACTCGCTGTAGTCGTAACGAACAAGACGATGGCATCAATAGTGGGATGCGATTTGATGATACCGATGTGTATTGCTTAGACGGTCAACGTCTCTTTTTAGTGTCTGGTAGCGAAGGCCAAGGGGGGAGTGAATATCGAACGAAAGGGGGATGGCAGACCAAGATTGTCGCAAACGGTCAATTATCTTCTGGACCAGAAAGCTGGACGATTTATTCGTCTGATGGGTACGTGACACGTTATGGCTCAAGAGAGGATGCTCAATTAACCATTGATGGTCATGGCCTTGAGTGGTTCATCTCGAGACAATCCGACCGATTTGAAAATGGTATCGACTTTCGCTATCGCACTCACCAAGGTCAGCGCTACCTCGATAATATTCAATATGCCGACGTGAACCTTGCTTTTAACTATACGAACCGCCCTGACGTGCTTACTGCCTATCGTTTTGGCCACAAGCAGACACTGGGACAAAAGCTCGACCATATTCAAATTAACCGCGATGGCCATGGGCTTCGCCGCATTGAATTTGCATACGGTGAAGTCAATTCTCAAGGCATTGAATTCAGTCGAATGGAGAGTTTGCGAGTGTGCGGCTCTGGTGGCGATTGCATGCCTGCGCACACTTTTGAATGGGAAAGTAACCCATATGCAGAGGGAGAGCCTGAGCAAAAAACACTGTATTCTCTCGATGAATTTAAAGGGTTTGTTGCGGGTGATATCAACCGAGATGGTCTCAGTGACATGTGTTACCTTGACGATGGGCTTTATTGCGGAATTAACCAAGGGCAAGGGAACTACGCCTTCGCGACGAAGTGGAGTCACGACTTTCAAGGCAGCGCATGGGAGGGGGCTCAAAACTACGCGTCGTTGAGCTTACTTGATATTAATGAAGACAGCTTTCAAGACTTGTGTGCATTTAATGAAACCGGTTTTTTCTGCGCGTTAAATAACCAAGGACGCTCGTTTGATTCAGGGCGCTACTGGAGCCGAAACTACACCATTGATGATGCAGTAAGGCTGCTGGATGCGAATAACGATGGTTTGGCGGATGTTTGCCGAGTTGAATCCAACCGAGTGGTTTGCGCCAACAATACAGGGCGAGGACTTAGCGCTGATTATGTCTTAATGGACCAAGGTTACCCGTTAGAGAAAACGTATCAGTCAATATCCTTTGGTGCTGGAAGTGTTGATTTCGATCCTGTGAACCTACCACAAAGCCAATTTATTGATATTAACCAAGATGGTTTTGCTGATTTATGTGGCGTGAAGCTTGATGGCCATTTTTATTGCTCTTTGGGTCAAAAATCCGGCAGCAGTACACTCTCTTTTCAAGCAGCTCAACGATGGGCAAGTCAATTGCCGATTGGGTTAAAAAATACCGTCTCACAATCACCGAATAATAATACCCACGAGCAAGACGTCAAGGTGGTTGAGCAATTGCAACGTACCATGAACCTTGTTGATGTCACCGGTGATGGGTTGGCTGAGCTGTGTTACCGACAAGGAAACGATCTTGTTTGCCACCAGAATACAGGGCAAGGCTTTGATGCCGCTAAAACATGGTTAACGCTCGGACAAGACCATTTTAGAATCGATACCGGTAATGAGAATAACGTGTCACAGGTTGAAGCGTCCATCATGCTGTCTGACCGAAACAGCGATGGATTGTCTGACTTGTGTTACATCGCTGGGGAGCGCGTTTATTGTGCTTATGGCGACGGTAAACATTTTAATTCGCCGACCGTGTTAGCCACGTTAAACGCTGACCTGGATTTGCTTAAAGACAAGATGTCGTTTTCTGGGAATAAGATTCAAAAATTCTTTGGTATTAAAACCACGATTTACTCTATGGCTGTGAATAACGTTTACGGACCGTTTAAAAAAGGCGTCGACGCCAATGGCGATGGTTTAATCGGTGATTGTTATCGCTCTATCGATGGATTGACATGCCTCTCTTATGAGTTTGAACCGCTGGCTTTACTTAAATCGGTCACGTCAGGGTTAGGTGTGAAAAGTGAGTTTGAGTATGGATTAACAGGAAATGCCTCGGTGTTCCAAGGGGCGCAAGCGCCTTCAGGACTCATTGCGCTTGAGCCAAACTTTAAAGTGGTCAAGGCGCTTAAGCGCAGTAATGGTATTGGCGGCATTAACCGTACTGAGTACTTTTATAGAGGGTATCACGCTCACCCTGATAAGGGCCTGCTCGGGTTTGGGGAAATACAAAACAAAGATTTAGCGAGTCATACCCTTACATCGACCGTGACCGGGTACCGCAGTGATTGGACACCTTATGTTGAGCGCACGCAAACGCGAATCAATAACCAAAAGATTTCACAAAGCGAATTTGATTATAGAGAGGTGACGTCTCCTATTGCTGGGCAGTCTTGGCCACAAATGATTGAAAGCCGTCAATCGGCGTGGGATACATCAGGAAACCTTTTGACCCATACGGTTACGCAATATCAAGGTTACGATGCGCTTAATTTCCCCGATACCATCACACGAACGGTCGAGGATGGTAATGGTGAACGATTTGTTGAAAAAACGAGCACACGCTATCAGCATGATACGCAGCGTTGGTTAATCGGCAAACCTCGTGATGTATCTGTGACCAAATCCAATGGTCACGATTCTCAAACGAGAAATACGACCTTTTCTTATGATGCAAATACCGGGGCTTTGGTTAAGCAAACCGTCGAGCCTGGGCATGCACTCTCGTTAACGACGCAATTTGACTACAATGCCAGCGGATTTCGCACCTTAGAGCGTACGACAGGCAGTGGTGAAACACGTCAATCGACGACCCTGTACGATGCTTTAGGTCGAGTGACGAAGCATACCAACACCCTTGGTCACTTTGTCACGACCACTTATAACAACTCGTGTGGATTGCCCGACACCGTCACCGATGCTAATGGGTTGACGACCCGTTTTGCTTATGACGATTACTGTCGAGAAATTAAGAAAATCTTGCCCGATGGTAATTGGGTTGAACAAGTCTATGAATGGAGCGATGGCGCGGATGCCGGTTTAGACCAACACGGATTGACGTTGGGTGACCGCAGCATCTTCATGGTGACCACACAAACCTCTCAGGGCGGTTTATCGACCACGTATTTTGACAAGTTGGGGCGTGAAGTGCGCACCAAGCAATTGAACGGTGATGGCAAAACCGTGATGGTTGATAAGGCTTACGACGCAAAAGGCCTGCTCGTTGGGGAAACCGTGCCTTATTTTGAGGGGTACTTTGCAGGGGATGCGACGTACTGGTTACAAACCACTTATGACGCGCTAGGTCGACCTATAGCTCAAACTCAACCAACGGAAGATGTCGGTGACCTTGTTGCGACCACTCGCTATCAAGGTTTAACCGCAACAATAACGGGCCCCGGTACATTTGAGAAGGTTGAGCAAACCAATGGTTTGGGACAAACGGTCCAAATCGTAGAAAATGGTCAGTCAACCCTACGCTATACCTATGATGCAGTCGGTAACCTCACCCAAACCGATACCAATGGACTGATAACGGAGCTGAGTTATGACCAGCTCGGTTATAAAACTAAGATGATTGACCCTGCGATGGGCACTTGGACGTATGGTCACAACGCGTGGGGGGAGCTGGTTTGGCAACAGGATGCGAAAGGACAGCGCACCACATTCACTTATGATGCACTCGGTCGTAAAATTAATGAAACTCGCCCAGATGAAATCAATCAATGGCAATATGATCAATCGTTGAAAGGCGGACTGGATGCCTCCAGCAGTGACAGTAGCCAGCGTCGCTATACGTACGATGCGTTGGGGCGCACTCAATCGATGACCCTATCCATTGATGGCTCAGAGTACACGACCTACTACGAGTACAATGAAGAAGGTCGTCTCAGTAGGGTTACCTTCCCGTCGGGGATGAATTTAGATAAAGATTACGATGTGAATGGTCTGCTTAAGCGAATGAGTATCCCTTATTCTGATATTTGGGATAGCCAATACCTGCAAATTGAGGAAGCGTTAAAAGCCACCTCAGAGCGCATTGTTGAACTCGAGATGCAGGCTTATGAGCTTGAGAAAAGTGCGCAATTTTATATCGAAGAGTCTGAGCGTTTACGTCAAGCGGCAGCGCAGTTGTTTGCCAAAAGTAATAGTTACCAACATACCGCCAACAAACTCAGTGCCAGCGCGAGTTCGATATTTAGAAGTGCCAATATTAATGCTAACCGCGCCGCGAGTTATCGTCGTAGCGCACAATATTACTGGCGAGCTTTTGGTAATCGAGTGTTCAGTAACTACAAAACACAAAATGGCTACGCGTATTACAAATATGACCGATGTACTAAGAAAGATTGGAAAGGAAATTGTAAAAAGAAAGAGTATTTTACCGCTAAAGTACCATTATGGATGGTTCAAACTCACCGCTGTACGACGTGGAAAGGCAATAAGTTTTGCTTCAATGGTGCTCAAGCCAGTATTAACTTAACGCAAGTTTATAATCAATGGGCAAACCACTATCAAGCGATTGCGAATCGTCAGCGTGCTCAGGCAAACCAAAAGCAGAGTCAGGCTAACCACTATCAAGCCGCCTCTGATAATGCAGAGCGTCGCGCGAATGAATTGATTGTGCAAGCTCAGCAAAATGCCGCGTTAGCCAGACAAGAAACCGATTTACTGTCTAACTTAACCGATGAACTCGATGATTTGGTGGTTGCGGAGGCAGAGCTTCAAGAGATAATGGACCAACGTCTAGACGATGATACGGCGGAAATTGTCTGGGTAGCGACCAGTCGTGATAACTTTGGACGAATTGGTGGGGAAATCTTTGGTAATGGAATGTTGACAAGGCGTGATATTGACCGCTCTCGCGGAACGGTTCAACGCATAACGACGGGAATGGGAGATAACTACCTTCGAGACATTCATTATACTTACGATGAGCGTGGTAACGTTCTGCGCAAAGTCAGTGCTGTCCGAAATCAACAAGAGTACTACCAGTACGATGATTTTGATCGTTTAACACAATGGCACTACAGCGATAACCGCAGCGTTGCTCAGGTCGAACGCGATTACCGTTATGATGTGTATGGAAACTTGACGTATAAAACCGGACAAGGCCAGTTTAATGTTAATGCCAACGGGCAATTGGTTGGCGATTACACGTATGATGCCAACGGCAATATGGTTTCAGGTCGCGGAAGAACCATCGCTTGGAACTCGTTTAACAAGGCCAAGCACATTAATGACAATGGCGCGGTTGCTCAGTATGAGTATGGTAGTGAGCGAGAGCGTGTAAAACAGACGTCTGATGGGGTCACAACCTACTACATCAGCCCTGAGTACCAGTTAGAGGTGTCGACCAACGCGGACGGTAAGGTTGTAACAGCGATGCGCCACCGATTTATGGCAGACAGTCAGGCGGTCGCTGAGCACGTGAAAACGTTAATTGGTAGTGAAAAGCAAATTGACCGAACCGCTTACTTCCATAGAGATGCGTTAGGGACGGCAGATTTAATCACCGACCCGAATGGGCAAGTGCAAATAGAACGTGGTTATACGCCGTTTGGTGAGCTTTTAGCGTCGGCAGAGTTACAAGACACACCTATGTTTACCAACGCTGAGATGCGCGGTTTCACTGGGCATGAAAATGTCGGTAACAGCAGCGGTCTTATCAACATGAACGCTCGACTTTACGACCCAGCCATTGGTCGATTCTTGAGTGCGGATACGTTCGTACCAGAACCAAGCTTTAGCCAAAGTTACAACCGTTACGCGTACGTTTATAACAACCCGTTAAAATATACGGACCCGACGGGGCATTGGGTGTGGTGGGCCGCGGCCATGGCCTTTTTTGTGGTGAGTCAAACCTTTGAAAACCCGGCTATACAAATGGCAGGGATGGTGGTTGGCGCTATCGCGATGGGGTACGCCGCCTCCGGGTTGTATGCGGGATTACAACCCGTCGCGCAAGCGGCTGCTAGCGGAGCAACCGTGTCATTTTCTACGACTTATATCACGACAGGTGACTTTGGTGACTCGATGCAAGCTGGCGTGTTAGGAGGGCTGTCTGCAGGTGTCACCTATGGGGTAGCTCATGGTGCTGCGGGTGGCACAAGTCCGTTTGGCGCCGCTCTGCCCGTCGCTCATGGTGTGGTGCAAGGCGGCTTCCATGAGCTGCAAGGTGGCAGCTTCAAGCAAGGCTTTATCAGTGGTGTCATTGGTAAGCTTGGCGGTGGCATTGTTCATGACGGTGATAAAACGCTGACGATTCAGGAAGCCGGAGGTATGGTGATTGTGTCGGGCATTGCAGCGGCGGCCAGTGGAGCGAATAGCCGAGATGCAGTGATGCGCTCTGCTATGAGTGTGATTACTATTTATCTTTATAACGATATTGCACGTATGAAAGAAATGAATAGACGATCTGGGCCAACCACTTTTAAAGATGTTCGAAATGGAGTCTCGAATATAGCTTCGACGAGTGACAAAGTAGCAACTGTTTGTTTGATTAGTGGCAATATACCTTGCGCAACTGTTTTTGGTTCTACCTCTTTAGCGGCTTCAGGAACGGTCTTATTGATGGATATTGAGCTAAATGAAGCTAACCTGGCTGATGGAGCTGGTTTCTCAAATAATGCTATTTCAGGTGCGATTTTACCAAAATATGCAATAGAGGCTTTACCTGTCCAATATGAATTACCCACACTTATCATTTTTGATGCTTATGGCAAGGTTAGCGGGTTTCTATTTTCAGAGGCAGCAGAGAATTATGGAGAGTCAAAATGACAAAAGTTAAAATAAAAGCTAGGTATCAAAAAGTCACTTATCAAACGATGAGTATTTTATCTATTTCTTTTTTGATTTTGTACATTGAACGATTGGAAGTTTATCTGTTACTAATTTCGCTGTTATTGGCCTCTGGCTTATTACAAAAACATATAATTTACCTAGTAAAAAACAACATGCTCTACCGGTATCGTTTAGGTGGAATTTTGGTTACAACATTCCTTCTTGGCTGGTTTATTTCACCTTCTTTGGTCGCTATACCATCAAGTATCGCTATGTGGTGGTTATCTTGGGTGGGGATCAGAATTATGGAGTCTTAAAATGGGTCATCTTAAGAAATTATATTACGCGTCAATATTAGCGTTACTTGTAGGTTGCGGTGGAGGAAGCGGCGGCGGTAGCTCTTCCTCTGCAAACTCAGTGGATACTGTCACTCGTTACAGTAGTGATTATGCAGCGTCTGATTTACGGGTGTTCTTTGCATTATCGGTAACAAGCCCATCCGAGGCTGAAATCGAGGGATATGTTCAAGATAGTTCATTTAACTATGTTGCAATTAATGGCGGTGACCAGCTAGTTGCTGAAGTTGATAGCCTAAACTTCTCGTTAGCTGAAACATCGGTGGAAGGAGGTGTTTACTATTATGGTGGGGATGTTTCAGCAAGCGCCTCAGAGTACATTGTAAAGTTATTGAGAGGGGATGTTGTTCAAAGTTCACTGGCCGTGAATGAACTACCGTTACCCTTTACATTAACGACAAGCTTTGCAGGCGAAGTGATAGATGTATCATGGGCTCCTGAGGCAGACCATACATACTCTTACCTAGTGGAAACGCTAACTTGTAAAAATAGTATTGAGACCAATATCAGAACTGTGTCACCAGATATTAACGCTGGTGAGCATCTACTTAATTCAGGCTCTTACAATAAGAGCTTGAGTGAAGTGTTTGGTCAAACGCAAGCACAGTTAACTCAAGGTTTTGATAGCTGTATATTTGAGATGGATATTATAGCGAGCAAGGACTCGTTACCACCTCAAACCAATGGACAATTAACTCTTGATGTTGTTCAAAAAAGAAAGATCAAAATAGAGCTTTAGTCTTGTTATAGAGAACCTGTCTAGTAATTTAACGCCTTTCTCTTTGTTGAATGATTTAACAGGAGAGAGGCGTTATTGTTTGAATAAAAACTCACCCCAAGGTTTGATTTATTCCCGTGCTAGTCTGGCCTTGAAGCTAATACTCTAAATCATAATTGTCCAAAAACGAGTTAGCGCTCTGCTGCAGTGACCCGACTATCAGCTAACCCTGTTTAATGTCCGTCAATTTTAGAAAACCTTCATAATCACTGGCTCGAATCATTGAGTTGATTTTTCATATACGCCAGAAACGAAAAATGCCGCATCCATGCGACATTTTTCTTTTGGCGGCCAAACCAGTTTTGCTATATCCATTCTAGATTTCAATCCATTAGGAGATTATTCAGAATGTACTTATAAGACGCTGTTAATCTTGATTAGTTCCCTTTACGCGGCATTTTTTTTCGATTTATTTTCTAAGTCGAATGACGCTGCGATTAATTTCTTGGTGTAGTCATTTTTCGGTGCATTGAAAATCTCTTCTGCAGACCCTTCTTCCATCACTTCACCTTTCTGCATCACCAATACACGATCCGATAAGGCTTTGACTACCGAAAGGTCGTGGCTGATGAATAGGAAGCCGATATTGTGCTTGGCTTGAATGTCTTTTAGCAGGTCAATCACCGTCAGTTGTACAGAGCGATCGAGTGCTGAAGTCGGTTCATCCAATAGGATGAAAGACGGCTCAAGAATCAACGCGCGAGCAATCGCGATACGTTGTCTTTGTCCGCCAGAGAACTCATGCGGATAACGGTTGATTGAATTCGGCTCTAAGCGAACTTCAATCAATGCTTTGCGCGCTCTTTCTAAACGTTCTTGCTTGGATAGATGAGGTTGATGCACCGTTAAACCTTCAGTGATGATTTCCCCAACGGTCATGCGTGGTGATAAAGAACCATAAGGGTCTTGGAATACCATCTGAACATCTTTCTTGAGCTTGTGACGTTCTTTATCGGTTAACAAACTCACATCTTGGCCTTTGTAAACAATACGTCCGGTACTTGGCAGTAAGCCGATCAGTGCGCGTCCTAGTGTTGATTTACCTGATCCAGATTCACCAACAATGCCTAACGTTTCACCTTGTTTTAGGGTCAATGAGATGCCTTTTACAGCTTCGAAATATTGACTCTTACTCTTAATGAAGTGGGATTTCACCAAGAATTGAACACGGATATCATCGGCACACAGTAGCTCTGGCGCCGATGTATCTACAGGAACCTTCGCGCCTTTCGGAATTGAGTTGATCAGCATGCGTGTGTAATCGTGCTTAGGATTGTCGAATAGCTCTTGAGTGAGTCCTTCTTCGACCAATTCCCCTTTACACATCACGAGTACTCGGTCGGCAAAGTGTTTCACTACACCGAGATCATGGGTAATGAACAAAATCGCCATGCCCATCTTGCTTTGAATTTCTTTGATAAGAGAAAGCACTTCAGCCTGAACCGTTACATCTAAAGCCGTAGTCGGTTCGTCTGCAATCAGAATGTCTGGTTCATTGATCAGAGCCATTGCGATCATGATGCGTTGCAACTGGCCGCCTGAAAACTCATGTGGGTATTTGTCGTATGCCTGTTCTGGCATTGGCAGATGCACAAGGTTGAAAAGCTCAAGTACACGCTGCTTCGCTTGAGATTTCGATACATTACGATGACACATAATGGCTTCAGCCACTTGTGTGCCCACGCGTAGATATGGGTTTAGAGAGGTCATTGGTTCTTGAAAGATCATTCCGATCCTGTCACCACGAATTGACTGCATCTCTCGTTCAGTCTTTTTGAGTATCGACTGACCTTCAAATTCGATTTCCGATTGAGCATCAATAATGGCGTTGTCAGGAAGCAAACGCATTAAAGCGTTGGAAGAAACAGATTTACCTGAACCCGATTCGCCAACAATGGCCAAGGTTTCACTAGAATTAAGAGTAAAGTTAATCTTTTTTACCGCATCAATGATTCCATCATTGGTTATGAATTTAACGGAGAGATTATTAACTTTAAGAATGGCCCGGTCCGACATGATATATCCTTATCAATTTAAGACATTAGGTGAAGATTGAACTTCTGAAGTGGTTTTAAGTTGCCCAAAATGGTGATGAGCGCGTTGAATTTGTTCTAGCTCGAGCATCCAATGTGAGCTGCGCTGAGCACTGCAAAATGCGATCAGGTGATTGAGTAAATCTTCGCTCTGCTTTTCCAATAACCTAAAGGTACGTTGAATCAACTCTGTACCTTCAAGAGAGATAAATTGCATCAATGCATAAGATTGGTTCAAGGTGTCGAAGGCTTGTTGCTGTTGCCCTAAACGATTGAGAATCTCTGATTGAGCGACACTGGCGTCTCTAAGGCCTGAAATTAAGCAAGCAAACTGGCAGGGTTTGATGTCACTTTGGTATGCCGCGTTTTGGATGTGATGAGGAAGAGAGGTGAGAACATCATTATAGAGGCGCTGTGCTTCGGGCCAATGACCTTGTTCCATTAACTGTTCAGCTTTTAGGTAGTGCATCCAGCAGCGTTCAATTTCCATGTCCACATCCTTAATTTTAAATATCCTAAAATGTTAATGATATTTATTATCAATTGCAAATTAAAATCATTCACATGCTAAGTTGGTGAATTAAATCTCTCGTTATTGCTAAAAACGGGGAAAATTGTGTGTTATTTGTTCAGTTGAACAGCTGTGCAGCGTAAGTCACTAAATTTATAGGTAATTACATCTACACTGATTTTATCTACACCCAAGTAATGAAGGACTAAGGAGGCGGCGATGGCGATGCAAAGACTCAATACAGAACAGCTGTATAAGGTAGCGGAACTCGATAAGCTACCATGTAAGTCGACCAAAGAACTGGCTCCAATTGACGAAATCGTCGGGCAAGAACGCGCACAAAAGGCCGTTGAGTTCGCGATGTCAATCAAGGAAAAGGGTTACAACATTTATGCGATAGGTCGAAACGGTCTTGGTAAACGCACCATGATCTTGCGCTACCTAAACCGACACCCTCAAGAAGTACAGGAGCTTTTTGATTGGTGCTATATCGCGAATTTTGAAGACATTCGTACACCTAAGGTGCTGAAATTACCTCGTGGTGTTGGCAGCAGTTTGAAGCAAGATATTGAAAAGCTGATGCGGAAGCTTCTTAAAGCAATGCCACTCGCATTCGATAACGAGATGTACTTTAACCGCGCTGACCGATTAAAAAATCAGTTGGCCGCTAAGCAACAAGCGGCGTTAGAAGCGATCAGTCAAGAAGCAAAAGATAAGGGCATCAACCTGACGATCACGACTCAGGGTGACTACCAATTTGTCGCGATGAATGGCGATGATCTTCATACCGAAGAGAGCTTCGACTTACTCACGTCAGAAGAGCAAGATCAATTCGATAAAACCATTGATGGATTGGAAGTCGGGCTGCGGACCATTTCTCGTGAACTGACCGAGCTTGAAGAGACGTACACAGAGAAAGTTCAAAAGTTGAATGATGATACGGCGCGAGATGTTATTACCCACTTCATCAAGCAGTTGAAGCAAGATTACAGCCAATATCCTGATATTAAAAAGTACCTGACAGCACTGCGTAAAGACATTGTCGACAACGCAGATATTTTCTTAGAAGAGAGTACAGAGCAAGCAGAAGTTGCAACCGCCTCTTTGGACAAGAAAATGCCACGTCGCTACAAGGTGAACGTGATTGTGAGCCAGAAGGAGGAGACTCTGCCGATCGTGGTGGAAGAGAATCCGAATTATCACTCTCTGTTTGGCTATGTCGAAACGGCAACGTTCAAAGGCACCGTATTTACAGACTTCTCTTTGATCCGCGCAGGTAGCTTACATAGAGCCAATGGCGGCGTCTTGCTGATGGATGCGGTCAAAGTACTTGAACAACCTTATGTATGGGAAGGCTTGAAGCGCGCGCTGCGTTCGCGTCAATTGAGCTTCACGTCATTAGAAAAAGAGGTCACGTTAACGGGGGCGGTATCACTTGATCCTGAGCCTATTCCATTGGACGTTAAGATCATCCTGTTTGGTGATTATCGAACTTATCAACTACTGCAACATTACGATGCGGAGTTTGGTGAATTGTTCCGTGTGACGGCCGATTTTGAAGATGAGATGAAGCGTACTGCGGATTCTGAAATGCATTACGCACGCTTCATTTCAAGCATCGTGCACGACAACAACATGCTGCATTGTGATCGCAAAGCGATTGCTCGGATCATTGAGCACAGTTCTCGTCAGGCGGGTGACCAAAGTAAGTTGTCGCTGCACTCGGCACACATTGCCAACCTGCTTCGTGAATCAAACTACGTGGCGAAAGGAGCGAAGTCGAACCTGATTCGTGCTACGCATGTCGACCAGGCGCTATCGAACCAACAGATGCGTGTCGGGCGACTGCAAGACAGCGTAATGGAAACCTTCACCAACGGTACAACACTGATTCATGTGGATGGTCAGGCGGTTGGGCAGGTCAATGCGTTGTCTGTACTCAGCACAACCGATCATATGTTTGGCGCACCGAACCGAATCACGGCAACCACGGCTTATGGTGACGGTGAAGTGATTGATATCGAAAGAAACGTAGATCTAGGCGGGAGTATTCACTCGAAAGGGGTGATGATCTTATCGGCTTACCTTTCTTCGGTATTTGGTAAGACAGCGAAAGTACCGCTTACGACCAATATCACCTTCGAACAATCGTATGGTGGCGTCGATGGTGATAGCGCGAGTATGGCCGAGTTTTGTGCGGTGGTGTCTGCATTCTCTAAGCAGCCGAACCGTCAAGACATCGCGATTACCGGCTCGATGAACCAGTTCGGTGAGTCTCAGCCTATTGGTGGTGTGAATGAGAAAATTGAAGGCTTCTTTGATGTGTGCGAAATCAAAGGACGTTCAAATGAGCAAGGGGTGATCATCCCACGTTCAAATGTTCACAACCTGATGTTGCGTAATGACATCGTAAAAGCGGTTGAAAAGGGCGAGTTTAATATTTGGGCTATCGACCATGTGACCGAAGCGATTGAGCTGTTTACAGGCAAAGCCGCCGGTGAGGCGAGTGATGAGGGGAGTTACCCCATCGATACTATCTTTGGTATCGCTCAAGCTAAACTGAACGCACTGCGTAAATAGTCTAATATCTATAGACCCAACTAGCTTATTAGCTAGATAAGCGGTTGAAAAGATAGATAAATAGCCAAAACTAAAAAGCCATCGACATAAAAATCGATGGCTTTTTTTGATTGCGACTTTGCTCGCTATTGAGTCGTCTGTATCTGGTCTGCTTACGGTATTCGGTGAATGTAATGTGCTAAATGACTTTACCTATTTCGCAAACAGAGCTTGGTGCCATCGAACTTCAGCTTCGCCAATAAGTGCTTGGCATTAGAGCGGCCAATATCATCAAATTCTACCCCGTATCGAGCGTAGTGCGTTGATTTTTGGAGATTACAGATGATGCCTTTCAATGGCGGTATAAGTGGGCCATTGTAGTTCTCAGGTGTAACTTCAATAGAGACTCGATCGGCAATTTGAATCGCACGAGAAGTCGGTGAGGTAACAAAACGACAACCACTTTTCGATAAGTCTCTAATCTCACAGTTTGCTCGTTGATCGTTGAAGATGATTCTGGAAGCTAAGTTCACCTCGTAGCGTGTCTCTTTACGCAGTTGGGTTACTTGCATCGAGCTTGGTGTTGAAAGCACAAGTATAGGGAAGGGATCTCCAATCCTATGGTGAATTTGGCTTTTAAAGTGGATAAGAGCGCCTTCTCCTCGCAGAGAGTACGCACGAGCTGTCATCCAAAAACCTTCTTGAAAGAAAAAGCTCAGATCATCGTTGGATACGTCGGGAACCTCAACCACAATGCAGTTATCACTGTGTGTACCGATAAATTTGGTGGTGGCGAGAAACTTAGTACCAACTGGAGTCGATACATTTAATGTCAGTTCACTGCCGTGCTCTATCATAGCCAGTGCATCGGTGCTATTTAATGTAGAAACGGTGCGGTTACGAGGATCTTGAAGTGCCTGATTATGCTCCAAAGGCTTCTTCAGTGGTGCGTTCATTATATGTTCTCCATGCGCCAACATGCGTCTGTTTGTTATATTGGTAACTTGCTATTAAGGGGCAAATACGTGCTAGATTTAGCAGGTGCAATTACATAAATTAAGTGCAATTACATAGACTAGGTAGATGTACTCACATAGATTTATAGAGTGCCTTTATCTTTATTGATTCGTTATTAAGCCGATGGCACAGAGTTATTTACTTTGTTTGTAAGTACTTAGTTCTATTTGTATAAGCTTGAGTTAGTCTATTACAAGGAATGAATACTTCAAATTTTTATTGTTTGTCGTATCAATTATTTTCAGGAGTTGAGAATGCAGGCAACAAAATGGGATCAAGATGCGAACCAGATCACAGTTGAGCTAGCACCCAACCAGTTCGCGGTTGTTAAGTATCAAAAGGATGGAGATGTACTACATATCACATCGACACGTATTCCTGATGAGCTTCAAGGTAAGGGCTTCGGTAAGGTGATGATGGAGTCGGTACTGACTGAAATTGAACAAGCAGGTTTTAAAATTGTACCGATTTGTAGCTATGTGATTCACTATATGAATAGGCAGCCACAGTGGGCACACCTTTTATCCGATAAAGCATAGTAACGAGTATATGTCTCAATCAATATCGTCAAAAAATATCGCTCAACCGATAGCGAATTCAAGTCAAAATCAGCCAGAGCTTTATCAACAAAAGTTTTATCAAAATGAGCTTTATCAAAAAATAGCGGCCTCACTGGGTTGTCATCAAGGGTTTGATGTCCAGGTAATTCAAAGCCTATGGGGCGGGTATGGTGAATTAGTTCGTTTGGTTTTTTCTGAAGACAGGCGTTCTTCATTCAACAGTGTGATTGTTAAACATGTCGCATTGCCAGATAAAGCAGAACACCCAAAGGGTTGGAATACCAAACTTTCTCATCAACGAAAGGTGCACTCTTACCAAGTTGAGACCGCGTGGTATCAGTCGTTTACCCAACAGTGGGATGAGCGTTGCCCTGTACCTGTAGGGCTGCAATGTGAGTTACAAGAGCACGAGTGGCTGATTGTGATGCAAGACTTGGCCGAAATCGGTTTTCCGTTAACTTCTCAGTTTGATGTGCTTGCTGCTTTTGATGATTCAGCAATCCAAGATACTCAGTCTGATCTGGCGTCTGGTTACACACTAGAAGAGCAAAACCAACGCGATGCTTGCCTTAAATGGCTCGCTAACTTTCACGCAAAGCACATCAATGTAGATCAAGAACATTCAGCTTCATTGTGGCAAGTCGGCACATATTGGCATTTAGACACGCGGCCTGACGAGTTAAACGCATTGGCTGATTTATCGCTTAAGAGCCAAGCGCAGCACATTGATAATCTATTAAGGACGTGCCCATATCAAACCTTGGTACATGGTGACGCCAAGCTCGCCAACTTCTGCTTTGATTTAGACAGTGAGCGCGCTGCTGCCGTTGATTTCCAATACGTTGGGCGTGGTTGTGCGATGAAAGATGTGGCCTTGTTCATGAGTAGTGCTGTGAGGCCGCAAGACTGTGCAGAGCTTGAATCAGAGATCTTGGAGGCTTACTTTCGATACTTGAAAGCGGCACTCATGCACTATCAACCACACCTTTCGTTCGATGATGTTGAAGCCGCATGGCGACCAATGTTTTACGTGGCATGGGCTGATTTTCAACGTTTTGTTAAAGGTTGGAGCCCTGATCATTGGAAGATCAACCCGTATACCGAGCAACTAACCTTACGAGTGCTTAACCAATTAGACGAACAGGAGTCCGTCAATGTTCGATAAAACCGCGAGCTGGAAAACGCCGCAAAACTTCTTATTACTGATTTCAATTGTTGTCCCTATCGCGTTTTCGAGCTGGATGGCGCTGCTTAATAACTTCGTTATTGAGAAAGCGAATTTTGATGGTGCGGATATTGGTTTATTGCAAAGTGTTCGTGAGATCCCTGGCTTTTTGGCCTTTACCGTGGTGTTTGTGTTGGCGTTCATTCGCGAGCAACGCTTCATGTTGATATCGCTAGCGATGCTCACTGTCGGTACGGCGATTACCGGTTTGTTTCCTTCACTCACTGGCCTACTGCTGACCACCATTTTGATGTCGACGGGTTTTCACTATTTTGAAACGCTCAAGCAGTCTTTGTCACTCCAATGGCTGAGTAAAGAAGAGGCCCCTGAGATGCTGGGTAAAATGATCTCTGTTGGCGCGTTGGCCTCGTTAATTACTTATGGCTCAATCTGGGTGATGTTAGAACAGCTGAAGCTCGATTTTGCTTGGGTGTACGGCATTACTGGCGGTATTGGATTTATTCTGGTTTTGGTGATGACCTTTGGTTTTCCTGAGTTTCAAACCAAGACTCAACAAAATAAGAAATTGGTGCTGAGAAAGCGTTACTGGCTCTACTACGCGCTCACCTTTATGAGTGGCGCGAGAAGACAGATCTTCACGGTATTTGCTGGCTTTCTGATGGTAGAGAAGTTTGGTTACTCGGCTGCTGACGTAACGCTACTGTTCTTAATTAATTACCTGTTTAACTTCTTATTCGCAAAACGTATTGGTCGATTTATCGGTGTGGTTGGAGAGCGCAAGGCCCTGATCTTCGAGTATGTTGGTTTGATTGGTGTGTTTGTCGGTTATGGTTTAGTACAAAGCGCGGAATGGGCGGCGGCGCTGTATGTTGTTGACCATCTGTTCTTTGCACTCGCATTAGCGATCAAAACCTACTTCCAGAAAATCGCCGATCCTGCCGACATGGCATCAACCGCAGGTGTCTCTTTCACCATCAACCATATTGCAGCGGTTGTTATTCCAGTCGTATTTGGGGTGATTTGGTTATCGTCCCCTGCAACGGTTTTCTACATAGGTGCTGCGATGGCGGCGGTATCTTTGGCGTTGTCTTTAAACATCCCCAAGAAGCCCGAAGAGGGCAATGAAGTGCGAATGTTTAGCTGGCGCTAACTCTCGATAAAGACTAATAAAAAGCTCCAATAGTGATATTGGAGCTTTTTTGTATGTACTAGATGGAAATATCTAGTCAGCTTCCGGTAGGGTTAGCTTTCAGTAGGATTAGCTTCTTGCGGTTTTTAATTCACCACGTAACTTGAAGACTCCTTTTGGTGCCTTAGTCAATAAGATGCCACAAAGCAGAGGAATCATCATCACCAGTGACTGTTCAGACAGCACTTCTCCATTGATGTAGCAAGAGATCAGTAGTGCAACCACAGGGAAAATCAGGAAGCAGATAGACGCTTGGAACGGCGTCGAAACTTGTCCGAGTTTAAAGTAGGCAACAATGCCGCCAACACTCGCCACAAAGCCTAGGTAAACTACCGCTGAGATTGAATCCCAAGTGAAGGATTCAACATTCACGTTTTCACCTATCGCCGAAACGGCGAATAAGAATAGAGAAGCGATCAGACTTGGGACTGCGTTGTACGTCAGTACTTCGATGCCTTTACAGTGCTTTTGAACTAACACATACATAACAGCGTGTATTGCCACAGCAAGACCTAAGCAAACGGTACCAACTAGGTAGTCATCGCCACCCATCTGCATTTCATTACCGAGGATCAAACATAGGCTTACAACAGCGGTAGCCAAACCAAATATTTGGTGCTTAGCCAATCGTAGGCCTAGGAATAGGCCTGACATCAACATCACAGCGACCGGCATGTTAGCGAAGATGATCGACGCTAGACCAGAAGAGATGTATTGCTCGCCATAGATCATCAAAGTAAATGGAATCGCAAAGTACATCAGCGCAACAATCAGCAACCATTGACGCTTGCCTTTAGGAAACAGCAGTGGCTGGTTGAAGACTTTCGCTAATACCGCAAGCAGAGGTGCTGCGAGTAAAAAGCGCAATGCAGTAGCAAAAATTGGTGGGATAGAATGCAATGCCACTTCCATTGCGAACCAAGTGGTTCCCCAAATTAGGCAAACAGAGACAAAAAGCAAGATAGTTAGCGACTTCGAATTCATGGTGACTACTCATTAATAATTATTTTAAATCATCGGCTTGTGGCGCCTTAATGACGTGGCACAGTATAAGGAGGTCGTCGGAGAAAAGTTTTGTCTTTTTATCTCTAATTGCAATATTTTGTGGAAAATTAATCTCTAGTATGTCTGTTTTTTAGAAAATAAATTCAATTTAGGTAGCTTGAGTAAAGGCATTGTTCTTTGTAAGGTTTAATGTCGTTTAAGAAACGATCAACTTGGCGAGTATGGCTATTTGGTTTATTGCTGTCAGCGTAGCAACAAAAGGCGCCTTTTAAATCACTGTATAAGATGTAAGGCGCCGTTATTATTCTCAGTACAGTCGGTAGATTCAACTACGTAACAGGCTTAACTTGTTTTGACTGTCTTACCGAAAGGATAAGTTGCGGTAGCAGTGACATCACTATCATGCCTGTCATTAGCGAGTACTGAACTGCTGTAAATGATTCACTCATCAACATCATACCCGTCACAATTCCCGCAATTGGGTTAGCGATGCCACCGAAGGTGAAATCCACCACAGACATACGTTGTAGTAGCCACACATACATGCCGTAACCCAGGGCCGTGTTCAGGACAATCACCCAAACAAGTCCTATTGCGTTACGAGTATCGAAATGAGTCACAGCGTTAACATAAGGCTGTGGGTCGATGAGCGCATGAACGCCAGACGCGACAGATAAAATCGTACCGCCTAGAATCAGTTGCCACGTTAATACCTTCCACCAGTGCATGCGATTACCCAGTGACTTGGTAATGCTGCTGCCGATAACGATACACATGATTGCAGCGAACATGGCGCCTAAACCTATTGGGTTTAATGCGATTTGACTTGGATTAAACAGTATCCACGCCAATGTGATTAATCCAACACCAGACAAGGCTTGAATCAATTGCGGACGCTGTTTCTTTACTACCCAATGGAAGATCATCGCAAACACTGGCACAGAGATCATACCTACACCGGAGATTGCCGAAGGCAACGTCAACGCCATCACGAAAATTAAGCTAAAGAAGGTCGCGATATTGATAAGACCCAATGTGAAAATGATCTGCCATTCGCCTTTTTGAGGCAGTGTCGGTTTTACTACTAGCAATAACAAACCAGCAGGCAACGCACGCAAAGCACCCAATAATAAGGGGGGCCATTCCTGTAGCGTAAATTGCGTCACTGCATAGGTTGTTCCCCAAAAGAACGCGGGAATCATTGCTAATAATATGTTCATATGAAATATCTTTACGTTAAGGTAATTAGTTGTATGAACTGTATACCTAGATCATATGGTTGTAAAGTATCTTTATGTTAAACTAGTTTGAATTAATCAGACTAATAACGGAGCGAGATTGCAAATGGATGCTATCGACCGCGTAGTAGAGCAATGGGCAAAGGAAAAGCCTGAGTTAGAAACTGAGCCAATGGCAATGATGGGCCGGATTATGCGTATTGCCAAGTATATGGAGACGCAAGTTGCCGAGCTGCATAAAAATTACGACATGAAACTTGGTGAGTTTGATGTGTTGGCAACGTTGCGACGTTCTGGGAAGCCTTATCAACTGACGCCATCAGAACTGATCGGATCGATGATGCTGACATCAGGCGCAATGACCAATCGCCTTGGTAAACTAGAAGCTAAAGGGCTGATCCGTCGTGAGCACAGCAAAGAAGACAGACGCAGCGTGAGTGTTCAGCTAACCAAAGATGGTATTATTCTGATCGACCAAATGATGACTGAACATGTCGAAATGCAGAAAAAATTGGTTAAGTCATTGTCTGCGAGCCAGAAGAAGAACACTAACCAACTTCTAAAAGCATGGTTGAGTGCTTACGAATAATTTTTAGGTGACTGAGTAGGGTACGACTATGGACAGTATTCAAAATAATACGGAAAAAACAGATATGCTTGAGAAAGTAGAGCGCGTTGTATTAATTAATGGATTGGAATATGAGGTTAGCGGAAATGTTCTTAATCTTAAGCTAGGCAGAGCGGGTGGAAAGGTAAAAATCAAATACGACTACGCGACGAATTCATACGTCTACAACTGTAATGAGTATGCTATTGGTTTTTCTAGTCTTATCCTCTTCGTTCTGTCGTTCAATACTCTGTATCAAGTTGATCACCAAGCATGGTCTGGTTATGTCGCGGGTTTGATGTTTGCTGGAGCAATATTCAATTTGATCCAATTAGTGCTATCTCACGTCCAAATGTTAGACATTAAAGCACAGCTAAGAGAAGTCGGTATCTACCTCAAGTCTGGCGCGTAAGAACCTTTAGCATATTTTCGATCGTGAACAACTAAACAACTTAGCCAATTGCTGAGTAACGAGTGGTTAAGCTCTGCCATCGGTGGTTATATGTCCAAATAAACAGCGTTAACACCAATTCTTAGTGCTGTTTTTTACTTTCCTCTTACACACTTTTCTTATATCGAACCTAGTATCAAATTTCTCTTGGTTATACAGGCAAGCTTCTTATTATGAAGAACTTTTTCGATAGCGAGCTCATGCTCTCTAGCTCCTTGAACTTTGTTCTGCTGTCACTTGGACTAACGCTCCTCTTACATGTTCCAATTTGGTGTGGATTCAACCTGAGTCGGCGAAAATGGAAGCGTATGGATTATTTATGGCCGTTTTTAGCGGGTATCGGAATGCTTGGTGCCGTGTCTGAGATTCGAGCGAAGGTGGCGGGTGATTGGGTTGAAACCGAACAAACCAGAGCGGTGGCGATTTTAGAATCGGTTCAGCAGTTCTCTTTGGATAAGTTGAGAAGTGATACCTGTACAGGTCAGCCATCTTTAGATAATCACGCTCAGCATCACGACGCGTGTTTGTGGTACTTGAATACGGCGATTACGTTTAAAGATGTCGATTTCACCTTGTTACCCAATGCATCGGATTTTACGGTTCCTGCGCCTAGCGTGTCGTTAGTTGAAAGTGATGCGGTGTGGGTGGATGGTATGCTGAGTCAGTATGAAAAGCAGAAAAACCAATATATAAAAACCAGAGAAGCTCAGGTGAAGCAGCCGCTAGAAAGTATCTTTTGGTATGTGAGTCCTTACTTAGTGTGTTTCGCGATTGCACTACGTCTTACTAAGGTGACAGCAGAGCTCAAGTTGGATAAATGCTCATAGTTCACTGAATGTTTGTAGTTCACGGTTCATCGCTATATCAATGGATAACTCAATAGCTAGGCAAGCGTATAACTTTAGGTAAGCGTATAACTAATAGGATGTGTCTGAATTAGAGATAAAAAAATAGCGTCAGTATTGAATTACTGACGCTATTTTTATGTTGGATCCAACAGTAGCGGAAAGTTGTTTATAAAGGTGGCTACTTAAATTGATATCTAACCGAAAGTTGTAATTGAGGGCCGTAAAGACCGTTGTTTTTGGAAGCAACTGCAAACACGGCTTTATCTGTGGCATGGAACCTGGCTCCAAACGTAAAGATTGAGTGCTCTCCGTTAGAACCTGCAAGTACGTGGGTTTCTACTCTTTGAGTGATCCATGCTCGAATACCCGCATTGAATTCGACATAAGTTTTCGTTTCTCCAGCTGCGTATGAGTTTTTGTTGAAATGGAGTAGCAGCTGCGTATTTAAGTCGATCCCTTGAGTTATTGGACCATAAACTTGAGGGCCGATGTACGCATCAAAGTTGCTTTCATCTTCGGCTGTGTTGGTACTAAGGCCGCTCAAAATCGCCAAGCTATCGTTGATGTCGCGTCCACCATCCACGCTTAACCCCATAGGCTTTGCTTGCATCCCAAGTTCTACAAAGTCCGTTGTGAAATTTGCCGCAGATATAGCTTGATGAGAGAAGAGGCATAGCAGTAGAGGTATTACATTTTTAATTTTCATATGACTTACAAAAGATAGTAATAGTGGAGTAAAGCGCTTGGTCATGCTTTATTTATTGTCACGCCAAAGCGATGAAGTTCTTCGAAAGTTAAGTCAAAGAAAATGTGTGTTCTTGTTGTCCATCTTGATTGTGCTGTATAGGGGGGCGATAACCCATTCCTTTGCTTGATGATTGTATATTAAACATAACTGCAATAACCAACAACGATTTTAATTTTTTTTTCTATCGCCCTATGTTCTGATTCTCACTTGAATTAATTGAAAACAGACAAGCGGTCTAAATTTCGTTTTAGGAACAAATGTATGAAGAAAATCGTTGGTTTAATCTTATTAGCTTCACTTACTGCATGCGGTGGTGGAGGCGGCGGTGGCGGTGCGACTAAAGGTGGTAGCAGCAGTGGTGGTAGTACTGGCGGCAGTACAGCGGTTTCTACTCAAGCGCCCGAGCGTTCTGTTCTTAAACTTAGCGTGGGTGATGTACAGAAATTGAGCTCTGTTGTTTTCTCATCTGCAAGCATTACTGGATTTGAAGCTCCAAGTCAGTCCAAATAAACCACTAGAAGGAACATAAAATATGACAAAGACACTATTACCACTAGTGCTAGGCGTTTCTTCACTTGCGACAATGGTTCATGCAAACGAAGATATTAATCTACAGGGCTACTATAAATCTAAGGCGGCGATAAAGTTCGCTGTAGATAAAATTCAGCAAAATAAAGTTGAATTTATGAATTTAGATAAGGCGCTTACACTTTCCCCTAGCACTTCTCCGCAAACTCTAGTTTCTATTGATGACCTCGCTAATTCTAAGCCAGCACACAGTGATGTATTTGTGTCGAAGGCTAAAGAGTTCAAATTAACCAATAAAGTGTGCGTGATTTCAAAAGATGGCGCGACGATTGCGTTCGAAGCTGATGATGGTGCGACGACTTGTGCCTTTGATTTAGATAAAGTACACAAAGCAATGGCGAAAACAACGGAAGATCTTGTTTTCTTTAAACGCTACGGAACCGGTGAAGAGACTCAATATACAATTGATAAGATTAGTCTTATTGGTTTAGATATCTCTAATACATTCTTGTACACATCTAAGGGTAAATTGCTCGGTGATATCGTTAAGGTTAAGACGAGCCCTGCCGGCAAGTACACTGTTGAACATTACGTGGATGCAGGCCCAGAAGACGGGACTAAAATTGGCTTTAAGGCATATCAATGGGCTGACGATATGGCCGATGGTCAGAAAGCGATAGTTAACTCTGTGTCATACCATTACGGATCGAAAGTTACGCTGGACAACAAAAAGACAGCGTTCCATTGGGCGATAAAGGATCATGTAGCGCCTTCTAATGCTAACGGTGATTTCTACTTTGCTGCAGCGGTTAGCCGTTTAGCGCGTTCATCTGTCGACAACAATATTGAGCAAAAGGATACGTACTCTAGCAAGGCCCCGTCTGATTTGATCGCTTATAACTTCAATAACGCTAATAAATTAGTTGGTCTGAGCCTTGATGCTTGTACGATTAAGCAAATTGCTGACGGTAAGGCAACGGTAACTTGGTACACTGGATTTAATCGAGGAAAGGATTGTTCAGCAACAGCTGCTGACCTTGCTGGTAAAAAGAAAGTGACCACTTCTACTCTTACGAATGATGGCAGTAAGAAAGTGTCGGTTGCTAGCTTGAAAAAAAGTGCGTCTGATATTCTTCAGGCAGTGGAGCTAGACTCTACATCAGCTTCTGGTTTAACGGATGCTGAGTTTACTGCAATGAAAGCGAAATATGATGCAGCGACAAAGCAATACAAAGACTTCAATAGCATTCAATTCTGGAAGTAGTTAACTCTAATTCCTAACTTTCTGAACACAAAAATGGGCAGTTTATCTGCCCATTTTTTATAACTGCAACGAATGACAAACCTCCCTTTAGCTTGGGGTTCAACTCGATATAGACAGTGCGAACGACAACAAGATTGGTAGGGTAACCACACTTAGGAAGTTGCCAAACAACACCATGGACGCGACCTTAGGGGGCTCGACATTGAACCTCTCTGCAAACAGGTAGTTCATCACAGCGGGTGGCAGCATGGTGAACAGTACCATCATTTGTAAGTGCAGCGTCGGCAGTGGGATAAAGAAGTAGATGATGGTAAAAGCGATCGCCCCTGTAAACAGGGATTGAGCCGTACACAACAAGCCGACCTTTAATCCGCTCAGTCTCAAGTTGACCATTTGCGAACCTAACGACAATAGCATGATAGGAACAGCAGCTTGCCCAAGCAGTGATGTGGCTTCGTAGATTGGATTCCACACGGTAATTCCAGACAGGTTGAGCGTCATCGCTAGTGCAGCCGCTAAGAAAATTGGCATCTTGAGGATCTGTTTGATCGGATTACCGTCGCTCAATAGCGCTAAGCCAACACTAATATGGACACATGCCGATACCACAAATAGTAATACCGCAGGGGCTAGTGCGCTCTCGCCAAAGGTATAGGTGAATAGGGGAATGGCTAGGTTGCCACTATTACGGAACATGTGTGGCGGAGCCCAAGCCTTGAAATTGAGCTTAAAGATCTTACAGATCGGAATCATCAATAAAGCAGGCACTAACACCGCGACCAAAGAAGCGGTTATGAGTGGCAATTGCTCTGTGTCGAGAGGCATGGTGGTCAGCGATGCAAACACTAGCGCAGGAATACACACATCCATATTGATGCGATTGATCGGTTTGAAATCGGGCTTGAGCCAACGACCGACCGCAAAGCCAGCACTGGCTAAAGCAAAAACGGGAAACAGAATGCTGATGACCTGTTCGAACATAGAATTCCTTTCTAGGTTTAGTACCTCCATTTAGCGGAGAAACGAATGTTTTAGAGATCGCTATAGATACGTATGAAATCGAGATGTATAAACATTAACCTATCAACATAATGACTTGGCGTCACCGAAGATCGTTGTCTGTCAGCGGTTAATTTACATTTCTTTGAATGAAGCACAAAAAAAGACCAGTGGCATCCGCAACGGGTCTTTAAAGGTTAGATAAATCTGGACGGGTTCTCTAATTAACTACGATGACCACTAAACTCGATTATCACCACAGCTGTAGGCAACGATCTGGCTGATTTCGCTCAGGCTACGACCTGATTGTTGCTGCCATTCGTTGAAGGCTTTACCCGCTGCCAGTTGTGCTCGCTTGGTGTTACGGCCGCTATCTAGCACATCGGTACTGCGTAGGTGCGCTTCAACATCCGACGACAAGATGAAGGTGTCTTTGCCCATTTGGCGCAGAGTGTAGGCACCAGTATTACCACCTAGCCGCTTGCCGTGTTTTTTCAGGTAATCCCACAGCTCGGTGATACGTTCTGATGGCCAGTCGGCAACCATTTTCGAGAATGAATCGGCTTCACGCTTGGCATTGTGGATCATGGTGGCGTTGGCAGGGATGGTCATCACTTTAGTGAGGTGGCGAATAATGCGCGGGTCTTGTGCTTTCTGTTCCCACATTTCATTCGGCAGCATCAGCATTTTCTCGATGTTGAATTCAAAGAACACCTCTTCAAATTGCGGCCATTTCTTTCTCACCACATTCCACGAAATGCCACACTGGAATACTTTTTCAGTAAAGGCGGCTAGCCAACGGTCGTCGGTGATTTGCGATAACTCGGCTTGGGAAAGGGGCGCACGAACAATCTTTTCGAGTTCGGCTGCTCCGCCTTTACGGTGAGCTGCACGTTGATAAATAGTGTCGAATTTTTCTTGGGTCATGAGGTTCCAAATTACATCTGTGTATCTTGAGTGTGTAGCCAATGCTTAATGATATGGGGTTGAATCTAGCAATTAAAACCAGTTTGTTGATCAAAACAAACTAGCAGAGCTTTAATTCCATCTGATACAAGGGCCATGTTTTACCATTGAACTCTTTTACGCTCGGCTCTTTGTCTACCACCTCAAAGCCCGCTTTGTCGTAGCAGCGTTTTGCGCCGTGGTTTTGCTTAAATACGGCCAAGGAGATGGTTGTGACATCAGGGATCTGTTTCGCCGCTTCTAATGCACTTTCAAGCATGGATTGCCCAAGCCCTTTGCCTCGTTGGTTTGGGTGAATCGCCACTCGGCAAAAGCGAAGCTCACTGTCTGACATTCGCTGAAATTCCATAAAGCCAAGCAAGTCACTGGCGTTTGAGTTGGCGTTCGAATCAGTGTTCGGTTCAGAGTATGACTTAGATGCAGAAAAGGTATAAAGCTCGACATGTGATTCTTGAGATCGTTCGATGATCGAAGCGGCTTCCAATGGCCAGCCAAAGGTTCGTCCGCCCCATAGAATGTAGTCTTCTTGGGATGTAAACCAAGTGATGATCTCTTCGGCGTCGGATGCTTTAAAGCGGTTTATTTCCATATCCTTCTCTCTTCTTTATCGCGTGTCTCTTTTTTTAAGCCGTTAAACTTCTTCGGCCAACTGATCAAGAAAGCCACGCATGTACTCGGTGCGCTTGTTGGCTTCTAATTTGGCGGATTCTGTATTCATGGTTTCAGCCAGCTTAAACAGTTTCACGTAGAAGTGGTCGACGCTGTAATGCTTGTCATCCAAGTCACGCTGCTTCGCAAACGGGTCTTCGTGGTTATACAGCTCGGCGTTAAAGCTTTGACCTACGTACAGGCAGCGAGCGATACCAATCGCACCGAGAGAATCTAGGCGATCTGCATCTTGAACAATCTGTGCTTCCAAGGTTTCTGGTGTGATGTTGGCGCTGTAACTGTGAGTGACAATAGCGTGATGGATTTCGTCGAGGTAGGACGCAGGATACTCGATAGATTTGAGATAAGAGACCGCCTTGTCAGCTGCCATCTGTGAGCTTTGGGCTCTGTCTGGGTGGTTCTTAGGGAAGGTGAAGCAATCATGAAGGTAAGCGGCAGGAAGAACGACCTCAAGCTTAGCCTGTTCTTGAGTACACAAAACCTCAGCAGTTTTGACTACTCGCTTGATATGGCTGATGTCGTGCGCGGCATCCTGTGTCATCTCTTGCTGAGCAAAATCAAGCAGTTGGCTTTCAAATCTTTTAATCACGCGTCCCTTTCTCCATCTGTAGACGTTATCAATCTTGCTTATCGATTAGTATCGTTTCATATCGACTGTAACAGTTTCTTGCGCGATATTTTATCTTTATAAAAGGAATATAAACAAAAAAACCGACTCAGTGAGTCGGTTTAATAGAGAGGCTTGTCTACGTATTTTAGGACGAGATAGATAAAAGTATTATCAACGGTAATTAGAGCTTAAGCGACGGCTTGCTGAAGCTGCGCTAACACATGATGTAGGGAAGGGCTGATCGTGTGACCAAGCGCTTTCACTTCGTCACATGGTTCTACCAAATCTGGGATCTGGAAGCTGATCATGTTGGCTGCCATAGATGCGCGAATACCGTTGTTTGAATCTTCAAACGCTAGGCAATTTTCAGGATCAACACCTAAGCGCTCTGCCGCTAGCAAGTAGATCTCTGGGTGAGGCTTACCATTGGTGACTTCACAGCCTGTGCTTAACGAAGCGAAGTAAGAATCTAGGCCAGCCAGTTCAAGCTTCTTTTTCGCGATATCAAGCTGAGTGGAGGTCGCTACCGCGATTGGAATGTCGTTTGCTTTGAGCCATTCAAGTAGTTCGATAACACCATCTTTAACTGGGATTGCTTGGTGCTTAACAACCGCATTGTAGCGAGTGCGCCATTCGGTGTTCAGCGCCGGGTAATCTAACCCTTCGCCGTAGCCCTTTCTAAAAATCTGTTCGATGGTTTTTGCGTTACAACCAATGATGCCTAAGTAAACATCTTGCAAGAACGGAACATCTTGCGCGTGACATGCTTCTTCAAAAATCTGCATACAAAGTCTCTCGGTGTCGAGTAACAGTCCATCCATATCAAAAATAGCAGCTTGAAAATTCATATCCGTGGTTCTTTATGTGTTGTCATCGTGAGGGCGAGTATTTTGACATAGTGTCTCGGGATAGGCGAGTCAGTGTTCAGTAAGAATATGCTTAGTTAGATAGGAAGTATGCTTCTGAATGACTTTGTATGTGATTGATTATGAATGAAATAATATCGTTAAGTTATGAATCTGGCACTTTATAGGTCATACCGTTCTAACAGTCACAATAATGGTTATCGTCCATAACAAATTTAGATTTAGAGTCTGTCTTCCTATTACATTTCATAAACTTACGGTTCAGTTAGCGTGACCATAATCTTAGAAAAAACAATTTGTGAGAGTCCGCAATCATAGTGTGACCAAGCGATAAGTAAATAGCGGAACTTAGGGACAAAATATCATTAGTCCACATTTTTATCAGGGTTGCTTATGTTGTATTTTGAGTTTCTATTTTTATTAGTCGTACTTTATATCGGGTCTCGGTATGGCGGTATTGGCTTAGGTGTTGTTTCTGGTATTGGCTTGGTTATCGAGGTGTTTGTCTTCAAGATGCCACCAACGTCTCCACCTGTCACCGTAATGCTGATCATCCTCGCTGTTGTTACCTGTGCTTCTATTCTTGAAGCGGCTGGTGGCTTGAAATACATGCTGCAAGTGGCCGAAAGGGTACTGAGAAAGAACCCGAAACGCGTCACTTTGATAGCACCGTTCGTGACTTACTCGATGACTTTCCTATTGGGTACTGGTCATGCGGTTTACTCCATCATGCCTATCATCGGCGATGTTGCACTGAAGAATGGTATTCGTCCTGAGCGCCCAATGGCGGCTGCATCTGTTGCGTCGCAACTGGCGATTACTGCATCTCCAATCTCGGCAGCAGTGGTTTATTACCTCGCGCAACTTTCTGATATCCAACACTCTATTACTCTGCTTTCTATTTTGATGGTGACGGTTCCTGCAACGCTGTTCGGCACACTTTTACTTTCTCTGTATAGCTTGAAACGTGGTAAAGAACTGAACGACGACCCTGAATACCAAGCGCGTCTAAAAGATCCTGAGTGGAAAAAGCGCATCGAAAGCACCACTGCGACGTCTTTGGATGAAGTACTTCCAACTTCGGCTCGTAATGCAGTATTGATTTTCTTATTGTCGATTGTGGTGATTGTTATCGTGGCGATGGTGCCTGAGATCAGAACCATCGTAGACGGCGATAAGCCAATTAAGATGTCGGTGATCATCCAAATGATGATGCTCTGTTTCGGCGGTATTATCTTGCTGGCAACCAAAACCGACCCACGTGACGTGCCAAATGGCGTGGTATTTAAATCGGGTATGGTGGCAGCGATTGCTATCTTCGGTATCGCTTGGATGTCGGATACCTATTTCCAATACGCAATGCCTCAGTTCAAGTCGGGCATCGTGGAAATGGTAACTAACTACCCATGGACGTTTGCACTAGCGCTATTCATTGTATCGGTTGTGGTGAACTCGCAAGCCGCTACTGCACGTATGATGCTGCCTGTTGGTCTTGGCTTAGGACTAGACCCAGCCCTGCTTATCGGCTTAATGCCAGCGGTTTACGGCTACTTCTTCATCCCGAACTACCCATCAGATATCGCTACGGTTAACTTCGATGTCTCTGGTACCACCAAGATTGGTAAGTGGTATTTCAACCACTCATTCATGTCGGTTGGTTTAATCGGAGTAGTCGGTGCATGTTGCTTAGGTTACGCACTCGCACAGATTTTTATCGCTTAATTAAGCGATAGCGAGATAACAAACAAAAACAGCGCCTGAATTGGCGCTGTTTTTGTTTAATCTGTCTTGGGGATTAGCTTTGATAGGAGCTCTTAAGCAGTATTAACGAGGCTCAAAAGCCAAAGACTGAATCGCTTCTTCGATCGTCAGGAAATGGATCTTCATCAGGCACACTTCTGCCTTCTGGAACTCGTGATTTCGAATCAGGTTGGTCACGCTTTCAACTGAATAGTGCTCAGGTTGTTTCGTGAGAGACAGTTGATTTGAGCTTGATTCAAGCGAGTAGCTATCGCCCACTGAATCAATGAGGTAATCCTCTTCGCCCAAGATCATGTCTGAGCATTCTGCTTGAAATTCGTGTTCGGATGCGACGTAAATAAGCTCATCGTCCCCGTCGAGTTTTACCAAAGATGGCCAACTGATCATTACTGCCTCTCAATCATGGATGTTGAAGTGTATGTCTGGACTATAAACACTTTTCGCTGATGGATCATCTCTTAGCCCTAACGACTCTAACGTTACTTACTTAGAGATCGACCCAACGGCGCGAAGTAACCTTGCAGCGCTTTATTAATTTCTTTGCGATGCTTGAGGTCTGGATAGAGAGGGAACATATCTGGTTTGGTCGTGCCATCGACTAAGTAAGCATTCTCGATATCTGAGCAGGATTCAATCGTAGCTTCAAAGGCTCGCGCCATCATTTCTGTTGGTAGTGAGAAGTAACGGGCCGACATCGCTTTGTCGGCAATAACACTTCGCGCCACGTAATCGTGTTTATCTAGGTTGTTGTCATTGAGTAGTGTGGCATCAAACACAGACATCAAACTTTCGTTTAATGGGTGAGGCCTTACCTTTCTATCATGTAGCCAACAGTCACTGGCGAACAAGATTTGCTTGCGAGGACCGGAGGTGTCACCAATCTCAAACGCCTTTTCGGCAATGTAGTGGTCAAATGCATGCCAGAACTCATGCGCTAACGCACCAGCCCCTGCGTTTTTAGCGAGGGCTAACTCTCTTTGATTTGGTGCGTAGTGTGCTTGTACACCTTTTCTGCCACCACTGCCGAACGCTAAGCCTAATGTGCCACGTAAGCCAATCGCTTCTGGTGGCAAAGCCAAGATGTAAGCCAAGTCTGCTAACGAGTCGAATATCAGATTTGCAGCGAGCTCTTTCTCTTCTTTCGTTACCCAAGCGCCTACACGAATGCTGCCCATACCGAAGGTCTGTTTGATGTCCATAAATGACACCTGATCGCCATGTCGGTAGTCTGGGCCTTTGCGCGTTTTGTATTTAAAGTGGGTTAACTTCAAAAGGATCCTTGGAAATAGATGTAGTTTAGCGCTGCTGTGTGGTGCACAGGGTGAAGTTGAGAAAGTTAGCACCTTTGTCCGTAAATTACCGAACAAAATGAGTGAGATTGTGTTCGAAAGCCTCCCATGAGGTTGGGTTACCTTCGTGGGTCAGTGGAAATAGTGACCTATTTGGTTTTGCATAGCTTAAACGATGTAGCCTCTGCGTGACATGATAGCTGTCTAGCCCTGAAATCGTGACTAAATCTAACGCTTCTAAATCTAGGTAGCCGTCTGGCATCACAGCACGTTTTGGTGCGTGAATCGAAACAACTTCACCAATCCACATTTGAGTTTGGTTACTTTCAATTGTTATCTGCTCTTTGAAGGCCAAGCCTATTTTTAGAGGGCTTTCCAAAACAAACGGAGCAGGGAACACATCATCGTAATAAGGCGTGAGACCGACCGCGTTAAATTCTGAGACTGATTTAGGATAACGAGCGGAAGTTTGATGGGCTTTTTGAACAAAGCCCGCCCCGATACTATTGATAGTGAAGTGTTGAGTTTCTAGGATATTTTCTAGTGTATGACGGCGACTTTCCGCAGGCCGGATGATGAAGCCAAGTAAAGGGGGATTCGACCCCAAATGAACCACGGAGCTCACTACTGCAAGATTTTCTAGCCCTTGCTTGTCACAGGTGCCAATAAGGTTGGCGCTTTTAAACCCTGATAAGGAGTTAATTAAACGAGCGCGCTCACGCTGGCCCATTGCTTTGATATCTTGTCTTGAAAGGGTCATTGCCTTCATATCTTCTCTTCTTCTCACTTTTATTTTCGACGACTTGTTTACTAACCAAACTAAAACATATCTACGCAGCATCGCTTTGTTCCGATCATCCAGTTTGAATAAGTGGTAGTGAAAGGAGGATTCTTTTAGAAAATTGTAGTTTTCTTGAAATTAAATGTGACACTGTAGCTTAATTTGTTGTTGCAGCGGTTTGCTATTGAGCGATACCATGTACGGCTATTTCTTTGGTAAAGATGTAATTATGTCAGATGAAAAGCTCGCGCTAGAGTGGATGCGCCAACAAGCGCATAGAATTGATCCATATGTTATAAATCCATCATTTGATGAATGCGTTGAGTTGCTTGAGCCTGCCTTTAAGAAGGGCAAGAGTGTCGCGCAGCTAAAATATCTATTATCAGAAGCGGATCGCCGAGCGGGAGCTGCCGAACGTAAACATGCTGCTTTAAAGTTTGCTAAAGAAAAAAGCCCAAAGGCAGGTCAAAACCTTCGTCTGCAAAGCAAACTTCAACAAGTTCAATTGGCATTAAAGTTAGCAACTGGCGATAACAACATGACCATATCGCAGTTCTGCTCTGAGTATGATGTCAGTAAGCGAGACGGCAACGAAGCGTGGAATGAAAAGTTGGTTGAGCAGAATAATAAGAAGTGATTTCGTGATGACGTATATGGTTTAACTGAAGATCCGACAAGATTCACTTGCTTATGTATTCATTTAAAATCCTACCAATAAATGTTGCTCAACGGTATTTCAAAAGCCTGAAGATCTTCTTTTCAGGCTTTGCTAACGGCTAGCTACTCATCAGCTCCGTCTTAGTCGTTAACCACTTCTAAAAATACCGATGAGTGAATATCAGGTATTAAGGTCGAATGTTGTTGAAACTGACCTTTTGCGTTCCATCGCTCTGATTCTCTAATTTAAGTACATCTCCTTGATAGTAATAAGGTTCCATTGGCATCTTGCTGTTGGTTGGCCTTGCGTAGTGAAGTACAGCGGGTTTACCTTCCTCTTGTCGAGCATATAAATAGCCAATCAGCGCATGTTCAAATTGGTGGTAGCCATTGCCCCAATGGAAAGCTTTAGTACGCTTAGGCTCAAGCCCAACGCCACCGTATTTATGATCTACCCATACATCATGAAAGGTGGGCAGGGTGTATTGCAGTACGTCTTTCATTGAACCATCGATAAGCGATACCGTCATCGCAGCTTGATCAAGCTCAGCCCATTCCCATGATGACGCCCATTGGCTGTACGGTCTGCTTTGCCAGCCCGTGATATCTTGCCCTTGCCACATCTTCTGAAGTCGCTCGCCAAAGTAGTTAGATACATTGGCAAAATCTTTTTGATATTGCGCCTGAGCCAAAGTGTGTTTCATACCGTCTAAACCAAACTTAGACCAATCGGAATTTTTTAATGCATGACCAGTTAGATAGGTCATCCAATACGCTTTAATGGTGTGCCCAAAATCATTGTGATTGGCATTCGGCATCATTGCCGCTTTGTCGTGAATTGCGCCGTAGAAGCGTTGTTCATCTTCAGAGTGGTAGTGATCAATCATGGCTTGCGTGAGCCAGTTTAAGTCATCAAGCCATTTGGCTTTGACGGGCTCTTTGAGCAGAGGAGTGACTAACAACAGGTAGCCGTTTATTTGATCAAGTTGCGCGACCAGTTCACGTCGTTTTTCACTGCCATCTTCACCGTCGGCGAGTACCCAAGCAAGACCGCTGTTGTCGCTAAGTCTATATTTATCAAAGATAAAAGCTTGTTGGGCGATGAGTGCTTCTTCTACCTTTTTGTCTTGGGTCAGGTAGTAGTACATCGCGAGTCCAACCAGCGCATACGCTTGATCTTGAGAGGTACGTTGCTGCCAATCTTGACCCGCTTTTCCCTCTTTTGTGTAGCCAATAAAGCCACCATTTTTCTTATCTTCTAGTTGATCAATGAGGTAGTAGGCACCTTGCTTGGCAAGCGCTAAAGCTTGTTTGTCTCCAGTAAGGTGATAGAGCACGCCGTAGGCATAGGTTTGGCGTGATTTCATACGCGTAAACTCCTTGCCAAAGTGCGGAGTGATCCAGCCTCTGTTCAATTCAGGACACACATCAGATACATCGAGCAAGGTGCCATCATCACAACGAAATGTCGGGAAGTTGCCTATCGGTTCTCCCTGTGCGCTCGGCATAAGCCAGTAAGGTGCGAGCCCTTCAGAAGCATGATTGATCCAGTCTTCTCCAGAGGGAAGGGTGACATTGGCAGATACGGCCAAGCTAGTGACACTGAGTAATGCGATGGGTGCTCGTAACATAACGTTTATCTTAACTATTTGAATTTAGTTGAATATAAACAATCACATCTGCACATTTTGATTAGGCGATCACAATCGCCCAAATTATTTGTGGTGTAGATGTAGGACTATCTGGGTCTTACTCATTTTAATATTGCAAATAAATAATAAATTATCGTTTTTCGATAAATTATTGTTGATCATCGTTTGTTTTGATCTTAATATTCTTCCATCAACTCAACAGGAATATAAGTATGTCTAAGATTCAAAAACAAAGTCGCCGTGTGCGAATGCTACTGCAGTCCTTTCTTGCACTCACTCCGATCATGGTGTGTTACTTCTGGCTAACAGTTCAAACACCCTATGACTTTCTTAGTGAGATGGGCATTATTCAGTTTTCCATCGAGATGGATTACTTTATAACCTCTCCACTCACAGTCTCTCCACTTACTACGACAACAAGAATCATCGCAATGTTCACCAGTTTGGCGATGTCGAGCATTCTTATGTATGCATTAACGGTTCTGATACGCCTATTCCGTAACTATGAGCGAGGTGAAATCTTCTCTTTAGAAAACGCAATGTCCTATCAGAAACTCGGATATAGCTTGTTTTATTGGGTATTAGGTTCAGTTATCTATGGTTCATTGATGTCAGTGATTCTGTCGTTCAATAATCCACCAGGTGACCGTATCTTTGAGATTAGTTTCGTTGGTATGGACTTTTTAACACTGATATTGGGTATAATTATTTTGATCATCTCGTGGGTGATGAAAGAAGGTTATATTCTGGCTGACGAACATAGCCAAACCATTTAAAGGACTTGTCATGACTATCCGCATTAATTTAGACATTATGATGGCCAAACGGAAAATGCGATTAAAGACATTGGCAAAAGAAGTTGGGATAACAGAAGCCAACTTGTCCGTATTAAAAAATGATAAAGCCAAAGCCGTAAGGCTATCGACGCTCGACAAGCTGTGTGAAGTTTTAGAGTGCCAACCTGGTGATATTTTAGAATTTGAACCGAATGATCATAAAGACGGCGTTGCGGCAGAGTAGCCAGTAAGGAAATCGCTTTCAAATCATCTAATAATGAACGAGTCTCGATATCGCATCGAGACTCTTTTTTAATCTATTTATACCGGCTCTCCCGCCTCGTCCTCTTCAACCACATCGGTTTCTAAGTTCGCTTCTGCCAACCATTTTTGTACTGATGGGCTGTTGAGCACACGTTGCTGATACTGTGATGCCTTCTCTGAAAGTTTGATGCCATAGGTTTCTACGCGCAATGCAAGGGGTGCAAACATCGCATCGGCAATCGACCATTCACCAAACAACCAACCTTCTGGATGTTGCTCCATTTGCGTCGACCATATGGCATCAATACGAGCGATGTCTTTCAATGCCTCTTCACTCAAAGCAAGCTTTCGTTGAGCGCGGCAGTTCATCGGCATTTCATTTCTTACGGCAAAAAATCCAGAGTGCATCTCTGCAGAAATTGCTCGGGCATGGGCGCGTTCTTTCACTGATTTAGGCCATGCTGCGCCGTCCAAGTAGGCTTCGTTGACGTATTCGAGAATCGCCAGTGAATCCCACACCGCAACGTCACCGTCAACCAGGGTTGGAACTTTGGCTGTTGGTGTCACTGAAGCTAGTGTGTCGTAGAAATCAGAGGTGAAAAGCTTGAGCTTAATGACTTCCGCATTCAGGTTGTAGTTGTCGAATATTAGCCATGCGCGTAATGACCAAGTTGAGTAGTTCTGGTTTCCAATATAAAGCTGCATCGTTGCTTCCTTGCGTTTAGTGTGGATGCTTTGAGTATTGAGCCTTAGGGGCATGCATTTGAGCTTAGGGGATTGTATTGCGGCGCACTAACGGATAATTTTGATGCAATACATTAATAAAAACGATGGGTGGTGATTTCAATATGGATATTGATGCTTTGCGAGGCTTTCTCGCGTTTGTAGAAACCAGTAGCTTTACTCGTGCAGCGAAACAGATCAATCGCACCCAATCGGCATTCAGTGCGCAGATGCGCAAACTGGAAGAAGAACTCAACGTGACTCTTTTCCAGAAAGAAGGCCGTAATCTCGTGCTGACAGAGGCTGGCTTAGCGCTGCGTTCTCATGCGGAGCAGTTGGTCGCCCTCCACAATACCGCCCTCAAGCAAGTAAAGCGTTACGAAGACAAACAACCTTTAAGACTCGGTTGCCCTGAAGACTACAATGACACTATTCTGCCAAAAGTGATTCGCCTGTTGCAGAAAGCAGAACCCACCTGTTCTATTCAAGTATTCAGCCTGCCAAGCATTACGCTCAGAGAGTGGTTGGATGATGGCAGGCTTGATGCTGCAATTGTCACCCGAGCGCCTGACAGTGAAGAGGGCTATTGGCTGACCAGTGATGTGGGTGTATGGATAAGCAGCCCAGACTATGTGTTCGATAGCTCCAAGCCTGTTCCATTAGCCTTGTTTCAGACCGATTGTAAGTATCACGCAGCGGCAGTGAATGGCCTAACTAAACAGGGTACGCCTTATCAGTTGTTGGCGTGCAGTAATACCGCTTCGGCGCAACGTGCCATTGTTAAAGCAGGTTTAGCGATTGGCGCGATGGGTAAGCTGAGTGTGACTTCTGATCTGAACATTCTGGAAGATATGCCACCACTGCCTTCGGTGGATATTGTGCTGATTTTAGCGAGCAAACATCACCCAGTGTTAGACAAAGAAGTGCTTAACCAACTTGTGGAGTTGGACTCCAATTAGATTTTTGCTCGGTGAGGGTAATGTTGAGTGCGGAGCTAAAATAGATAGGCCGAGAACATGGTGTTTCACGAAGAACGTTGCGTTTCTCCGAAAACATAGTGTTTCTCGGCCTAGTTATTGTTAGACGTTGTTGGTAATTAAGAAAGCTTGAACTTACTCAGTTCACCGTGTAAATCACCGGCTTTCACTGTCAGCTCATTACTGATTGCTACTGATGATGTCATGGTGTCCATCACTTCCACTGCTGTGTCATTGATGATCACGACATTGCGATTAATCTCTTCTGACACAGAGCTTTGCTCTTCAGCCGCGGAAGCGATCTGATTGTTCATGTCATTAATCACTTCAATCGCTTGGTTGATTTCAGACAAGGCTTGATGTGCAGCTTCGGTTTCACTTTTTGTGTTGTTCGCTTGATTCTGGCTTTGCTCCATCAGTACCACAATAGATTGAGTCTCTTGTTCTAAGCGAGCCAACATAGAGCGAATCTCTTCTGTTGAACCTTGAGTTCGATTCGCTAGGTTACGAACCTCATCAGCAACCACTGCAAAGCCTCGACCAGCCTCTCCTGCACGAGCTGCCTCAATCGCTGCATTCAGTGCAAGTAAGTTAGTTTGCTCTGCAATGCCACCAATCTCGCTCAAGATACCCTGAATAGCGGTGCTCGAATCGACTAAGTTCTGTGTTTGTTGCTGCGCATCGTTAACCTGCACAGCTAAGCTGTCTACAGCACTGGCGGCATTGTCCATGCGCGTCATACCATTGAGACTGTTGCTCTGCACTTGGCTTGCTGCCGCAGCTGCTTGAACCGCTGAGTTCGCCACTTCTTGCGCTGTTGCACTCATTTCATTGATAGCAGTGGCAAGTGAGTTCACTTCGTTAACTTGAGAATTCAGCTGGTCACGTGAAACTTCAGCACGAGCTTGGCCTTCTGTCGCGTTTTTATCCACTTGGTCAGCTGTTACCATCACGGTAAGTAGCATCTCTTGTATGCGAGATAGGAAGGTATTGAACCAGTGTGCAAGCTGAGCGGTTTCATCCTTACCTTTCACTTCAATGCGATAAGTTAAGTCACCTTCACCCTGTGCTGCATCTTTAAAGCGTTCCACTAAGTTGTTCAAAACCTTGCCCAAAGAGTTAGCAATGAATGCCATTGAGGCAATGCCTAGAAGAGCGGCGATGATTCCCGCCCACACACCTTTTTCAAGTGCTTTTGAATTCTGAGCATCACTCCACTCGGTGTAGTCATTGACGCTTTTGGCTAGGTGACTACTAGGAACAGACACCATGACTACCCATGGCGCATCACTGGTATCGATTGCAGTAATCGCGTACTCATCGCCGCCGAAAGTCACAAGACCGGCGCCTTCTCTGTTAGCGATAGACTGAATCTTTGACCATTCAGATTCCAATTCAGAAGAGACTTTTTTACCCACCATATTTCCAGCTCGGCTGTTGGCCAGTGTAATGCCTTTCCATGAAGTGATTAGGATTTTTCCTTGGCCATCAAACAGGTTACGCGCAAGTAATTCACTTTGGCTTTGGAGTTCATGTAGGGATAAATCAAAGCCTAGCGAGCCGATGATTTTCCCGTCATGTTTGATTGGTTGGCTGATGGTGGTAATGAGCTCTTGTTTGCCGCGCACTGAATAAAAATACGGTTCCATCACAAACGTTTTACCCGTTTGATATGGCATTAAGTGCCAATCATCTTTGCGCTCACCGTTGCTGTTGAGATCGGTATTGCTAAAGCTTTCCATTGCGACAGCATCAAAGCTGTTCTGGTCATTGGGAGAGAAGAAAGGCGCAAGGTAGCCCTGACTGTTAAAACCTAACTCAGTGTTTGAGCTTAATTCGATGTTTGAGCCAGATTCGATATTCGAGTCTGATTCTGTGTTAATGCTCAGTTCCGTGTTCGAGTCTTGTTGGTTATCTGAAATCAGCGACGTCTCTGAGCCATTTTCGCTGTTCACGTTGAGCTCGTTATTCAAGACAGACTGTTGTGACCATGTCTTATCCTCCCAAACCATGTAACCCGCAAATACAGCTTTGTTTTGTGCTTCCAGTGCCGCAGTAAACTGTTTCACGATAAGCTCTGCACTTGCGTCGGTTTCTGAACTTAATTCGATGATTGAGCGCACTTGCTTAAGGTTCGCTAATACAGGGTTAAGCTGGTTAGCGATGTTCAAACCTTGTTGAAGTGCCGTGTTTTGTAAATCCGTAGCAGTGGCCTCTGTCAGCTGCGTTTTTACTTTTTCAGTGACTTGTTTATTCACATCGGTAAATGCGTTGGTCGTCATTCCCATGGCGATTAACAGAGTGAAAGCCATCGCTCCGCCCGCACTCACCGCAATTCGCGTTCGTATACTGTTAAACATATTATCTCTCTAACCAAATAGTGGTAGTTTTTCAGAGATTTTAAACAAGATACGTGAATGGAAAATTCTAAATAATGAACACAATAAGAATAGGGTGATTAAAAATATAAATAGGATGGTATAACGCTCCGGATTATGTCTTTTAGAGAGGAACAATAAGATAGGTGTATGGCTGTCTTTATTCTATTATCTAATTGTATTTGTTGATGTTTTATACTTGATGCCGTTTTTAATTTCCTGGTAAATCAGGAGGTTGTAGTTTGAGGGTGTTGTGGATATATATTGCTCATTATATGACATCAGTCACATTTTAATTTCATCCGAAGTGTTGAATACCCACTTAAAAAGTATGTATTTATACTTTGCAGACTAAATTCAAGTAACTGGACCATTGATCATCTTGATTATTAAAGAATCCCCAAGCTCTTTAGCTTTCGATAAATGGTATTGCGGCTGATGCCCAGTATTCTCGAAGTCTTGCTGATGTTGCCTTGATTCGCTTGATAGGTTTGTAGCAAAGTTTCCTCAACGGTACTTCTTAAATCGTTATTCGTTGTGCCTTTGGTGGTATTTTGAGTCGTCAGTTGATGCTGATTATCATGCGCTAATAACGTGAGATGTTGAGCAAGATGGCCAGGTACATGTTCTAGCGTGAGTTGTGGTTCATCACTTGCCAATAGAGCAGCAACCTTAAGTAAGTTGTCCAATTCGCGGATATTACCCGGCCATGAATAGGCGCACAGCAAACTCATGAGGTGTGGGCAAATTGATTGTTCACCCTCGGCGTATTTACGATGAATATGCTCGATTAAGGCGTGTTTGTCTTGTCGGTGTTGCAGGCTTGGCAGAGTAAAGGCCAAGCCATTCAGGCGGTAAAAGAGATCTTGTCGAAATTCCCCCGTAGCGACCAATTGTTCTAGGTTTTTATGAGTTGCGGCGATGATCTGACAATCGACTTGATAGCTCTGATTTGAGCCAACAGGCACTACCGACTTATCTTGTAGAACATGCAGCAATCGACACTGAGCCTCCAATGGCATGTCGGCAATTTCATCTAGAAACAGAATTCCCTTGTCTGCTTGGCGGATCTTACCTTGGAATCCTTTGTGGCTTGCGCCCGTAAAAGCGCCCGGCGCGTAGCCAAACAGCTCAGATTCGATAAGATCTTTCGGCAGCGCACCGCAATTCACCGCCACTAACGGTGACGATTTACGTTGGCTTTGCTTGTGTAACGCTTTAACAAACTCACCCTTACCGACCCCTGTTTCTCCTAAGATTAATAGGCTGATCCCTTTGTCGATTACCTTGTTGGCTTGCTGCCAAGCATGTTCAATTTGTTGTTCGCCATGGTGCAAATCGCACGATGCTGAAATGGAACGCGTGCGTTTTGCAGTTGGTTGTTTGAGATGCTGTTTCTCAAACACAAAGGGCGTGTCTAATGAGGTTCGGTTGAAGAGGGTATCTATGCATTCGCCGACGATCTAGGTTTGATCCAGCAGCTGAGAGGCGACCTGATTGTGCGCCACTACCTCACCCGCCTCATTGGCTATTACTATCCCTTGCCAACCACTGTGTAATAACGATTTCTCGCACGCGAGGTCAATACGAGTGGTGCCTTGTGGGATATGACTTAATAGCTGGTTCTCAACAAGCTGAACCATATTTTGAACCAGTAATTGCACTGAGCTGTCGTGTTGCTGTTGTTCACTGGTGATGTCCAATACCCCAACCATTTGACCTTGATGATCGAACACCGGGCTTGCTGAGCAACTGATAAATCGATGCTGGTGGATGAAGTGCTGTTCGCCAATGATGGATACTGGTTTCGCTTCAACGATGGCGGTGCCAATCGCGTTGGTGCCTTTCAGTTGTTCCTGCCAACACGCTCCTGAGCTGAGTGCAATTGATGTCAGTTTCTCCTTAAACCGCTCCTGTCCCCAACTCGCCAGAATGACGCCTTCAATGTCCGTCAGAATCAAACGACTGTCAGTGCGTGCAAACATCTGATTAAACAGAGGTAGGGCATTACGTTCGACGATATGAATCAAGTCAGACGATTGATGACGTCGCTGTTTAAGGATCGATTGCGGCAGGCGAATGTCTTCGGGAAGTCGTCTCTGTTTTAGACCCGCTTCTGTACTGCGGTGCCAAGAAGATGAAAGCCAATCTGAGGTGTTTGCTTGTTGAAGGTGCATGACTGTTCCATGTCGTAACAGTGAGGGTGTACCAATTTGGAACAGTTGAACACTGGAGTGGTTTCCATACGTCCGTTCAATACCAACTCACTTTGGGTTGTAAACGTTTGGTAATCATAGTTTTACAATTTATTAACAACAAGTTTTGAAGTTCTGGCGTGTGATTTGCGTTGTTACTGTTGTGAAGAAAATACGAAGTATCAGTGTTTTAAACAGAAAGCATAAACATGGGCGTCTTGTCATGAGTTCTTTTCTCAAGAGGAGCCGCCATAAAAATAAGACAGCTCTCGCTCAATAACGAATAACAAATCAAAGAAGGATCTAACTATGATTTACGCACAGCCGGGTAGTGATAACGCAGTGGTTAACTTTAAAGCGCAATACGATAACTTTATCGGTGGCGAGTGGGTGAAGCCTGTCAGCGGCGAGTATTTTGATAACACTTCCCCAGTGAATGGTCAGGTGTATTGCCAAGTGGCACGCTCAACCGAGGCGGACATTAGCTTGGCACTCGATGCCGCGCATGCAGCTCGTGCAAGTTGGGCTTCGACCAGTGTGACTGAACGTTCGAACATCCTACTTAAAATTGCCGACCGCATTGAAGCGAACCTAGAAGAAATCGCAGTCGCCGAGACGTGGGAAAACGGCAAGCCTGTGCGTGAAACTTTGGCAGCAGACATTCCTTTGGTTGTCGATCACTTCCGTTATTTCGCGGGTTGTATTCGTGCGCAAGAAGGCAGCGCAGCAGAGCTCGATTCAAACACCGCAAGTTATCACTTCCCAGAACCTATTGGTGTGGTGGGGCAGATCATTCCTTGGAACTTCCCGATTTTAATGGCGGCTTGGAAACTGGCGCCTGCACTTGCTGCGGGCTGTTGTGTGGTGATGAAACCTGCCGAGCAAACACCGACATCGATTTTGGTGATGATGGAGAAGATCGCTGATCTTCTGCCTGCAGGCGTGGTCAACATCGTGAATGGTTTTGGTAGCGAAGCGGGTCAAGCGTTAGCAACCAGCGATCGTTTGGCGAAGCTAGCCTTTACCGGTTCGACAGAGGTCGGTCACCACATCCTGAAATGTGCCGCAGAAAGCTTGATTCCATCAACGGTAGAACTTGGCGGTAAGTCTCCAAACATCTACTTCCCAGATATCTTTAACCATGAAGACGAATACCTTGATAAGTGTGTCGAAGGTATGCTGCTTGCGTTCTTCAACCAAGGTGAAGTGTGTACTTGTCCATCACGTGTGTTGATTCATGAATCGGTATACGACAAGTTTATCGCCAAGGTGGTCGAGCGTGCTCAAACTATCAAGCAAGGTAACCCGTTAGATACTGATACACAGGTGGGTGCACAAGCTTCAAAAGAGCAGTTTGATAAGATTCTGAGTTACCTAGAAATCGGTCGTCAAGAGGGTGCGAAAGTGCTAACAGGCGGTGAAATTGCGCAGCAACCGGATGATCTCGGTAATGGTTACTACATCCAACCAACCATGCTCGAAGGCAACAACAAGATGCGTGTATTCCAAGAAGAGATCTTTGGTCCTGTTATTGCGGTAACGACATTTAAAGATGAAGCGGAAGCACTAGAAATTGCCAATGACACCGAGTATGGCTTGGGTGCAGGCGTATGGACGCGTGATGCAAACCTAGCGTATCGCATGGGGCGCAACATCGAAGCGGGGCGTATTTGGGTGAACTGCTATCATGCTTACCCAGCTCATGCCGCGTTTGGTGGTTACAAAAAATCGGGCATTGGCCGTGAGACACACAAGATGATGCTCGACCACTACCAAAACACTAAGAACCTATTGATCAGCTACGATACTAATCCGTTGGGCTTCTTCTAATACAGGTTCGTTCTAAAGTATGAGAATGAATCATGGGTACAAGAATTACTAACAACGCAGTAGGCTTAATTAAGAAAAACAAAGGCTAGAAACCAAAACGCCCAATTCAATTGAGTTGGGCGTTTTTATATCTGAAGCACTTTAGCTTTTCGAAAAGAAGATCTCGGGCTTGTGGGTTGGGCCTGAATTACCTTCTAGCTGAGTAAGCTCCAAACCTTGCTTTCCTATCAGAGAACCGACCAATTGGCGGTTAAACGGGTAGCTGTCGGGGTTGTTAATATACTCTTCAATATCAACCCATTTAGCCTCTGCAATTTCATCGGTGTCTTGAATCGCAATCTCTTGGGTTTGAGCGATAAGGTGGCAAATAAAGTAGAGGTTCGATTTGCCAAACTGATACGGGTGTCTCGTCGCCATGCCAACCACAGAAATGAATGTGGCTTTGATACCAGTCTCTTCCAAGGTTTCACGAACCACCGATTCTTCAATGCCTTCACCCAACTCAATATGGCCGCCCGGTAATTTGTAGCCTGTCATACCGTGCTCTTTAATCATCAGCACTTGATTATGTTCGTTGGTGATCAATGCGCCTGCGCCCAAGGTGTGGGTCGGAATGAAAGGCACAAACTCTACAATCTTGGATTTGTGGATCAGCGTAATCTCGTCTTCTAGACAGTTGTGAAACACAAAGCCAAGTTCAGTCGCCACTGGAATAAGGTGCGAGAGCGAAATAGGCAAGCTAATCCAAATTATGCCTTTGTTATTCTGCTTTGAAAATTCGGTGATCTCGCTGAGTTCGGCATTGAAAGAGTCAGCATCGTGAGGGGCTGTTGCTGGGTCGATGATGATGCCGTTAAATTTGTCGAGCGTAAATTCCACGGGTGATCCTTTGTTATTTTTGATTTATTGAGCGTCGAGCATAATCTGAGCTTATAACATCTTAAGGGCTTATAAAACCTGCTCTGCTTGTAGCATTTTTAAGAGCACGGCAGTGGTGGGTAAAAAGTGAGGGAGAGTTTAAGGCGGGCGGCTTGAAACAAAAATTTCGCTAGAAACAAAAACTGCGCTTGGAAGCCAAAGCGCAGTTTTAAAATAGGGTTTATTTGAATTCGACTCTAACGAACATAGTTCGCATCAACACTTACGTACCAGTGCTGAAGCTTGCCGTCAGATTTTTTGATCCACAAATCGTTGGTGTAGCTCTCAATCTTGCCGTTAACCGTTAAACTGAACGTGTTCTCGTCGAATTCGCCAAGCTTCACGAACTGGTCTGTGGTAACCAGGAACGGGTCCATGTCGTCCACGCCAACCACATCTGAAATCACATAGTAGTGGTAAGTCAGCGGCTTGCTCGCATCATTCGGGTTGCTGCGGTACGCCACAAGCTTGAATGGTTCCGTTAATGGAAGGTCGAGCGTTTGCTTGTCCATGGTCGCTGGAATCGGGATAAACAGCCAAGCGGTAAACAGACCGCTTAATAAAACCATCAGGAAGAAAAGAGTCTTAATTGCTTTCATAGCAACCTTCAAAATAGGTGATGTAGAAGACGCTATGGTAACAGGTTTGATTTGCCGATTGTAAGAGTATGAATAAGTGAAGGCGACACTGTCTGTTAGGAAACTTGAACGAATTGACACACTGTTCATAAGTCACTATCTACACTAGTGCGAGTGACCTTGAGATAGGTTGATCATCACAACACCTGCTGCCACAAATAACATACCAACCCACACCATAGTATCGAGGTGCTGGCGGTAAACAAACGTAGAAATCAAGCTCACGGTTACGATAGCCAAGCCCGCCCATAAAGAGTGAACCACACCTACAGGCATCCCTTTCATTGCTTGGCTCAAAAATAGAAATGCCGCCAAATGTCCTGAAATCACCAATAGAGCAGGGATGGGTTTAGATAAGCTGAAACCGTCGGTTGCTTTAAGTGCTACGTGAGAAAGTGCTTCCGCCATCACGCCCATCATTAAGAAAAACCAGCTCATAGTCGTCCCTTTTAGTTGTATTGTTTTTTGTTGGTATAGCGGGGGTATTTGAAAGTGTTAATCGTTGTTGCTGCTCTTTAGCAACAGCGTATTTGCCCAAACAGCAGGCATAAAAAAGCCCACACCTCACGCTTTTGCAAGGTGTGGGCTAAATCGGTGTGACTACTTGTTTAGGTAAGCAGCGTGGAACTCAATATGCTCATCAATAAAGCTAGAGATGAAGTAGTAGCTGTGGTCGTAACCTGGCTGCATACGTAGCTCTAAATCGGCATTGGTTACCTTAGCTGCTTCGACCAATTGCTCAGGCTTTAGCTGTTCAATCAGGAAGTTGTCCGCTTCGCCTTGGTCTACCAACATTGGCAGCTTAGTGCCTTTGGTTTTTAGAAGCTCAAAGGCATCGTAGTGTTTCCATTCTTCAATATCTAAGCCTAGATATTGGTTGAATGCTTTTTGTCCCCAAGGGCATTGCATTGGGTTGGTGATTGGGCTGAATGCCGAGATAGAACGGTAGTTATCTTCGTTCTTAATACCAATCGTTAGGGCACCGTGTCCGCCCATGCTGTGACCTGAAATGGATTTCACAGACGTTACTGGGAAGAAAGACTCAATCAAAGCTGGGAGCTCTGTTACCACGTAATCGTACATGTGGTAATGGCTGTCCCATGGTGCTTGAGTGGCATTCACATAGAAGCCTGCACCTTGGCCGAGATCGTAGCTTTCATTGTCGGCAACGCCTTCGCCGCGCGGGCTTGTATCAGGTGCAACAATAGCAATGCCTTGCTCAGCCGCAGCTTTGAACGCGCCGGCTTTTTGCATGAAGTTTTCATCGGTACAGGTTAAGCCTGATAACCAATACAAAACAGGAACTGGGTTTTCTTTACTTGCGTTAGGCGGCAAGAAAATCGCAAAACGCATGTTGCAGTCAAGCGTTGCAGAAAAGTGGGTGTATTGTTTGTGCCAACCACCAGCAACCTTTGCTTGGCTAATGTTTTCGAGTGTCATCTATTGTGCTCCGTTAGGTTGATGGTTTTGGGGAATAACATGTCTATATCATTTAAAGTTTCACCACCCACCGGGCAGGAGGTGGTGAAGACAGTTTGTTGCTTTTCATTTATAGCTTTGGCCTCGACGCTCGAAAGAATCGAGGCCAAGAGGTGTTACTTATCCATGTGTAGAACAGTACGGATAGATTCACCTTTGTGCATTAGGTCGAATGCTTCGTTTACGTCTTGCAGACCCATTGTGTGGGTAATGAACTCTTGAAGACCAAACTCACCCGCCATGTAACGGTTAACGATTTCTGGAAGCTCAGAGCGGCCTTTAACACCACCGAAAGCAGAACCACGCCATACACGACCAGTTACTAGTTGGAATGGACGAGTTGAGATCTCTTGGCCTGCACCTGCAACACCAATGATTACTGATTCGCCCCAACCTTTGTGACAGCACTCAAGTGCTTGACGCATTACGTTTACGTTACCGATACACTCGAAAGAGTACTCAACACCGCCATCTGTCATCTCAACGATAACGTCTTGGATTGGCTTGTCGAATTTAGTTGGGTTGATGCAGTCGGTCGCGCCAAGCTGTTTTGCTAGCTCGAATTTGCTCTCGTTGATATCAACACCGATGATGCGGTCAGCACCAGCCATACGAGCACCAATGATTGCAGAAAGACCGATACCGCCTAGGCCGAATACAGCAACGTTGTCGCCTTTTTCAACTTTAGCTGTGTTCAATACAGCGCCCATACCCGTAGTTACACCACAACCTAGAAGACAAACTTCTTCAAGTGGTGCTTCTTTGCTTACTTTCGCTAGAGAAATTTCTGGAAGTACTGTGTACTCAGAGAAAGTCGAGCAACCCATGTAATGGAAAATTGTTTCGCCATTGATAGAGAAGCGGCTTGTACCGTCTGGCATTAGGCCTTTACCTTGCGTTTCACGAACCGCTTGGCATAGGTTAGTTTTACCAGATTTACAGAACTTACATTCGCCACATTCAGCTGTGTAAAGTGGGATAACGTGGTCGCCAACTTCGACACTTGTAACGCCTTCGCCGATCATCTCAACGATACCGCCACCTTCGTGACCAAGGATTGAAGGGAAGATACCTTCTGGATCGTCACCTGATAATGTGAATGCGTCAGTGTGACAAACACCAGTAGCAACGATGCGAACTAGAACCTCACCAGCTTTAGGAAGTTGTACATCAACTTCTTCCATTTTTAGTGGCTCGCCAGCTGCCCATGCAACCATTGCTTTTGATTTGATATGCGTTTGACCAGGTTTAATTTCGATTGTCATTGGATGTTTCCTATATATGTCAGTACAGCGGATAACCGTGCAATTAAATTCAACCCGTTAAGCGTAGTTGAGCTTAATTGTTTCCGCTCTCTCGTTTTGTTGGGGCTAGTATAGGTGTGAGTGCATGTTTTGATAATCCCCTTAAATAGAAAATTATTATTACGTATTTGTAATAATGGGTATATTCAGAAGGATTCGGAGAGGGGTAGTTACTCAGAAAATGTAAGAACATTCTGAGTAGCTTTCTATGAAAGACACTAATAGGAAACAAATGGGGCGTGAGTTAATAGTCTATGTGATTTGGTGTGGTGGTCATCAACTTGTTTTCGAGGTTTGTATGTCACTAGGATCTCTAACTCATTTCTGCCCCATTGTTCGGTAGACCTTTTACTCATTCATCTGCTGTTAATCTTAGTTTGCACTACTAAAACTTATCCGAGCTAATTGGTAAATCAGAATCTCTGTTATTAGGCGACATTTGGCAGCCCAAAATTCCCTTCATGTGACTTAGGTTGTTGATTGTTAATTGAACCAATATAAACGGTGTTGCATTATAAAATGATAAAAGACGACAATTTTTCGTCTAATCAGCGTTAGCTGTTTTCTGAAGTCTGACTGTTTATGGTGCTTGTAAACGAATATATTGAAATATATGGGGCGTTCATGGAAGGTGTTGTAGTAGAAAAAAGTAAGATCGGTGAAGTTACATATCTGCTCTATTGTAAAAAAGAGTCGGTAAATAATCCTTTAGTCATCATCTGTCACGGTTGGAGCAATGATAAATATGAAGGCTCTAATCTAGCTTTAAATTTAGCTCTTCAGGGTTATTCTGTTATCTGTTTTGATGCAGATAAACACGGCGAAAGAGATGATGGTAATGCTCAAAACTTTAGTAGCCATTCGAGATTTATCAAAAGAATGACGGGTGTTATCAAGCAGAACTCAGATGACATAAATACACTCATTGAGCATTATCAGGAAGATATAAGGATTGATCCATCGAGGATTGCGGTTGTGGGTATCTCTATGGGGGCAATGTCCACATTTTATTCTTTGACCAAAAATAAACGGATTAAAGTTGCGGTACCAATTATCGGCTCTCCTGACTTTGTCGGCTTGGAGAAGTTCGCCTTAGAAGCCGATTCAGTTAATAAGATTCTTAGTGACGATGAGAAGTTAGCTATTAGGTATATGGCAGAGATTGATCCATGTTTGTACCTTATAGAAAATGAAAGTCGCCCTATGTTGATCATAAATGGTGAGAAAGATGATTGGGTTCCTGCTAATTTCGCGAAGGACTTTTATGAAAAAGTGAAGAGTAAATACGATAAAAACAATACTGAAATTGAGTTCAATTTAGCTGATGAATCGCATTACTTTTCCAACGACATGCGAGATCATACGATAAAATGGTTGAATAAAAATTTGTAGGCTAAAAGGTAAATCTGTAGCAATAGACAGCCATACAAACGCTTAAGGTTTCAAAGTATTTTTCTAATCTGAACGAAACGGTTTAGAGCAACACACCTAAAGCGTTTTGTCCAAAATCTTCACGGACTGAACTTTACCCGTGGCACTTTCTAACTCAAAAGTGGCCCAAAATAAGCTTAATTAATAACACTATGGCTTTCATTATCACAATTTTGGCCGACTTATTTCTAATACGAGCCTTATGAATTACGGTGTAAGCTCAAACCAGCCCATAACCCAGAAATAAGAGGCGATTGCTAACCTCTTATTCGGTAAAACGGGTGATTTTAATTAAAGTAACTTTGTTACACTCGATTGATTAGTACTATCGTTAACTTGATATCCCAAAGCTCGAATTTGCTCTCGGATTGTGTCTGCTTCATCATATCGCCCCTGTTGTTTCAAACATTGACGTTGTTCAGCGAGCTGTTGAACTTGTTTGGGGATTGTTAACTGTTCAACCTTATCAAGGTTAAGGCCAAATACTTGATCAAAATAAAGTAGTGTCGCTTTTTTATTGGCAGGCTCTATGGAACTATCAGTGACCTCCCATAATAAGGCGAGTGCTTGCGGCATATTTAAATCACGGTTGATACGTGCAAGAAATTCAGCTTTGAACTGGTTGTCAACGTTACCACCGTCAGGCATATCAGTGATTTTCTTTCTTAATCTACGCAGTGCCTTTTGTGCGCCATTCAACCCTTCCCAAGTAAAACTGAGCTGGCTACGATAGTGACTGGTTAAGGTTAAATAACGATAAGCTAAAGGATCATAACCTTTGTCGATTAGGCTTTCTAAACGCAGTGTAGAACCCGACTTAGATATTTTCTCATTGTTAATATTTAAGAAGTAACCATGCAACCAAAAGTTTGCTTGTACATGTCCGTTTTTAGCTTGGCATTGTGCAATTTCATTGGTGTGGTGTATAGGAATGTGATCTTCACCACCGATATGTATATCGAAGGTTTCTCCCAAGTACTTCTCTGCCATCGCTGAACATTCAATATGCCACCCTGGGAAGCCATTTCCCCATGGACTTGTCCACTCCATTTGCCGTTTCTGTTCGCCAGTGAATTTCCATAGTGCAAAATCTGTAGGATGCTTTTTCTCCGCCATATCAACGCGAATGCCAGCTTCCAAACCTTCCTTATCTAATCGCGCAAGCTTTCCGTAGTCGGGTAACTTTTCTGTATCAAAATAAATACCATCACTGGTTTGATAGGTATAGCCTTTAGCTTCGAGTGACTGAATAAACGAAATCTGCTCTTGAATATGATCAGTTGCTCGGCAAGTGATAGAAGGTTTGAGAATGTTAAGCCTTTCAAGATCAGTAAAAAATGCGTCTTCAAAAAAAGTAGCAATATCCCAAGCTGATTTTTCTTGTTTGCGTGCACCTTTCTCCATCTTGTCTTCTCCAGTGTCACCATCTGATACTAGATGTCCGACATCGGTTATGTTCATGACATGATTGACTTGATACCCATTGATCTGTAGTACGCGTTTTAGGACGTCAACGAACAAATAGGTACGTAGATTACCGACATGTGCATAGTCATAAACGGTTGGGCCACATGCATAAAGGCCAACCTTACGGGGTTGAATCGTATAAAACGGACTCAGTGTTCTATTAAGGGTATTAAAGAGCTGGAGTGTCGGTTGGGTCATAAATCATATCCTTATAAATACAAAAAGGCCGTGGATGAAAACATCAACGGCCTAGGTAATAGTGCGATAGGTTTGCTACGTAATAGCTACACGAAAACGGCCGTAAATAAGGTATTTACAGCAACAACATAGAGTTTGAGTGGAAGTAGTTATTAGCGTCATTTTTTTAAATTAAAATAGATGATTAACAAAAGCAATACATTTATTCGATGATTATGTTGAGCATCATCGTTGGTAGTAATGGACGTCACCTGCACTATCAAAACAGGGGCATTAAACTTAGCTACTTCCCATACTATTAGTTATCCATGAATTGCTAATTTAGCTGAAGCTATAGCTCATTTCTGTCGGGTGGACGACACTTGTTACCAAGTGCCGTCTCCCTAAGAACCCAGCGTGCAACTTTCACTGCACTAGGCTCAAGCCTCCACGAAGGCATCGTTTGATACCCAGCAACTTATAAAGCAGTCGAAGCAGGTTCGTTCCAAGAGTTACGAGCTAGCCTTTTAGATTTTCTCTTTACCAAGTATTCTTGGTAAAGAGGGTCAAAGGGTGTCGCTGCACTTCGGATTTTCACATGCCTTTCTATTGGCACTTTGGCTATTTGGAAGAGATTGAACTGGCAATCCATATCCATGATCTTCTGCCAACCGTGAAACTGCCATTGGCCTTTTCGGTTGATGAAGTATTTTAGGGCAATCCAAGTTTTAGACTTTGTTGGATGACGCCTTTTAGCCCAGTGCCATAACGTATGGAATAACTTGTGACCTACATATCCGAATACCTGTTTAGCTACGCAGTGCCGATAATAGTTCGACCATCCCCTGAGTTTAGGATTTATCAGTTTGATAAGATCATTCACTGGAAGGGTTACGTGCTTTTTGATGAGTTCACGCAGATTGCTTAAGAACATCAACGTATTGGATTTACTCGGCTTGATGAGCAGTTTCCCTTTGTACTTCCTATGGTTGAACCCAAGAAAATCAAAGCCATCGTTGATATGAGTAATGTGCGTTTTCTCTTCGGATAATGTTAAGCCTCTTTCCGCTAAGAAATCAGCAATCAACGGTTTGATATCGTTCTCGAGCACTTCCTTTGAAGCGCAAGTGACGACGAAATCGTCGGCATATCCAATAAAGTTAGCTCTTGCTCCTTTCTTAAGCGCGGTAGACTTAATGCGCTGTTCGAGACCCGATAACGTCATCAACATCAAGGTGGGGGATATAATTCCGCCTTGAGGAGTGCCTTCGTCGGTGTCGTAAAACAGCCCTTTGTCTACAAAGCCTGACTTTAGCCATTGCTCCAACATCCGTTTATCGATGGCGATGTTATCCATAAGCCATTGATGCCCGATTTTGTCGAAGCAAGCTTTAATATCTCCTTCAAGAACCCATTTAGCCGATTTCTTTAAAGCCAAACACTTGAAGCACTGGTCGACAGCGTCAGCCGTGCTACGATTTGCTCTAAAGCCATAACTATTCGGGTCGGCAGTTGTTTCTGATATGGGCTCTAGCGATAATAGGTGTAGCGCTTGTTGTGCTCTGTCTATCATGCATGGGATGCCCAGAGGTCGAAGCTTGCCATTCTTTTTGGGGATATAGATACGCCTGAGTGGTTTCGCTTGATAAGCTTTCCGACTCAGTTGATTTACTGCTTTCATACGACGCGTGTCTGTGTTCCAGACAACGCCGTCTATTCCAGGCGTTTTACTGCCTTTATTTTGAGAAACTCGCTTAACAGCAAGAAGTTTTGCTGAGCGAGAGTGAGTCAGTATCCACTGCAATGCTTTTGCTTTGCCGTGTTTACCGTCTCTAGTTGCCTTTGCGATACGCATTTGAAGCTTTAAGACGTTCGCCTCTACGGCCTTCCAGTTAATGGATTGCCACAGTGCACTGTCAGAAGATGCACTAATCTCATTCGAAATCGTCATTTGCTTTTCTTCCTTAATAAAGTTCTTCAAACTCTCTCGCAACGGGAGACCAGTCGGAAGTGGGCTCACTTTCGTGATCAGACATGAGTCTGTATCTGCATCGTTACAATGCAGCCTTCGCTTTTTCCAACCTCCTATACC
>NZ_JBGONI010000032.1:0-65212 GCF_041439035.1 Vibrio sp. 1F263 | reverse complement strand
CTCGTATCTCGTATCTCGTATCTCGTATCTCGTATCTCGTATCTCGTATCTCGTAGAAGCATAAAAAAGCCCCAACACGAATGTCGAGGCTCAAAGTATCTTTATCTATATTGTCACTGGACGTCCCTAGTTCACTGCTCTTCGTTGTTTTCAGCAAACTTAGATGGCGACATACCAAAGTGATGTTTAAACCTTTGACTGAAATAGGAGGGGTCATTGAAACCCGAATCAAACGCGACGTCTGAAATCCTCTCTCCCGCAAGTAGCCGCTCGCACGCATGCTCCAAACGTACTTCATTCAAATGCTCTTTAAAGGTCTTGTTGTAAGCCGATTTAAAACGTCTCTGTAAGCTTCTCTCTGACATGAACAAGTACTTAGCGGCATTTGCAGTACTGAACTCTGCATCGGCGTAGTTTTCACTTACAAGCTGTGACACTCTGTTTTTCCACTCTTGCTCAGCACTTAACCTTTGTTGCTCCGTCGCTGAAACTGTAAGTTTAATGGTCTCAATCTGTTCAATTGTACTAGCTTCCAAATTATCTAACACTTGATATTCAATCGGCCACGAAAGCTGCACCTTATTTTGAGAGTCCGAGACAAAAGCATTCAGTTCACCACCGCTCTGGTTCATCAATAATGGCAACTTTTCGATGTTTAGGTCGGTCGATTTTCCAGTATTGTCATTAATGCTTGAAGTCAATTTTGGGAAAGGCATTCCATGGTCTCGAATCGTCACAACAAGGTGCTCTTTAACCTCTTCAACCAATACCACCATACTCTGTGACTTAAAATTTCTCTTAATGATGCTAGCGACTAGACTGTTGAAAATAATATCAAGGTTAAAATACAGCAAGGAGACGTGTCGTTGTTTAGTGTCAACTTTAATATCCAGTTCAATACCGGCTTTGGCTAAATCGTCCTGCCAAGCTTTGAGTACAGCTTCTAAGATTAAAATTATATCGTAACAAACCTTTCCCTTCCCTTGTGGCGTGTTACTCAACTGAGCCAAGCCATTTTTCAATGTCAATATTGGCGACTTACCTTGTTCATCATTCCAATTTGGGATCATAGCTGCGATATGATTAACTTCAGAAGAGAGTTCATTAGCAGTATGTGTGACAAGAGCACTCTTAACTGACAACTGTTTTTTAAGCTGTTGATTAGTCGTTAGTAGTATTCGGCTTTGATGCCTCAGTTGATCTGTCTTTAATGCAACTTGCGCCTTTAAGTGCCTGTTGGCGAAAGTGACGTAACGCGATCGCCAAAAAACCAAAGCAGTCACTACACAGATAAGTAATACAAGAGAGCTTGCTGCTGCCCAATTACTCAGATACCAAGGTTCCGCAATAGAAAAGCTTTGGTTCGTTGACGTAAAGCGATAATGGGAGTCCTTAACGGGTTTCACTTCCAACGTATAGTCCCCAGGAAGAAGGTGATCGAGTGTTAGTAACCCCCCTTCAAACTCACTCCAAGGTTCATTGTCGCTTAGTCGATACTCCATTGCAGGTGTGTATGTCGCTGGTAAAATTCCAATCTTAAAACCGATTGATGAGCCATAAGGAATTTCATCTAAATCAGCTGTCTTGCCACCAAGTGATACTATCTGATGGTCGACACTTATCTTGCTTAGCAATGCACGGCTATGAGGTGTTGTTGATACCAATAGCTCATTAGCTAACGCACTCACCACGCCATATCTTGAGCCAAAGATAAGCCTAGTAGACTGGCTACCTGAGCTGTAAAACAGAGCACACGCACCTGCAGCCAATTCATTGGTGATCAAGCCAAATGGTGAGCCGATATGTTTATGCAGTTGCCCATCCAATCCGTAATAGCTAATACCTTTCGAAGAGCCTAACCACATCCCATTATCATCGCTAATTAAACATTTAGGACTGATATTTTCCTCAACAAGAGTGACCTCTTGAATAATAGAACTGTTATTAGAGATTCGATACACACCATAGCTACTCGCAAACCACTGGGATCCATCTTTCGCTTTTTCAATATCGACCACTTTGCCAAGCCGCTCGCTTGAACGACTAAAGCTAATTCTCTCATCAAGAAAAGAGTAGAATCCGTGATCAGTACCAACATAAATACGACCTTGTAAACCTATATTGAGAGCGGTGATCTTTGCTGGCAAAAATTTATCGACTAACCAGTCGGTACCATAACTTGTCAACTTATTGGTTTCGATAGATAACGAATAAAGGTTTTGTCCCGAGGTCATCCAAAGCATGTTATTCGCTTCAAGTGCAAAGTTTTCAACGGGTACACCTTCAATCGCTCTTGGTAGATCGACCTTTTCAGCCTCTAACGTATCAGTGTTGAAACTAATAATACCTTCTGCAGTCGCCAACCAAATTGAAGAACCAAAGAACTCAAAGTCCTGTACTGGGTTAGAGTAAACACGAACGGGGTTATCTTCACTTTGAGAATCAACCAAATAGAGACCTCTGGAAGAAGCAACCCAAGACAGTTGATCGCGAACAAGCTGTACTTTGTTTATCACCACACTACTCGAGTGCATCCCCATTCCCGTTAATGGCGTTCTTGAGAATGTCCTGCTGAACAGTGAAAAGTATCGAATTCCGTTATTGGTCGCGACCCACATTCCACCAGCATGGTCGTTAATTAACGAATATATTTTTTCACCCGGTAACGAAAAGTCTTGATTATCGGCTTGTTCAAATCGTGTAATTTGCCCCGTAATAAAGTTGTAGCTGATAAGACCATGCTCAGTCCCAATCCAGTATTGATCGGTTGTTTCAGCGAGAGAAAGAACATGCGAACCACGCACCCACCTTTCTTTCTTAGGATTTGCAAGATCTATAATCACTGCACCATTCAATGTACCAATGACTAACTCACGTCTTGCCATCGAAAAATACAGCGTCTCTATATGATTTTTTTCTGATGCAGCGATATGAGTAAATTCTTGGCTATCAGAAAGGTACACTCCGGAGCTGGTCGCAAGCACCCATTTTGACAGCACCCGCTCAGCATCGTTAATCGTAATATCGCTGCTATTGTTATGCCGATACAATTTTAGAAGCGAGTAAGTGCTAAATTCTAAAGATTGAGTATTGTACGTATAGAAATTACTGCCATCTGTAACCCAAATATAATCACCGGAAGCACCGATATTCGCGATCTCAGCCCCCGGGCTTAGACTAAATGCAAGTGCATTGCCGATTCCTGGGCTATGTCGGTACACCTCATTATCAAAGAAAGTCCAAAACTCATCGTTAAGAAACGCGACTTTCTCTGAAGAAAACTGCAAAAGGCTACCTTTTCGAGGGAATAGGGTTCTGCCATCATAAAAAAGTATTTTTCCATGCACATCATGAACCCAGAGTCCGCCACCTTCACCTAAGTACAGATTTTTTGCCGCAAGGAAGTTCCCTTGTGCTTGAACGGGCAAAGGGTAGAAAACGGAGGGTGATGTATTTACCGCAAGAACGCTAAATGAAATGCTCATTAAGATGAACATTTTGAAAATAATTCGATACAACTTTTAATCCTGAACAGCAACAACACATGAAATATTGGTTCTCACAGCGCTTGTTGCTGATTAACCAAAAAGTGAGTTTTTTTGTGCTTATTATTATCTTTCTATTTTAGCTGAAATTGACAAAGGAGAAAGGAGGTTTGATATTTGTTGGAAGGTTTTATCTTAGCGGTCACGAAAATGCCGCAAAAAGCGGCATGATTCATCAATTAACGAGAACAAAGTGTCGTAAAGAATACTCGATATTGATTACATTCCACTCAAGCAACTTGTGTAACTATCTGTAAGCTGCTGAAGAAAATCAAAATAGCTTCCACTCTTCACTTCAACCTGCGAACCGACAGGATCAAGTTGTCCTTGTTTAGCGTTACTTCCACGAGTCACCGATTCAATCACCGCTGGTGTAAATTGAGGCTCTGAAAATACGCATTGAACATTTTCACGCACCAAAGTCTTCTTGATAGCTATCAGACTTTTTGCGCCAGGTTTACGCTCAGGGCTAACCGTAAAGTGGCCTAGATTATTCAACTTAAATTCTTGTTCGAAGTAGCCATACGCGTCATGGAATACGTAGTAGCCTTTGTCTTTCACTGGCGCGAGTTGTTCATGAATCGCCTGCTGTTTCTCTTTCAAAGCAATCAAGAATGAATCTAGATTCTCTTGATACGCCATGGCGTTATCAGAGTCTGACTCAATTAGCTTAGCTGAGATATACTTTGCCGCGACCTCGACTTGATCGATACCCAACCAAAAATGCGGGTCATGACTACCATGGTTGTGCCCTTCATGAGCATCGTGGTCTTCATGTCCAAACTCTCTCAAGTTAATCCCCGGAATCTCACTGATCTTGATAACGTTTTCTTTAGAACCAATCACCTTGGTCAAAAAAGCTTCTAGGTCAGGGCCAAACCAGATCACCATATCGGCACTATGAACTTTTTTGACATCCGATGGCTTAAGCGCATAATCGTGCGGCGAAGCATTGCTGTTCATCAACACATCAGGTTCACTAACGCCCTGCGTTAATTCTGTCACAATCATTTGAATTGGTTTGAAGCTTGTTAGAATAGTATTGGCACTTGCAACACTTGGCGCTAAAAGCAAAGTAGCAAGTATAAAAGATGAACGTGACATAATTCCTCGTTAATAGAAAAGTAGCTTAGGCTTGAGGTAAATGTTACATTATAACATTAGCGAATTGCAAATGAGTTCTATTCATGGATAATTTAATCCAACTAGATTCTGTGAGCGTCGAATTTGACGGTCGAAAAGTTCTAGATAACATCTCTCTAAATTTAGAGCGCGGCAGAATCACCACCCTGATTGGGCCAAACGGTGCAGGAAAGTCGACATTAGTAAAAGTGGTATTAGGTTTACAGACCAAATTTTCAGGCACAATAACAAAAGCTAAAAAACTGAAAATTGGCTATGTACCACAAAAATTAAAGCTCAATGATTCACTACCGCTCAATGTAGAACGTTTTCTAAAGCTCACTGGTAAGTTCAGTCAGCAAGAGATCCTTGAAGCATTGAAGCTCGTTGGTGCTGAACATCTACAAAAGAGCAACATGCACCAACTATCTGGCGGTGAAAACCAACGTGTGCTAATTGCTCGTTCATTGCTAAGAAGACCCGATCTACTGGTTCTTGATGAACCCGCACAAGGTGTTGATGTACAAGGCCAAATAGACCTGTACGACCTGATCGATACCATTCGCCACCGTTTTGGTTGTGCCGTATTTATGGTTTCACACGATCTGCATTTAGTGATGGCAAAAACAGACGATGTTATCTGTTTGCATCACCATATCTGCTGTTCAGGCGCACCGGCAGACATCAAACACCACCCCTCTTATATCGCACTTTTTGGCACCGCGACCCAAGAGACCTTAGCCTTTTATCACCACCAACACGAACATCACCATCATGATCTCGCAGGACAGCCTGTCGAAGGCGACGTGCATGAATGTTCAAACCATAAACACGGACACCACTAATGCTTGAGTTTCTTCTTCCCTCTATTTTAGCTGGCTTGGGCATTGCTCTAATCGCGGGGCCACTAGGTTCATTCGTGGTGTGGCGCAAGATGGCTTACTTTGGTGACACGCTTGCTCACGCTTCTTTGATGGGCTTAGCACTTGGCTTTCTGTTCAACATTAACTTGTATTTCGCGCTGCTGATTTGTTGTTTGATGCTAGCTGTGTTGCTAGTGACTTTACAAAAACAAAAGCTGGTCGCGACCGATACCCTACTCGGTATTTTGGCGCACAGCGCTCTGTCTTTGGGTCTTGTCGCCGTGAGTTTCTTAGATAACGTTCGCGTTGACCTAATGAGCTACCTATTTGGTGACTTGCTTGCAGTGTCTCCGACAGATTTGGTATTCATCTATGCGGGTGCTGCCGTGATTGGAGTGGTACTTGCTATCTTTTGGCGACCACTATTGTCGACGACCGTTAACGAAGATCTCGCAGCGGTTGATGGCATCAACATTGATTTAATGCGTCTTATTTTGATGCTATTGGTTGGGATCGTGATTGCGGTAGGTATGAAGTTTGTTGGTGCGTTAATCATGACCTCACTACTTATCATTCCGGCAGCAACGGCAAGAAAATTCGCCAATACACCCGAACAAATGGCATTCCTTGCATCGGTAATTGGTTCTATCGCTGTGTTCGGAGGATTGAGCTTGTCTTGGTTCTATGACACACCGGCCGGCCCTTCTGTTGTGATTAGTGCTGCGGCAATGTTTATGCTGTCTCAAATGGTTAGAAGCCGAGCTTAGCACTTATCAGTACGATCTCGTATCTCGTATCTCGTATCTCGTATCTCGTATCATTGAAAACATACAAAAAAGGCTTGGTCAGTGACCAAGCCTTTTTAATATCGTTCAGTTAACTTCTATCTCATTAGATAAAATCCAGCTGATTACCAACCCGTGATTTCACGTAGGCCTTTACCGATGTCAGCAAGAGACTTAACAGTCTTAACGCCTGCTGCTTCCAGTGCTGCGAATTTATCTTCAGCAGTACCTTTACCACCAGAGATGATTGCGCCTGCGTGGCCCATACGTTTACCCGGAGGAGCCGTAACACCAGCGATGTAAGATACAACTGGCTTAGTTACGTTTGCTTTGATGAACTCAGCCGCTTCTTCTTCCGCAGTACCACCGATCTCACCAATCATTACGATTGCTTCAGTCTCTGGGTCTTCTTGGAAAAGTTTTAGGATATCAATGAAGTTTGAACCTGGAATAGGGTCACCACCGATACCAACACATGTAGACTGACCAAAGCCTTCATCTGTTGTTTGTTTAACTGCTTCGTACGTCAGAGTTCCTGAACGAGATACGATACCTACTTTACCCTTCTTGTGGATATGGCCAGGCATGATACCAATCTTACACTCGTCTGGAGTGATAAGACCTGGACAGTTAGGACCGATCATGCGAACGCCAGTTTCTTCTAGCTTCACTTTAACGTCGATCATGTCTGTAGTAGGGATACCTTCAGTGATTGTTACGATCAGTTCGATACCTGCATCAATCGCTTCTAGGATTGCATCTTTACAGAAAGGTGCTGGTACGTAGATAACTGTTGCTGTTGCGCCAGTCGCTTCTACTGCTTCACGTACTGTGTTGAATACTGGAAGGCCTAGGTGAGTTTGACCACCTTTACCAGGTGAAACACCACCAACCATTTGCGTACCGTATGCGATAGCTTGGTCTGAGTGGAATGTACCTTGACCGCCAGTGAAACCCTGACAGATTACTTTAGTGTCTTTGTTAATTAATACAGACATTATTTAGCCTCCGCAGCAGCAACAACTTTCTGAGCAGCATCTGTTAGAGATACAGCAGCAATGATATCAACATCAGAATTAGCAAGTACTTCGCGACCTAGGTCGGCGTTTGTACCTTCTAGACGAACAACTACTGGAACGGTTACGCCTACTTCTTTAACTGCACCGATAATACCTTCAGCGATCATGTCACAACGAACGATGCCACCGAAAATGTTTACGAGTACTGCTTTAACATTGTCATCAGAAAGGATGATCTTGAATGCTTCAGCTACACGCTCTTTTGTCGCGCCGCCGCCTACATCAAGGAAGTTTGCTGGCTTGCCGCCGTGTAGGTTTACGATATCCATCGTACCCATCGCAAGGCCTGCACCGTTAACCATACAGCCAACGTTGCCATCAAGTGCTACGTAGTTCAGTTCCCACTGAGCTGCGTGCGCTTCACGCTCGTCTTCTTGTGAAGGATCGTGCATTTCACGAAGCTTTGGCTGACGGTACATTGCGTTTGAGTCAATGTTGATCTTGCCGTCTAGGCAAAGCAGGTTGCCTTCGCCGGTAATTACAAGCGGGTTGATTTCTAGTAGAGCTAGGTCGTACTGAGAGAACATTTGGCCAAGACCCATGAAGATCTTAACGAACTGTTTAATTTGATCGCCAACTAGACCAAGTTTGAACGCAAGTTCACGGCCTTGGTAAGCTTGAGGACCCACTAGAGGATCGATCGCTGACTGGTGAATCAACTCTGGAGTTTCTTCAGCGATTTTCTCAATGTCCACGCCGCCTTCAGTTGACGCCATGAATACAATTTTGCGCGTTGCACGGTCAACAACAGCACCTAGGTAAAGCTCGTTAGCAATGTTCGATGCTTCTTCAACTAGGATCTTTGTTACAGGCTGACCATTAGCGTCTGTTTGGTAAGTCACTAGGTTTTTACCTAGCCACTTTTGTGCAAACTCTTTAACGCCTTCTTTAGTGTCATGTAGCTCTACGCCGCCCGCTTTACCGCGACCACCAGCATGCACTTGACACTTAACGACTTTCTTGGCTGTACTGATACGGCCTGCAGCTTCGAAAGCTTCTTGTGCTGTATCACATGCGAAACCTTCTGGTACAGGCAAACCGAATTCTGCAAACAGCTGTTTGGCTTGGTATTCATGCAAATTCATTTTGATATTCCGTTTATTTTCCCTTAAGGGATTATTATTTCCATAACGACACAGTTTCCTGTGGTACGTCTGTAGGGTCTTCTCAAATCAACTGCTGTCCATTTTCTAATGGCTTTACAGTTCAAGTGAAGGCCAGACGTTGAGCAGCCTAGCCTTTGAAACTTTTTACGTCTAGCTAACGGGGTTAACTAGACGTTTTAGAGATACTAAACGTCTAATAGCAGACGTGCAGGATCTTCTAGAAGCTCTTTGATTGTCACTAGGAAGCCAACTGATTCACGGCCATCAATTAGACGGTGATCGTAAGAAAGCGCTAGGTACATCATTGGTAAGATCTCAACCTTGCCATCAACAGCCATTGGACGATCTTGGATTTTGTGCATACCCAAAATTGCCGCTTGAGGCGGGTTGATGATTGGCGTAGACATTAGAGAGCCAAATACACCACCGTTCGTGATAGTGAAGTTACCGCCCATCAGCTCATCAACAGTTAGCTTGCCGTCACGGCCTTTGATTGCTAGCTCTTTGATGCCTTTTTCGATGTCAGCGAAACCTAGTGTGTCACAGTCTTTCAGTACTGGAGTTACTAGACCACGTGGCGTTGATACTGCCATGCTGATGTCGAAGTAGTTGTGGTAAACGATATCTGTACCATCAATAGAAGCGTTAACTTCTGGGAAACGTTTCAGTGCTTCTGTTACTGCTTTCACGTAGAAAGACATGAAACCAAGACGCGTATCGTGACGCTTCTCAAATTGGTCTTTGTACTGCTTACGAAGATCCATGATTGGTTTCATGTTCACTTCGTTGAAAGTAGTCAGCATCGCTGTGCTGTTCTTCGCTTCTAGAAGACGGTTTGCAACTGTCTTACGTAGGCGAGTCATTGGCACGCGTTTTTGGCTACGAGCTGCTGCTGGCGCTTCAGCTACTGGTGCAGATGCTGCTGCCGGAGCCGCTTTCGCTGCTGCTAGGTGTGCGTCGATGTCTTCACGAGTAATACGACCACCAACACCAGTGCCTTTAACGTCAGCAGGTTGTAGGTTGTGTTCTGCAAGAAGACGACGAACAGCAGGGCTTAGTGCGTCGTTGCTTTCTTCTGTAAGTGCCGCTTTGTGGCGCTTATCAGGAGAAGCTTCTGTATCTTCAGTCGTGTCTTTCGTTGGTTCACCAGCGACAGCACCAGGCTTGATTTTCGCAAGAAGCTGCTTAGAAAGTACCGTAGCACCCTCTTCTTCAATGATAGCTTCCAGAACACCCGCTTCAGGAGCCGGTACTTCTAGAACTACTTTATCTGTTTCGATGTCTACAATGACTTCATCACGTGCAACGGCTTCGCCTGGTTTTTTGTGCCAAGTTGCTACTGTTGCATCAGCCACAGATTCAGGTAAATCTGGAACCAGAATTTCAATTGTCATGTCTGTATTTTCCTTTTACTTCTAGTTCTTAAGTAGGGTCAAAGCGTCGTCTACTAACGCTTTTTGTTGTTTCAAGTGTACCGACATATAGCCAACAGCTGGTGACGCTGATGCAGGACGACCTGCGTATTGAATATCAGCACCCACTGGGATAGCAGCTCGGAAATTATGTTGGCTACTGTACCAAGCACCTTGGTTTTGTGGCTCTTCTTGACACCAAACGTAATCGACTACATTTGTGTATTGAGCTATCGCAGCTCTCACGTCCTCATAAGGGAACGGGTAAAGTTGCTCAATACGCACAATAGCGACATCGTCTTGCTCGTTCTTACGTCTTTGGTCAAGAAGGTCAAAGTAAACCTTACCTGAACAGAACACGACGCGTTTTACGTTCTCAGGAGCCAGATCATCAATTTCTGCGATAGCTGGTTGGAACGTGCCTTCTGCCAAATCTTCAAGAGAAGATGTACACAGAGGGTGACGAAGCAATGACTTAGGTGACATTACAATCAGTGGACGACGCATTGGTCGAACAACCTGACGGCGAATCATGTGGTAAACCTGTGCCGGTGTTGAAGGAACAACAACCTGCATGTTTTGTTCAGCACATAACTGAAGGTAACGCTCAAGACGCGCAGAAGAGTGCTCTGGGCCTTGGCCTTCATAACCGTGAGGAAGCAACATAGTTAGACCACATAGACGTGCCCACTTTTGCTCACCTGATGAAATGAATTGGTCGATAACAACTTGTGCACCGTTTGCGAAATCACCAAATTGTGCTTCCCAAAGGGTGAGACCGCTTGGCTCTGCTGTCGCATAACCATACTCAAATGCGAGTACCGCTTCTTCAGATAACACAGAGTCAAACACTTGGAATGACCCTTGTTTATCATGAATGTTCGCAAGAGGAACATACGTGCTTGCATCTGATTGATTGTGCAGTACTGAGTGACGGTGGAAGAACGTACCACGACCTGAATCTTGGCCAGAGATACGAATACGCTTACCGTCATCAACAAGTGTTGCGTAAGCCAGAGTTTCAGCCATACCCCAATCGACTTGTTTCTCACCATTCACCATGGCAGTTCGATCGTTGTACAGTTTATTTACTCGGCTTTGCAGCTTGTGGCTGTCTGGGTATTGGCAAAGTTTAGTACCAAGCTCTTTCAGGCGCTCGATATCAATCTTATTGTCCCACTCGATGTTCCAGTCGTGACCTAGGTAAGGAGACCAGTCCACAGAGTGAAGTGCCATTGGGCGCCACTCTTTAACCACAACTTCACCGTGATCAAGTGCATCACGATATTCGTTAACTAGCTGAGTTGCTGTATCAATACCAAACTCTCCACGCTCCATTAGCACGTCAGCGTAAAGCTTACGTGGTGTTGGATGCTTCTTGATTTTTTGGTACATCAAAGGCTGTGTTGCATTCGGCTCATCGGCTTCGTTGTGACCGTGGCGACGGTAACAAACCAAATCAATAACAACATCACGCTTAAAGGTATTACGGTAATCCAATGCAAGACGCGCTACGAACGCAACCGCTTCTGGATCATCTGAATTAACGTGGAAAATCGGAGCCTGAACCATTTTCGCGATATCTGTACAGTACATCGTAGAACGTGTATCGCGAGGGTTAGACGTTGTAAAACCAACTTGGTTGTTTACAACGATACGAACCGTGCCACCAACACAGAAACCACGCGCTTGAGACATGTTAAACGTCTCTTGCACTACACCCTGACCAGCGATAGCTGAATCACCGTGGATAGTAATTGGAAGTACACGGCTGCCGTCTTTATCGTCTAGACGATCTTGTCGAGCACGTACTGAACCGATAACTACCGGGTTTACGATTTCCAAGTGAGATGGGTTAAATGCGAGTGCTAAGTGAACGTTGCCGCCTGGTGTTGCGAAATCCGCAGAGAAACCTTGGTGGTATTTCACATCACCAGTGCCCCACGAGTCATCGCTGTGCTTGCCCGCAAACTCGTCAAACAGGTCTTGTGGCTTTTTACCAAGCACATTGACCAGCATGTTTAGACGACCACGGTGAGCCATACCAACAACAACTTCACGCATGCCTTGTCCACCAGCATGACGAATAATTTCCTTCGTCATTGGGATAAGAGCATCACCACCTTCCAACGAGAAGCGTTTTGCGCCTGGGAATTTCGCACCAAGATAGCGCTCAAGACCTTCAGCAGCCGTTAGCTCTTCTAGGAAAGCTTGCTTTTCTTCTTTATTGAAAGAGGGTTGACCAGATACAGACTCTAAACGTTGTTGGATCCAACGCTTTTGTTCTGTATTAGTCATGTGCATGTATTCAGCACCAATCGAACCACAATACGTTTGCTTTAGAGATTTGTAGAGATCTTTAAGCACCATCGTCTCTTGGCCAATGGCGTAAGAGCCGACGTTAAACGTCTCGTTGAGGTCTTCTTCGGTAAGAGTGTGGAAAGAAGGGTCCAGTTCAGCGACTGTATCTCTTTCCCATAAACCTAGGGGGTCTAGATTTGCTGATTGATGCCCTCGGAATCGATAGGCATTAATAAGTTGCAGAACCTTTACTTGTTTCGCATCGACATCTGGATCACTAACTTGGACACTGTAATGCTTTGTTTCTTGAGCGAGTCGACGGAAGTATTCACGAACACGAGAGTGTGGTTGTTCCACCGCTTCTGAAGCTTGCACAGGCAGTTCTTCAAAAACGCTTCTCCATTCGTCACTTACCGAATCGGGGTCACTAAGATACAGTTCATAGAGTTCTTCTACGTACGTTGCATTGGCGCCAGCCAAGTGTGAAGACTCGAGCCATGCCTTCATCACGCCGTTGTGCATATTTTCCCTTAACCAGTAGTTTTCACGTTTGCTGCGGTCTATGCCGAGCTATTAAAAGGCCGCCCCAAAACTTCTAGGGCGGCAATTTTTATATAACTTAAACCGAACGATTCACAAGCATGGTCTTGATGTGACCAATCGCTTTCGTCGGATTTAATCCCTTAGGACAAACACTTACACAATTCATTATGCCATGGCAACGAAAAACGCTAAATGCATCATCAAGATCGGACAGACGTTCGTCTGTCGCCGTATCTCGGCTATCTATTAGCCAACGGTATGCTGCAAGTAGGCCAGCTGGTCCGATGAACTTATCTGGATTCCACCAGAATGATGGGCATGAAGTCGTACAACATGCACACATAATACATTCATACAAACCATCTAAATGAGCACGTTCATCAGGGCTTTGTAGGTTTTCACGAGCCGGTGGCACATTGCCATCAGACACTAAGAACGGCTTAACTTTTTCGTAGTTATCGTAGAACTGAGTCATGTCTACGATTAAATCACGCACAACAGGCAAACCTGGAAGTGGGCGAATTACGATCTTATCTTGGCCAGAAAGTGCAGACAGTGGCGTGATACACGCCAATCCGTTTTTACCATTCATGTTCAAACCATCAGAACCACATACACCTTCACGGCATGAGCGACGGAATGAAATCGTTGGATCTTGCTCTTTCAAAAGAATAAGCGCGTCCAAAAGCATCATGTCAGAACCTTCTTCCACCTCTAGGGTGTACTCTTTCATGTAAGGTTTCTGGTCCACATCTGGGTTGTAACGGTATAAAGAGAAATTCAGTTTCATGGTCATATCTCCTTAGTACGTACGTGCTTTCGGCGGGAATGCTTCACGATGGATAGGTTCCATGTTCACGCCACGCTTAGTCATACTTTCTGATTCAGGGTTGTACAGAGAATGGCATAGCCATTGCTCATCATCACGATCTGGGAAGTCGAAACGAGCATGCGCTCCACGACTCTCTGTACGGAAGTTTGCTGCAACCGCGGTTGCGAATGCCGTTTCCATCAAGTTTTCAAGCTCTAAACACTCAATACGTTGCGTGTTGAACTCAGTCGACTTGTCTGAAAGGTGTGCATTTTTAAGACGCTCACGAATCACTTTCAGCTCTTCTAAGCCGTCAGCCATCGCTTTACCTTCACGGAATACAGAGAAGTTGTTCTGCATACATTGCTGAAGGTCTTTACGAATTACCGCAGGATCTTCACCGTCAGTACTGTTTTCCCAACGATTGTAGCGCTCTAGTGAACGTTCAATGTCAGCTTCAGTTGCAGGTTTTGCTTCAGCTTGTTTGTTCAAAGTCTCACCAAGGTGAAGACCTGTCGCACGGCCGAATACAACCAAATCAAGTAGCGAGTTGCCACCTAGACGGTTTGCACCGTGTACGGATACTGAAGCGATTTCGCCACAAGCGAATAGACCTTGAATTTCAACGTCTGTACCGTCTTCAGTTTGTTTAATTGCTTGACCAGAAACCTGTGTAGGAACACCACCCATCATGTAGTGACACGTTGGGATTACAGGAATTGGTTCTTTAACAGGATCAACGTGAGCGAACGTACGAGAAAGCTCACATACACCCGGTAGACGAGATTCAAGCGTCTCTTTACCTAGGTGATCGAGTTTCAGCTTGATGTGTGGACCCCATGGACCATCACAACCACGACCTTCACGAATCTCAACCATCATCGAACGAGCTACAACATCACGACCTGCTAAATCTTTAGCATTCGGAGCATAACGTTCCATGAAGCGCTCGCCGTCTTTATTGAGAAGGTAACCACCTTCACCACGACAACCTTCTGTTACCAAAACACCTGCGCCAGCGATACCCGTTGGGTGGAACTGCCACATTTCGATGTCTTGCATTGGAACGCCAGCACGAATCGCCATGCCAACACCGTCACCAGTGTTAATGTGAGCATTGGTTGTTGATGCGTAAATACGACCAGCACCACCAGTAGCAAGGATTGTTGCCTTCGCTTTGAAGTAGCAAACCTCACCCGTCTCCATACAAAGCGCGGTAGTACCTAAGATTGCACCATCTTCGTTTTTAACAAGATCCAGTGCATACCACTCAGAGAAAACCGTCGTTTTGTGTTTAATGTTTTGTTGGTAAAGCGTGTGTAACAGTGCGTGACCAGTACGGTCGGCTGCCGCTGCGGTACGAGCCGCTTGCTCACCACCAAAATTCTTAGATTGGCCACCAAACGGACGTTGGTAAATACTACCGTTATCAAAACGAGAAAATGGAAGACCCATTTTTTCTAGTTCGATAACCGACTCAGGACCATTTTTACACATGTATTCGATAGCATCTTGGTCGCCGATGTAATCGGAACCTTTTACCGTATCGTACATGTGTTGTTCCCAGTGATCTTCATGCGCATTACCAAGAGCAACGGTGATACCACCTTGCGCAGATACAGTATGAGAACGAGTTGGGAAAACTTTAGAAAGCAACGCACAAGATAGGCCTTGCTCAGAAATTTGTAGCGCGGCGCGCATACCAGCACCACCAGCGCCAATTACTACAGCATCAAACTCACGAACAGGAATAGTCACTTACGCACCCCACAAAATAAACAGACCAGAGAAGAAATATCCTAGAAGAACCGCAACAACACCGACTTGAAGACCAACGCGCAATTTTGCACATTTGATGTAGTCAGTTAGTACTTGCCACAAGCCGATCCACGCGTGAACCAAAATTGAAGTAAGCGCTAACATGGTGAAGACTTTAGTGAAAGTACCACCAAAGAATTGCGTCCAAGATGCGTAAGAAATATCACCTGAGAAAGCACAGAAGCTCACTAGGTAGATAGTGTAAAGCGTCATAATGATGGCTGTTGCACGAATCAATAGATAATCATGCACACCATTACGACCAAAAGTAGAAACGTTGTTTACCATACTAAGATCCCCGCTAGTAGAGACAATACCGCTGTTGCTGCGAATGCAACCTTCGCGCTCTTAGCGCCAGATTCCAGCTCTTCAAAGTGACCAAGGTCCATAAGAAGGTGACGAATACCACCAGCAATGTGGTAAGCCAAAGCGGTTAAAATGCCCCACAGAATAAACTTCACGAAGAAACCGTCGACAATGTCGCTAGCTTCCATAAAGCCTACAGGGGAAGAGAGGGAAATGGATAGTAACCAAAGCAGAATTCCGATCGCAACAAAAGTAATCACCCCAGACACACGGTGTAGGATGGAAGCTATTGCTGTGATAGGAAAGTGGATGGTCTGTAAATCTAAATTAACAGGTCTTGTCTTTCTTTCTTTCACGGGCTCGCTCACTCAGCTCCATTGAGCATGATGGTCATTAAATAACCTTATGTATTGTTATGGACAAAATTTGATTGCAAACCCTCAAAATTTAACATTAACTTAACAAATAACGTAAGTTGAGCCTTAGATAATTGTAAAATAATTGTTAACAGCTAGGTTTCCGAAGACACCTCACATTTCTTCTTAGCCTTGCATTTATAAGGTTTTAACCAAACTTTTCAGCGCCACTATACGGCTGGCAACATTCTAATACAATTGATGCAACAAATAATGCTACACAGCACAGACTTTTAACGAATTTAATGTAAAAAACACTAACAAGTGCACACAAAGCTGCAGAAAAATTGACTTTCTGACGTAAGACCAGTAAAAAAATGGCACATAAACATCCTGGACGGATTAATAATAACAAAGGAGATTGTTATGGCGGATAAGAAAGCTACCCTTCATATTGAAGGTCAAGCGCCGATCGAATTGCCGATTACAGAAGGTGTACTTGGTACTCCAGTCATCGACGTTCGTACACTGGGTTCTAATGGTTTTTTCACTTTTGATCCTGGTTTTCTTGCCACTGCATCTTGTGAATCGCAAATCACTTATATTGACGGTGGAAAAGGTATCCTTCTACACCGTGGTTATCCAATTGATCAACTGGCCAATAACGCTGATTACTTAGAAGTTTGTTACATTCTTTTATACGGCGAAGCTCCTTCTCGAGCTCAATACGAAGAGTTCAAGACGACTGTCACGCGTCACACCATGGTTCATGAGCAAATTGCTAGTTTCTTCCACGGCTTCCGCCGTGATGCTCACCCAATGGCTGTTATGTGTGGTGTGGTAGGTGCGCTTGCTGCGTTCTATCATGATTCATTAGATGTTAATAACGACACACACCGTGAAATTGCGGCATACCGCCTAATTTCAAAAATGCCAACACTGGCTGCAATGTGTTACAAATATTCTATCGGTCAACCGTTTATCTACCCACGCAATGACCTAGGCTACGCAGAAAACTTCCTGCACATGATGTATGCGAATCCATGTGAAGAATATGAAGTGAACCCTGTTGTTGCTCGCGCAATGGACAAAATCTTTACGTTACACGCAGATCACGAACAAAATGCTTCAACGTCAACAGTTCGTTTAGCTGGCTCTTCGGGCGCAAACCCATTTGCTTGTATTGCTGCTGGTATCGCTTCTTTGTGGGGTCCGGCTCACGGCGGTGCTAACGAAGCTTGTCTAATGATGCTTGAAGAGATCGGTAGCGTAGACAACATTGAAGAGTACGTAGCAAAAGCAAAAGACAAAGATGACCCGTTCCGTTTAATGGGCTTCGGTCACCGTGTTTACAAGAACTACGATCCGCGTGCAACGGTAATGCGCGAAGCGTGCCACGAAGTACTTAAAGAGCTGAACATTCAAGATCCACTACTTGACGTTGCAATGGAACTTGAGCGCATCGCTCTTTCTGATGAGTACTTTGTATCGAAGAAACTATACCCGAACGTAGATTTCTACTCAGGTATCATTCTGAAAGCGATCGGCATTCCGGTATCAATGTTCACAGTAATCTTCGCGATGTCTCGTACTATCGGTTGGATTGCACACTGGAACGAAATGCACAGCGATCCGACGAACCGCATCGGTCGTCCTCGTCAGTTGTACACTGGTGAAGAACAGCGTGATTTCCAAGCTCTACACGAGCGCGAATAGTAAAGTTTTGACTTTTCTAATCGATTAAAATCAAAAAGGGTTGATGTATTAACATCAACCCTTTTCTTTTATATGCTCTCAACTCCGTCATCCTCAAGAGTGAGGGACGAGCGAGTTAGGGACGAGCGAGTTAGGGATCTCACTAATTGTATCGACAAGTTTTTAGAGATTCCCTACTCCTTCCTTCGTCAGTCTAGGGAATGACGAATTACGTGAGATCTCTCGAAATAAAATCCATTAGAGTTCTAACTAGCCAGTCTCATCGACGGGTACAAATTTATAGTGACTCGTATCCTACATCCCATATTTTCTTTTTATACCGGGTTGTCGATATCGATAAACTCAACAGCTAAGCCATGCTCTTTCGCTAGCCACTCACCTAATGCCTTCACACCATAACGTTCTGTTGCGTGGTGGCCTGCCGCAAAGTAATGGATATCTTGCTCACGTGCTGAGTAAGTTGTGCGCTCTGAAATTTCACCAGAGATAAATGCATCAATACCTTGAGACGCAGCTAACTCAATGTAGTCTTGACCACCACCAGTGCACCAACCGACAGTCGTAATCATTTTGACTTGGTTTTCTGGAGCGATATGCAGTGGTTTACGATTTAGAACTTGGTCAATTTTTGCAGCAAACTCTGCACCCGTCATTGGTGCACTCAACTTGCCAAACATCGCAACAGATTGTGGGTGCCCTTCTAAACCGCCTTCGACTTCGATATCAAGCAACTCTGCAAGCTTGGCGTTGTTACCAAGCTCAGGGTGGATATCTAGTGGGAGATGGTATCCTAAAAGGTTGATGTCGTTTTTAATCAGGGTACGAATGCGCTTACCCTTCATGCCACGAATTGCTTCTGACTCGCCTTTCCAGAAAAATCCGTGATGGACTAACAAAGCGTCTGCGTTCAGTTCTACCGCTTTATCAATCAAGGCTTGAGAGGCCGTGACACCAGTAACGATACGCTTTACTTCTGACGCACCTTCAACCTGTAAACCATTCGGGCAGTAATCTTTAATTTGCTGTGGCTGCAGTTTTTCGTTAAGTAGCTTTTCTAATTGTAAGTTATTCATTTTTATTTCCAGCTTACCTTTATAATAACGTCGTTATATCAATTTACGGGTAGAATGTCGAAAGCCCCAGGGTTATGTTTATAAAGAGCTAGTTTATGAGGAACAGATGACAGCACTGCAACGTTTTTACCAATGGGTCATCGACTCACCGCCATTACTAGAAATCAAGCCACCGGTTTCGGATCTCAGTGCATTCTCTAGCCACCATGCCATCGACTCATCACATACTTATGATGGTAATCCTAGATTAGGTTTCCTCTACCAGCATCTATGCGAACAAGTCATCGTTGCCTCACCGAATTACTCGATAAAGCACGACGAGATTCAGATCAATGTGGAAGGTAGAACTCTCGGGGCAATCGACTTTATTCTTGAAGAAGAGAGCAGCCAAAAACTGCAACATTGGGAAGTGGCGATTAAGTTTTACCTGCTCCATGAACAAACATGGTTTGGGCCAAACTCTCATGATCAATTGGATAAGAAGCTCGATCGTATGTTGAGCCACCAGCTGGGTATGTCGTCTTCAACGGCCTTTGTTGAGCAATATCCAGAGATTGATGTCGACTCAAAGCACCTCCTCATGCAGGGTCGCCTATATACCAACCCCTTCTTAGATCAAAAAGTACCTACTGAATGTTTGGGCTATGACATTAATTCGAGCCAAGTAAACGGTTTTTGGTGCTATCAAAACCAAACTCATTTAATTACGGAAGTGCTCTACCCTCTCACCAAAGAGCAATGGGCAGCGGGCACTGATGATTTCACCTGCGAGCCTATCACCGAGTTTGGTGATCGCTTCGTTCATGGACAAACTAAATCAGGGCAGTTTTGGTTTGTGATGCCACAAAGTTGGCCACACGGATAATCTATTCAGTTATTCAACCACTTAGTCCTAGCCGCTTTATCCACAAACTATAAAAAAGGGCTGATGCTTTCACATCAACCCTTTCACTATTTATCTTGTAACTCTACTAATCTGTATTCGATTATAGGCCAGCGGCTGCAAATACTTGGTTAACAATCTCTTGAGCTTCTGCTTCGATTGCTTTCAGGTGCTCTTCACCTTTAAAGCTTTCACAGTAGATCTTGTAGATGTCTTCTGTACCTGATGGACGAGCAGCAAACCAACCGTTTTCAGTCGTCACTTTTAGGCCACCAATCGCAGCACCATTACCTGGAGCGTGCGTTAAGCGTGCAGTAATCGCATCACCAGCAAGCGTCTCAGCTGAAACCATCTCTGGAGATAGCTTCTTAAGCACGTCTTTTTGTGCGCCGTTAGCTACTGCTTGAATACGGTTGTACTTAGATTCGCCATGTTTAGCGGCAAGTTCTTCGTAGTATTCTTGTGGGTTCTTACCCGTTACTGCTGTGATCTCAGCGGCAAGTAGGCAAAGAATCAGGCCATCTTTATCTGTTGACCAAGGCGTACCGTCTTTACGTAAGAAAGATGCCCCCGCACTCTCTTCACCACCGAAACCAAACTGACCGTTATAAAGACCATCAACGAACCATTTGAATCCCACTGGCACTTCGCAAAGCTCGCGACCTAAGTCAGCAACAACGCGGTCAATCAGAGCACTTGATACCAATGTTTTACCCACTGCAACGTCTTTACCCCAACCTTCACGGTTACGGTATAAGTAGTCAATACACACCGCTAGGAAGTGATTTGGATTCATCAAGCCTTTTGGCGTAACAATGCCGTGGCGATCGTAGTCTGGGTCGTTGCCAAATGCTAGTTGATAGTCGTCTTTAAGAGCCAGTAAACCTGCCATTGCGTATGGAGAAGAACAGTCCATACGAACCACACCATCTTTGTCTAGAGACATAAATTGGAACGAAGGATCAACCGCTTCACTGACCAGAGTCAGGTCTAGGTTGTACGCTTTGCCAATTTGACGCCAGTAATCAATACCGCTACCACCCAGTGGATCAACACCAATCTTGATGTTTGCTTTCTGGATTGCTTCCATATCAACCACGTTAACCAAGTCAGCAACGTAAGGAGCAACTAAATCAACTTCTTTCACTAGCTCAGACTGTTTAGCCTGTGCGATAGGAGTGCGCTTAACGCCTTGCATTTGCTCAGCAATAATCACATTCGCACGATCTTCAATCGCTTGAGTCAGTTCAGCTTCAGCAGGGCCACCGTGTGTCGGGTTGTATTTAATGCCCCCGTCTTGAGGTGGGTTATGTGAAGGCGTGATAACAATGCCGTCAGCTTTTTTATCATTCACTAGATTGTGCGTAAGAATCGCGTGCGAGATACCTGGAGTTGGAGTAAAGCCATTGTTTTCTTGAACGATAACCTCAACGCCGTTTGCAACTAGCACTTCAATAACCGTAGAAAAAGCAGGTTCAGATAGAGCGTGAGTATCTTTGCCTAAGAAAAGTGGGCCTGTTGTACCTTGATCGGCACGAACCTCAGCAACCGCTTGTGCGATCGCTAGAATGTGGTTTTCATTAAATGTTGATTTGTCTGCTGTACCGCGGTGACCTGAAGTACCGAACAGTACTTTATGATCTGGGTTAGTAGCATCCGGTTGCTGTAAGAAATAGTTTGCAACTAAAGCCGGGATATTATGAAGATCTTCCTGCAGAGCTTTCTGCCCGGCACGAGGGTGCATAGCCATTATCGACATCCTTATATAAAATTTAAAAACAAAAAAACCTCATAATATCTTCTTAGCCATGGATATTATGAGGTTTAAATCAGATTTCGTTAAATTGAACCTGTTACTTTTTCTATCAATTCTGCTTGGAAATTCATGCGGCTCATAAGCTGTTCAACCATCTGTCTTTTTCGGCTTGTATTGTTATTCGTAATAACCCAAAAAGGACTTTGTGGAATAGCTTTAGGCTTAGTTGTGTTGCCGTTTGCTAACAACGTCGCTTCGTTGTCTGCAAAGTAAACACGCTTACGGCCTTTTACTTGAGTTGCTTCTGAAAAGCTTAAAGGGTCGATTTTATGCAGTGTTGATAACACAAGCATGAAACGATCAATGGCTTTCTTTAGTGATGCAAACTCATCTGATATTAGTAGTGAGCGCATTTCTTTAACGCCATCGAACTTCTCTGGAGTAAAGCCTACCTCTTTGCTAACAACGATACCTTTTGGCTCAACGATCTCTTCGATCGGAACCGTGCCTTGGTTATCAACCAGTAACAAGCGGCGCAGAATATCTGAAGCGCTTTCGCCAATACGTTCTGTCTGACCCGCAATAAAACGGTATAGGTCCTCATCAACCTCAATTGTTTTCATTCGCTTTTCACAATCTCAATGTTTAAACTCTGAGGGATTATAGCGAGATCCGCGCGGATACTCTACGTCAAACCCACCATGAATAAGATAAAAATGTCAGTACAGCTCAACTATAAAATTGAAGGTGAGGGTCACACCATTGTTTTGATCCATGGATTATTCGGAAATTTGGACAACCTTGGCTTGCTCGCTAGGGATCTAAAAGCCGATCATCAGGTACTTAGCATCGATCTACGTAACCACGGTCAATCTTTCCATAATGACACTCATAATTATCAAGCTATGGCACAAGATGTGGCTCAACTGCTGAATGTTCTTGAGCTAGAAGATGTCACTGTGATTGGTCACTCGATGGGTGGCAAGGTAGCGATGGCACTGACACAACATCTGACGCTGCGTAAATTGATTGTCTTAGATATGGCACCAGTCGCGTACACCCAAAGTCGTCACGACAACGTATTCGCAGGCCTACAAGCTGTGATAGAAGAAAAACCGACATCACGCTCAGAGGCGCTTAAGGTCCTCGCAAAACATATCGAAATTGATGGGGTTCGCCAGTTCTTAGCGAAATCTTTGTTCAAATCAGAACAAGGCATCATGGAATGGCGTTTCAATGTTGCCTCGCTATTAAACAACTACCCACAGATTATTGGTTGGGAACCGATTGACAAAACCTCGGTCAAAACCTTGCTAATCAAGGGTGGTGACTCAGATTACCTGACGACTGAACATCAAACCGCCGTTCAACAGCAGTTTTCCAACGCAAAGGCACATGTTATCGCCAATACTGGACATTGGCTACACGCGGAAAAGCCCGCTGAAGTGCTCCGTGCAATAAGAAAATTCATCACTTAGATGGGTTGATTAGTCGATATAAATGAGAGCTGTGTAATCACAGCAGATTAACTTTATCTCACAACAGTGATATAGTGCGCCCAAGCAAATTTGGTATATAAGGTTCCCATGCTTTACGACTACATGAACATCATTGAATCTGTTGGTTTAGATCTTCTGTTTGCCGCGATTTTCTTTCTAATCGGAATGGCAATTAAAGACGTTCTAAAGCAGGGAAATGTTCCTGCATTTGGTCGTCGTATCGTATGGTTAGTACTTTTCCTTGGCTGCGCAGGTTTTATCGCAAAAGGGATAATCCAACTAAGCTGGGAAGGAACTGGAATCTAACGATTTCCTCCGAACTTTATTACACCGACAACAGACAAAATGAAAGGTAATGATTCTATGGCAAGTGTAGGTCTCTTCTTTGGTAGCGATACAGGTAACACTGAAGCTGTTGCTAAGATGATTCAAAAGCAATTGGGCAAGCAGCTCGTTCAAGTTCAAGACATTGCAAAAAGCAGCAAAGAAGATATCGATAACTTCGATCTGCTGCTGCTTGGTATCCCTACGTGGTACTACGGCGAAGCACAATGTGATTGGGATGACTTTTTCCCTGAGCTAGAAGCTATTGATTTCTCAACTAAGCTTGTTGCTATTTTTGGTTGTGGCGACCAAGAAGATTACGCAGAATACTTCTGCGATGCTATGGGTACTATCCGTGATATCGTTGAAGCAAAAGGCGGTACTATCCTAGGTCACACGTCAACTGAAGGCTACGAATTCGAAGCATCGAAAGGTTTAGTTGAAGGCGATGACAGCCAGTTCGTTGGTCTATGTATCGATGAAGACCGTCAACCTGAGCTGACTGATGAGCGTGTATCTAACTGGGTTAAACAAATCCACGAAGAGATGTGCCTAGCAGAGCTTGAAGACTAATTCATTAACGGTCATTAATTGTTACAATTAATGACCGTTATGTAGATATGAAAAAACCTCCTTATAGGAGGTTTTTTTCTATTCAATATTTATCAATCAACACTCAGCTTCTAATGCTTCGTCATCCTCTCTAAATTGTGGCTTCTTTCTCACATAGAGAGTTCGCTGAATTTCCGAAACCACACTTCCCTGCTTATCTTTAACGTGGATGATAAATTCGGGGAAACACTTCTCACCAAGTTGTGTCTGACGATAGATATCCTCAAGTTGCCCTTGGCTTATCTCAAAGTCTGCATACAAGTCGGATTGACCAGGCTTGATAAAGTTAATACTCGCCTCTTTATCCCAAACATAATATCGCTCACCTAAAATCCCCATTAACATTAACGAGTAAACGGGATCGGTAAGAGAAAAGATACTGCCTCCATATTGAGTCCGATTAGCGTTCTTATTCCACCACCGCAACTTGAGCACAGTCTTAACAACCCTAAAGTCAGCGCTAATGTGGGCTATTCGAATTCCCGAGCCCCAAAAGGGAGGCCAAATATTGAGTGCAAATTTTACAATATTAGGTTTATATATTTTTGCGAGTTGCTTATTCATAACAACAATCCATGTTCATATCAAAAAACACCGTCACCTGACTGGTCGTACCTCCACTATAAGTGAGATACTTCCAATTTACAAAACAGATTGTGATGTCAGTGAGTAACCCTTTGAAGTTCGTGGTTTATTGTTATGCCTGACTAAACTATAATGGTATTAATATTGAATTCTGTTAATTGCTGCAGATCATCAACAGGAAAGTATATGTCAGACAATAATCAAGCGCTAAAAGATGCTGGTCTTAAAGTGACCCTCCCACGGCTCAAAATTTTAGAAGTATTACAACAACCAGACTGCCAACATATTAGTGCTGAAGATTTATATAAAAAGCTGATCGACTTAGGTGAAGAGATTGGTCTTGCGACCGTTTATCGCGTACTAAACCAATTCGATGATGCAGGCATTGTAACTCGTCACCACTTTGAAGGTGGTAAGTCTGTATTCGAACTTTCAACACAGCATCACCACGATCACCTAGTATGTTTAGACTGCGGTGAAGTTATCGAGTTCTCTGATGATCTTATCGAAGAAAGACAAAAAGAAATCGCTCAACGCTACAATGTACAGCTAACTAACCACAGTTTGTATCTGTATGGTAAAAGCATCACTGGGGATTGCAAAGGCAACCCAGACGCACATAAAGCGAAAAAGTAACACAGAACGCTGGCTTAGGCCGGCGTTTTTTATTTGGGCTGATATTGTATTAAGAATCACAGTAGCTTGGCCCACAATTTGGTTATTTCCCAGACACAAAAAAACCGGCTCTAAGCCGGTTTTTTATTAAGCGTCTCTTGAGAAACTAAGCTCCGAGAAACAGAGCTTGGAAAAATAGAGTAGAGAAAAACAAAGCCATTAAGCCTCAGTTTTACCCCAAGTGTCACGTAGACCAACCGTGCGGTTGAATACTAGCGCGTCTGCTTTAGAGTCTTTCGAATCTACACAGAAATAACCTGTACGTTCAAACTGGTACGCTTGCTCTGCCACACCTTCTGCTAGGCTAGGTTCAACAAAACCGTTTAGCGTAACAAGTGATTCAGGGTTTAGCGTTGCAGCGAAATCATCAGCAGCGGCAGGGTTTGGCACTGTGAATAGACGATCGTATAAACGAATCTCAGCAGGCAACGCTTTATCAGCCGATACCCAGTGAATAACGCCTTTCACTTTACGGCCATCTGCAGGGTTCTTACCCAATGTTTCATTGTCGTAAGAACAGAAGATAGTCGTAATGTTGCCTTCTGCATCTTTTTCGATACGTTCAGCTTTGATCACGTAAGCACCACGTAGACGAACTTCTTTACCTAGAACCAAACGCTTGTACTTTTTGTTTGCTTCTTCACGGAAGTCATCACGCTCAATCCAAACTTCACGTGTAAATGGTACTTCACGAGTACCCATTTCTGGCTTGTTCGGGTGGTTTGCTACCGTTAATGTTTCTACTGTATCAGCGTCGTAGTTTTCAATCACGACCTTGATAGGGTCAAGAACAGCCATTGCACGAGGTGCATTTTCGTTCAGATCATCACGGATACAAGATTCAAGTGAACCGAACTCAATCATGTTCTCTTGCTTAGTCACACCAATACGTTTACAGAATTCACGAATCGAGCTTGAAGTGAAGCCACGACGACGCAAACCAGAGATAGTAGGCATACGCGGGTCATCCCAACCTTGAACTAGGTTTTCAACCACAAGTTGGTTCAGCTTACGCTTCGACATTACCGTGTATTCAAGATTCAGGCGGCTAAACTCGTACTGACGAGGTTGGCAATCAATCGTGATGTTATCTAGAACCCAGTCATACAAACGACGGTTGTCTTGGAACTCAAGAGTACAGATAGAGTGCGTAATACCCTCTAGCGCATCAGAGATACAGTGAGTGAAGTCGTACATTGGGTAAATGCACCACTTGTCTGCAGTCTGATGGTGGTGAGCAAAACGAACACGGTAGATAACAGGATCGCGCATAACCATGAATGAAGAGCTCATGTCGATCTTAGCACGTAGACACGCTTTACCTTCTTCAAAGCCACCGTCACGCATTTTTTCGAACAACGCTAAGTTCTCTTCAGGGCTGCGATCACGGTATGGGCTCGCTTTACCTGGCTCTTTTAGCGTGCCACGGTACTCACGGATTTGATCAGGACTTAGCTCGTCAACGTACGCTAAGCCTTTATTAATTAATTCCACAGCATAAGCGTAAAGCGTATCGAAGTAGTTTGATGAGTAACAAATATCACCAGACCATTCAAAGCCTAACCAGCTTACATCATTCTTAATTGACTCAACGTATTCAACGTCTTCTTTTTCAGGGTTTGTATCATCGAAACGAAGATTACATTGTCCCTGGTAGTCCTGAGCAATACCAAAGTTCAAGCAAATAGATTTAGCGTGACCAATGTGCAGGTAGCCATTTGGCTCCGGCGGGAAACGAGTATGCACGCTACTGTGTGTACCATCCGCTAAATCTTTATCGATAATTTGGCGAATGAAATTCGATGGACGAGCCTCAGCTTCACTCATCTATAGCACCTCTATGTATTTAGTATTGTCAGAGAAAGTTATCTTTTGTACCAATGAAAATGGTCGCTTACAGCGCCTGTCAAAGATAGAAAGATCATTGTTGCTAATCATCCACAATTCTTCGCCTTTGCACAATAAGAACCGTCCGTTAATTGCGATTATTTCTGCTATTCGATGAAGAATAGAACGAACCGGGTTCATTGACCTTAAACAGTAGGCACAAAAAAGCCTCCCGTTTGGGAGGCTTTCAATTTGAAACTTACTTAAGAGTAACTTTACTTCTTAATTAAGCACTTCCGTCACTATGGAAGTTTTACATCAGATAGGTCTTCACCTGCACCGATAGCTTTCATTTCGCCAGCTACGATTTCAGCTAGTGGGCCTAGGATAACCTGTAGGTTGTTCTCACCTAGTTTAACCACACCTTTAGCGCCAAGCTTCTTAAGAACAGCTTCATCTGCGATAGAGCGGTCTTTAAGAGTTAGACGTAGACGAGTGATACAAGCGTCGATTGAAGTTAGGTTGTCGTGACCACCTAGTGCTTTCAGGTATTGACGTGCAACTTCACCTTTTGGTGCGTCGCCAGCAGGAGCTGCTACAGCTTCGTCATCATCTTCACGACCTGGCGATTTCAAGTTGAAAGCGCGGATTGCGAAAGAGAAAGTGAAGAAGTATAGAGCACCGAAACCAAGACCGATTAGTAGTAGTACGAATGGTTTAGTTGCTAGACCCCAGTTCAATACGAAGTCGATAAGACCAGCAGAGAAACCGAAACCGTGCAGAGTACCAAACATGTTTGCAACTACTAGAGACAGACCTGTAAATACAGCGTGCATTGCGTATAGAGCAGGAGCTAGGAATACGAACATGAATTCTAGCGGCTCTGTGATACCTGTTAGGAATGAACAGAATGCAACTGAGAACAGTGCGCCACCAACTTGGCTGCGTTTTTCAGCAGGAGCAGCTAGGTACATTGCAAGTGCAGCACCTGGTAGACCGAACATCATTACTGGGAAGAAACCGTTCATGAACACGCCAGCGCCTTTATCGCCACCGAAGAAACGGTGTAGGTCGCCAGATTTAACAGTTTCAGTCACTTCTTTAACTACAGTAGTGATTTCTGGAGTCACAGAGTTAGCGAATGTGAATGTGTGCTCTTGGCCAACAACTAGAGTTTTAGCTAGTGATGGGTCAACACAAAGTTGAGTGATGTTAGCGAATGCGCCTTGACCAGCAACGATGATTTCTTGACATGTACCCATACCGAACCAGAAGTATGAGTTCAATACGTGGTGTAGACCTACAGGGATAAGTGCACGGTTAAGAGTACCGTAAACGAATTGACCAATAGCGCCAGATGTTGATACTGCGTGAGCCAGTGCGTCTAGACCAGATTGAACGCCAGGCCAAACCACACCAGACACAGCACCTGCAACAAGTGCAAATAGACCAGCCATTATAGGTACTAAACGTTTACCCGCAAAGAAAGCCAGCCACTCAGGAAGACGTGTTGCATGGAAAGCGTTGTAAGAGTGACCTGCGATGATACCAGCGAAGATACCGCCGAAGAATGACATGTTTACGTCAGCGTTAATTGTTGTTGCTGTCGCTGTTAGTACGAAGTAAGCAACTGCACCAGCAAGACCTGCTGCGCCGTTACCGTCTTTAGAAAGACCAATCGCGATACCTAGACCAAATAGCAATGGTAGGTTACCGAAGATAGCTCCACCAGCTTCTGCCATGAATGGAATATCAAGTAGATCGCCTTGACCTAAACGTAGTAGAAGCGCCGCAATCGGAAGTGTTGCGATAGGTAGCATTAATGCCTTACCTAGCTTCTGTGCATATCCTAGAATATTCACCAGTTGTTTCCCCCTATAGGATTTTTTAGAATTCATTTGAGAAACTTATTTTAGTCGCTCAATTTAGTCCTATTCAGTGTATTCAATTAATTTTGCCCCGCAAATTAAAACCTTACCATTTGTGATCCTAATCACCAGTTTTTACCAAATCCAGAGGTTTTTGCTAGCGAGATCATAAAACTTATTTTATCATTCAAAAAAATGAGCGTTTATAGATAAAATTCAAATCTAATCCTTAGGCAAAAACATGATATTCCTAACTTTAGATTACCCTATGAATAATCATTAACAATGAACCTAAATGTATAATAAAGATCAATTGTTCATATGTTTTTCAACAACTTAAATAGCTTCCCATTTTGAAGCCGTTCGCCCATAAAAGATAAATCGTTACGTAAATGATGCTCGCAAACTAAGTCCACATTTAGGTAACGAACAAATTTAAAAGATCTCACGAAATAAGGATTAGCTGACTATGTACGCGCTAAGTAACTGTAAAATTTACACTGGTAGTGATGTTCTAACCGATCATGCCGTCGTAATAGAAAATGAACTGATCAAAAAAGTCTGTCCTATCTCTGAATTGCCAGAAGGAATCGAGGTTCGCGATCTAAACGGAGCAAACCTAAGCCCAGGTTTCATTGACTTACAACTGAATGGTTGTGGCGGTGTAATGCTTAACGATGAGATCACGGCAGAAACAATGCAGATCATGCACGAAGCAAACCTTAAATCAGGCTGTACTAGCTTCTTGCCAACGCTCATCACTTCTTCAGACGAAGATATGCGTGCAGTTATTACTGCAGCTCGTGAATATCACAACCAGTACCAAAACCAATCACTAGGTCTGCACCTTGAAGGTCCATACCTAAACGTTGCAAAAAAAGGCATCCACAGCGTCGATCACATTCGTAAATCAGACAGCGAAATGATTGAACTGATTTGCGAGAACAGCGACCTAGTTGCAAAAGTAACATTGGCACCAGAGCTTAATGATCCAGAACATATCGAGCGCCTACACAAAGCTGGCGTTGTCGTTTCAATCGGCCATACAAACGCGACTTACGCAGAAGCTCGACAAAGTTTCGAATCTGGTATCACTTTCGCTACTCACCTATTCAATGCAATGACCCCTATGGTCGGTCGTGAACCTGGCGTTGTTGGTGCGATTTACGACACGCCAGAAGTTTATGCTGGTATCATCGCCGACGGCTTCCACGTTGATTACGCAAACATCAGAATTGCGCACAAAATCAAGGGAGAAAAGCTAGTATTAGTGACGGATGCCACAGCTCCTGCAGGTGCTGACATGGAATACTTTATTTTTGTCGGTAAGAAAGTATATTACCGAGATGGTAAGTGTGTTGATGAAAACGGCACACTGGGCGGCTCAGCTCTGACTATGATTGAAGCAGTTCAGAATACAGTTGAGCACGCTGGTATCGCTTTAGACGAAGCTCTTCGCATGGCTACGCTATACCCAGCTACGGCTATCGGTGTAGAAAGCAAGCTAGGTCGAATCAAAAAAGGCATGGTTGCAAACCTAGCTGTATTTGACCGAGACTTTAACGTTAAAGCGACTGTTGTTAATGGACAATACGAGCACAATTAAGTATGAATGGCGGACAAATAGGTAACGTAGACTTAGTTAAACAACTAAACAGTGCGGCGGTATACCGACTAATAGACCAGCAAGGGCCTATCAGTCGTATACAAGTGGCTGATGTAAGCCAACTCGCACCGGCAAGTGTTACAAAAATTACCCGCCAACTTTTGGAGCGCGGCCTCATTAAAGAGGTTGCGCAACAAGCGTCTACTGGCGGTAGACGCGCGATCTCCCTAACCACAGAAGTCGACCCTTTTCATTCTGTCGCTGTACGCTTAGGTAGAGACTATATTCAAATAAGCCTTCATGACCTTGGTGGTCGTGAATTAGCTTTCCAACAACAAGACCTAGATTATTCAGACCAATCAGACCTTACACAAGGCTTGGTCAATAACCTCAAGGCTTTCATTGCTGAGCATCAGCCAAAGATCGACCAACTGATTGCCATTGGTGTCACCCTTCCAGGCTTGGTCAACCCAACGACCGGTGTTGTTGAGTACATGCCAAACACGGACATCGATAACCTCGCATTGAGCGACATTATTCGCGACACTTTCCATGTGGCTTGTTTTGTTGGTAATGACGTTAGAGGAATGGCGCTTGCTGAGCACTACTTCGGTGCAAGTAAAGACAGTCAAGATTCTATTTTGGTCAGTGTGCACCGTGGTACGGGTGCTGGTATTATCGTTAATGGACAGGTTTTCTTAGGCCATAACCGTAACGTGGGTGAAATTGGTCATATCCAAATTGATCCGCTAGGGGAACAGTGCCAGTGTGGTAACTTCGGTTGTCTTGAAACCGTAGCGGCAAACCCTGCCATCGTTGATCGAGTGCAGAAGCTCATTAAGCAAGGCTATGAATCTTCTTTAACGGAACTTGAACATATTACGATTCAAGATGTTTGTGACCACGCAATCAATGGCGATGAACTCGCGAAGCAAAGCTTAGTCCGAGTAGGAAACCAGTTAGGTAAGGCTATCGCGATGACGATTAACCTGTTTAACCCTCAGAAAGTAATCATTGCTGGTGATATTACTAAGGCACAAGAGATTGTTTTCCCTGCAATTAAGCGCAATGTAGAGAATCAGTCGTTAACGACTTTCCATAGCGGCCTGCCTATTGTAGCATCACAGATCGATAAACATCCTACGATGGGAGCCTTTGCCATGATTAAGCGCGCCATGCTCAACGGTGTGTTACTGCAAAAGCTTCTTGAAGACTAAAGAAAACAATTCTGATTTTCCGCGGGCCGTGTTTGTATAAACACGGCCCGTTTTTTTAAGCTAGGGAACTACAACAACAAGTTATGGAACTTATATTAATATCCACTGCGTTTATCGCAGGATTTATTGCTTTAAAATGCCACCTCCCCCCATTAGTTGGTTTTTTGGTTGCAGGTTTCGGGCTTTATGCCCTTGGCTTTGAAACCAATGACACCATCATTACTTTGGCTGACCTTGGTGTCACCCTTCTCTTATTTACTATTGGCTTAAAGCTGGACATCAAAACCCTACTCTCTAAAGAGATCTGGGCTGGCGCAACAATCCACAATCTTTTATCCACTCTGTTTTTTGCAGCCGCTCTATTTGGTTTTAAGTTTCTAGGTATTTCATCTCTAGCAGCCATGTCAATAGAACAGATCGTTCTACTCGGTTTTGCTCTTTCATTTTCTAGTACTGTATTTGCGGTCAAGTCTCTACAAGAGAAAGGGGAAATGAATGCTACCTATGGCACACTAGCGATTGGCATTCTGGTCATGCAAGATATCTTTGCTGTCGTATTCTTGACTGCATCGACGGGCAAAATTCCAGAGTGGTATGCGATCGCACTGTTCGCTTTGCCTTTCTTTCGCCCATTGTTCTACAAAGTCCTCGATTGGGTTGGGCACGGTGAAATGTTGGTGCTATTCGGTATCTTCTTCGCATTAGTTGTTGGTGCTGGCTTGTTCCAGTTTGTAGGAGTAAAACCAGACTTAGGTGCCCTTATCCTAGGTATGCTGTTAGCCGGTCACCCAAAAGCTTCAGAGCTATCGAAGTCGCTGTTTAACCTTAAAGAGCTTTTCCTCGTCTGCTTCTTCTTGAATATTGGCTTGTCAGAACAGCCAACTATTCAGGGTTTTATGCTTGCAGTCTTGTTCTTATTGTTACTGCCAGTGAAAGGCGTTCTGTACTTCTTGGTACTAAACCGATTCAAGTTCCGTGTTCGAACCTCCCTACTCACTTCTTTGTCACTGTTTAACTACAGTGAATTTGGCCTCATCGTCGGTGGCCTTGCTTTTAAGATGGGCTGGATGTCTGGCGACATCTTGGTGGCAGTGGCTATAGCCGTTTCATTGTCGTTCTTAATCGCTGCACCTCTCAACAAAGCGGGTCACAAACTTTATCAACAGTCAGGTCGCTGGTTAAAAGAGCACGCTGCTGAGAAGCTCCACCAACGTGACAAACGAATTGACCCAGGTCGGGCTCAGGTTCTAATTCTTGGTATGGGACGCATTGGTACTGGTGCCTACGACGAATTACGCTCACGCTACGGCAAAGTGAGTTTAGGTGTCGAAGTTCGTGAAGACGCGGCACATAACCACAGAAGCCATGGCAGAAACGTTATTTCTGGTGACGCAACTGACCCGGATTTCTGGGAACGAATCTTAGACACAGCAAACGTAAAACTGGTGATCTTGGCTATGCCTCACCACCAGGGTAATCAAACCGCCTTAGAACAATTAAAATCACGAAACTTTAAAGGTCAAATAGCAGCAATTGCCGAATATCCAGATCAGCTCGAAACACTGAAAGAGAATGGCGTCGATGCGGCATTTAACATTTACAGCGAAGCTGGCAGCGGTTTTGCCCGACATGTTTGTGAACAATTGAATCCGAACATCAACAAAATATAATATTCAACATGTTACATTTAACCTCTCAAAATTGCGTTTTTTTTGCACTTTTGAGAGGTTTTTGTTCAAAAAACCAACCACAATTAGACATCACTCACCAAAACCACCTTTAAATTAGATATTTTCTAATATAAACCCCTTTATATTATTTTTTTGCTCACATTCGGTTGCTTTTTTTAGCCAGAATGGCAAATTGAATGCAGTTGATTTAGAAATTATTTAAAAGGAAGTTCTATGTGTTCAGTATTTGGCATTCTCGACATTAAAAGTGATGCCGCAGCACTTCGCCCTATTGCTTTAGAAATGTCTAAAAAGCTTCGTCACCGTGGCCCAGACTGGTCTGGTATCTATGCTGGTGAAAAAGCTATCCTTGCTCACGAGCGTCTAGCTATCGTCGGCCTAAACAGTGGTGCTCAACCACTATATAGCCAAGACAAAAAACACATTCTTGCAGTCAATGGCGAAATCTATAACCACAAAGAACTTCGCGCTCGCTATGAAGATAAATACCAGTTCCAAACTGACTCTGATTGTGAAGTCATTCTTGCGCTTTACCAAGAGATGGGTGCCGACCTTTTAGAAGAACTTAACGGTATTTTCGCTTTCGTTTTATATGACGAAGAGAAAGACGAATACCTAGTCGGCCGCGACCATATTGGCATCATCCCGCTTTACCAAGGCTACGATGAGCACGGCAACTATTACGTTGCTTCAGAGATGAAAGCACTGGTTCCAGTTTGTAAGACGATCAGTGAGTTCCCTCCTGGTAGCTTCTACTCTTCTAAAGATGCAGAACCTCAACGCTACTACATCCGCGATTGGAACGAATACGCAGCCGTTCAAGGTAACAGCACAAGCAAAGAAGAGCTAACTGAAGCGCTAGAAGCTGCTGTTAAGCGTCAACTAATGACTGACGTTCCTTACGGTGTACTTCTATCTGGTGGCCTTGATTCATCAATCACTTCTGCAGTCGCTAAACGTTTTGCAGCAATGCGTATCGAAGATGACGAGCAATCAGAAGCTTGGTGGCCACAACTACACTCATTTGCTGTTGGCCTAGAAAATGCTCCCGATCTGATTGCTGCACGTGAAGTTGCGGACAAAATCGGTACTGTACACCATGAGATGACTTACACCATTCAGGAAGGCTTAGATGCAATCCGTGATGTTATCTACCACATCGAAACTTACGATGTAACGACCATTCGTGCATCGACGCCAATGTACTTGCTTGCTCGTAAGATCAAAGCAATGGGTATCAAAATGGTACTTTCTGGTGAAGGTGCTGATGAAATCTTTGGTGGCTACCTGTACTTCCATAAAGCGCCAAACGCAAAAGAGTTCCACGAAGAGACGGTACGTAAACTTCTTGCTCTAAGCATGTTTGACTGTGCTCGTGCAAACAAATCACTTGCAGCATGGGGAGTCGAAGGTCGTGTACCATTCTTGGATAAAGAGTTCATCGATGTGGCTATGCGTTTAAACCCTGAAGACAAAATGTGCGGTAACGGTAAAATGGAGAAACACATCCTACGTGAGTGTTTTGAAGACTACTTACCAGATTCAATCGCATGGCGCCAAAAAGAACAGTTCTCTGATGGTGTTGGCTACGACTGGATTGATACATTGAAAGCAACGGCTGAAGAAAAAGTAACGGATCAACAAATGGAAGCTGCTCAGTTCCGTTTCCCTTACAACACACCAACAACCAAAGAAGGTTATGCTTACCGTGAAATCTTTGAGGAGCTATTCCCTCTAGAATCGGCGGCAGAGTGTGTACCTGGCGGCCCTTCAGTTGCCTGTTCATCAGCAAAAGCGATCGAGTGGGATGAGTCATTCAAAAACTGTGTAGACCCATCAGGCCGTGCGGTACAAGCCGTTCACAACGACGCCTACAACGCTTAAGCGTTTGAAAAATCAAATACTAAAAAAGGCGCATTATGCGCCTTTTTGTTTTAAGCCTAGTTTTTACTTTTTAATATTTAACTTATACGTGAGCTTGTAGTGCTTCGTTTTCAATACTGATCGGAACCACTTGGCTGATCATTTTTACGAGCATAATGGATCGAGCTTCGCCATCTTTCTGATGGTAAATAGCTTCAACACCCGCAAACTGGCCACTATTAATTTTGACAACTTGCCCAGTCTCAAATTCAACACAACAATCTTCAACTTCGCTACTACAACACTTCTCGAACTCTTTTAGCTCAAAAACCAAATCACCTTGGACTTCATACGGCCTTGCACCGAACTTAATAAAGTCGACAACACCACGAGTTGAACGAACGGTAGTAAAGCTTGGGCCTTGCTCATAATCAAAACGGACAAAGATATAGGATGGGAACAGCGGTTCTTGGACCAGCTTCTCTTTCCCTCTCACTACCTTTTCGACTTCTATTTGAGGGTAAAAGCACTCTACCCCCTGGTTTTCTAGGTGCTGTTGAGCGCGTTTTTGATCACCACGCTTACAGTAAAGTAAATACCAACGTTTCATTTAACTCGCCATCTTCGTTCTTTGGACATTTAACCACAGCCTAAAACAGTTTAGTCGCCGTTAATAAATGAGTCCTGATAAGCGAGAAATTACGCGGAATAGACAGACTTATCAACCAAAAAGTCATAGGTAAAAAATTTGGTCAGTCATTGTACAAGGAACATTTAGAGATCAAAAGACTCATTGCTGTAAGCATATGTATATCGCAGATAATATGAATAACATTCCCTATAAGATCATAACGATAGGCTAGGGCAATAGATCTAAACATTTTTATTGGATAGGGTTTTAAAAAAGGTTACTAACCAACCAGGTCAAATATGGAAAATTAGTTTGCAGCACAAGTAGAATGGGCCACATTAAAAGTAAATTTATTTAATATCAACACCTTAGCAAAACCAAGTTATCGTGACCACAAAATACGCCTATTGCAGACTTTTACCCTACTGTGTATACATGAATGACTATAAAATCTTTTAATACCTAAAATTAGTAAAACTTATGCCAAGCAATCACAACATCTTTGGCCACCCTAGAGGCCTATTTTTATTATTTAGCACAGAGCTATGGGAACGTTTCTCCTACTACGCGATGCGTGCCATCCTTGTTTTATTTTTGACTGACACGACCCTCAACGGTGGACTTGGTTGGTCAACGAAAGACGCACTTGATCTCTACGGTATTTACACTGGCTTAGTCTACATCACGCCATTGATCGGTGGCTGGATTGCCGATAACTACTTAGGACAACGTAAATCGATCCTAGTGGGTGGTGTATTAATGGCACTCGGCCAGTTTACACTCGCTCTTCCTAACGGCGCTATTGGCTTAGACCAAGTAAATGCTCTTTATCTAGGTTTAGCACTACTTATCAGTGGTAACGGTATGTTTAAGCCAAACATCTCGACCATGGTTGGCGACCTATACCAAGAAGGCGATAACCGCCGTGACGGTGCATTCACCATTTTCTACATGGGCATCAACTTAGGTGCATTATTAGGTGGCTTGATTTCAGGCGCTGCTGTCGACTCTTTCGGCTGGAAAGCAGGTTTCTTAGCCGCTGGTATTGGTATGGTTATTAGCTTAATCATGCAAATGACAATGGCTCAATCTTGGTTAGGTAACATTGGTTCAGTGCCCGCAGCTGCGCGAGCAAAAGCACTGAACAAATCAAAAGAAAAAACGCCACTAACCAAAGAAGAGTTCGATCGATTAAAAGTTATTCTGGTTATGGGTCTATTCGTCATAGTTTTCTGGGCGGGCTTTGAACAAGCTGGCGGTCTGATGAATATCTATACTCAACAATATACTGACCGCATGATTGGTGGCTTTGAAGTCCCAGCGGCGTGGTTCCAATCTCTGAACCCATTCTTCATCATTACACTTGCACCAATCATTGCTGCATTTTGGGTTAAGCTTGGTAAGCGTGAACCAAATTCTCCAGTGAAATTTGCAATGGCTTTGTTCTTCCTAGCTCTTGGTTTTGTGTGCATGATGGGCGCTGTAATGGAGCAAGGTGGCGACCTAACAGTGAAAACATCAATGCTGTGGCTAGTCGGTGCTTTCTTCTTCCATACCCTTGGCGAACTTTGTCTATCTCCTATTGGCCTGTCGTTGGTCACTAAATTAGCTCCGCTTCGTCTCGCATCGTTAATGATGGGTGCATGGTTTGGCTTCAACGCTGTCGCAAACTACGTAGCTGGCCTTGTGGGTTCTCACGTTGGTGAGCTTGGCGCAATGTCTATCTTCGGTGGTATCGCAATTACAGCGACAATAAGTGGCGTCTTACTTCTTCTTTGTGCTGGCAAGCTTGTATCATGGATGCATGGCGTAGAAAGCAACATGATGCTTGAAGCAGAGCCAAAAGCAGAAACTTCGGTTGCTTAATATCTAGACCTATTTCAAGAAGAAACATCCAGATCAAAAAGGGCTGCTCAATGAGCAGCCCTTTTGTTATTTTTAGATGTGCATGACAGTTTAGGCGAAGTCGTATTTAACGATACAGCGCCACTAACTCCGCCATCATATCGATGTGCGAGTCTCTATCATTCAGACACGTAATGTAGCTAAAGTCTGAGCCACCAGCGTCAATGAAGGTCTCTTTACACTGATCCGAAATCTCTTCTAACGTTTCTAAACAATCCACAGAAAATGCAGGCGCCATAATATCGATTTTTTTGATGCCTTTGCTTGGCAATGATTCAAGTGTCTCGTCAGTGTATGGCTTCAACCACTCTTCTCGACCAAATCGAGATTGGTATGTCATGGTGATATCGTCCGCTGATAAGCCTAACTCAGCAGCAAGGAGCTCTGTTGTCGCTTCACAATGCTGTGGGTAGATGTCGCCTTCATCAGCCAATCGTTTCGGAATACCGTGGAAAGAACAAACTAAATGATCGGCTCTACCATTTTTATCCCAATGGCTACGCACGCTTTCAGCCAATGCTTTTGCGTAGCTTGGGTGCGCGTAGTAGTCGCGAATAAAGCGATAGCTCGGAATCACTGGCATCTGCTTAAAGGCCTTGGTTAAGCCATCAGATACGGCCGCTGTGGTTGTGCCTGAGTATTGAGGATATAAAGGCAATACGATGATGTCTTCAACGCCCTGATCCATTAATTGCTCAACGCCCGTTTTAAGGCTTGGGTTACCATAGGTCATACCCAGCGCTACGGGTATCTGTAATTTTTTCTGGAGCTTTTCGGCTTGTCTTTGAGAGTACACAAGCAGTGGTGAGCCTTCATCCATCCAAACAGACTGATACAGCTTAGCCACTTTCGGCGCTCTAATCGGTAAGATCACCCCATGTAAAATAGGACACCACAACCAACGCGTTAAGTTTACGACTCGCTTGTCGTGTAAGAATTCACTCAAAAATCGACGAACGCCAGCTGGGGTCGCTGAGTCTGGTGTTCCTAAGTTCACCAGTAAAACGCCCTGCTTTTTATTATTTTCCATAGATACCTGAGACCAATATGTGATTTTCTGGAACGTAATATACTAATCTACATAAGTTTAAGATCATTGTTGTGCTACTAAATTTAAGAATAATCGTTCTTAACCTAGGTGATCACAACATCACATTGATCGTTAGCCGCGCGAATCTAAGCCGTACCACGGAAACAGTGCACAATCGAGTTTATCTAGATTGGTATATGACTAAAAATTGAAACAAAAAAAGCGACCTTAAGGTCGCTTCCAATATATCAAATTCTAAAACTGGCTGTTAGCCAATTATGCTAGTGCTTTCTCAAGTTCTGCACTAACTTCAGCAACTTGCTTAGTACCGTCGAACTTAAGGTACTTAGTGTTACCTGCTTCAGCTTCTTTACCGTAGTAAGAGATAAGCGGAGCTGTTTGATCGTGGTATACACCTAGACGTGCACGAACTGTTTCTTCTTTGTCGTCATCACGAACCACTAGCTCTTCGCCAGTGATGTCATCTTTACCTTCTTCTTTAGGCGGGTTGTACACATTGTGGTATGTACGGCCAGAAGGAAGGTGAGCACGACGACCAGCCATACGCTCAACAATCACATCGTCAGCTACGTCGAATTCAACAACGTAGTCTACTGCGATACCCATTTCTTTTAGGCCATCAGCTTGAGGGATTGTGCGTGGGAAACCGTCTAGTAGGAAACCTTTCTCACAGTCATCTTGAGCGATACGCTCTTTGATTAGACCAAGGATAATTTCATCAGAAACTAGCTGACCAGCGTCGATTACTGATTTTGCTTGCTTACCAAGCTCAGTACCCGCTTTGATAGCAGCACGTAGCATGTCACCAGTTGAAATTTGAGGGATACCAAATTTGTTCATGATGAAGTTAGCTTGAGTACCTTTACCCGCGCCAGGAGCACCTAGAAGAATGATGCGCATGTTTAATCCTCTTATAAAAATTATGATTTATACCGAAGCTCACTATCCCGCCTTTCCGGTTCAATTTAAGTCGAACAAGAGAGGTTAGGTAACAACTGAGGCTAAGCACAACTGTAAACAGAAGCAAAACGGTAAGTTTCGGTATAACGTTTAAAAATCATACAACTGGAGATGATAGGTTCATAGTACCAGCTGATTAGGTCGAGCATTCTATCACATTAATATTCAATTTTGCTTAAATTAAGACTAAAGAATGTATCGACAGCGTTTGCGTTTGTCTTGTTAGCAACTTTAGTGACATTTCGATGAAGTTAAGCGACGTTCATAAAAAAAGCCCGCATTAGCGAGCTTTTAATTATAATTATGAGCTTAGCCCAAAGTCGAAAGACTAACGTTTTGTCAGTAGTTCGTTGATTGCACCTAAGAATTGTGACGGATCTTCCATTGAGCCCTTTTCAGCCAGCATAGCTTGACCAAGTAGTAGCTCAACCCAACGACCAAACGCTTGTTCGTCCGCTTCATCAGCCATCTGTTTCACAAGTGCGTGCTCAGGGTTAATCTCAAAGATGTACTTCACTTCAGGTGCCGCTTGACCCGCAGCTTCAAGAAGCTTAGCCATTTGCGTGCCCATTTCGAAGTCATCAGTCACCACAACCGCAGGTGTTGTTGCTAACTTGAACGTAGTCCGAACTTCTTTAACACGACCACCTAGGTAAGATTGAGTGCGCTCAACAACAGATTTGAACTCTTCTTCTGTCTCTTTTTGCTTCTCTTTCTCTTCTTCGCCTTCAAACTTGCTTAGGTCTAAGCCCGCTTTAGTGATCGATTGGAACTGTTTGCCGTCGAAGTCAGTCAGGTAATTCATTACGTACTCATCAATACGATCGTACATTAGAACCACTTCAATGCCTTTTGCTTTGAACTGCTCCAAGTGTGGACTGTTCTTAGCTGCAGCATAGCTGTCTGCCGTTAGGTAATAGATCTTGTCTTGATCTTCCTTCATACGTTCTACGTAAGAAGCTAGGCTGATGGTTTGCTCAACAGAATCCACTTCCGTTGATGAGAAACGAAGTAGACCAGCGATTTTTTCTTTGTTCGCCATGTCTTCTGCTGGGCCTTCTTTCAATACTAGGCCGAACTCTTTCCAAAACTCCAAGTACTTATCGTTGTCATTCTTCGCCATGCGCTCAAGCATAGTGAGTACACGCTTAGTACATGCGCCACGAAGAGACTGAGTCACTTTGTTATCTTGAAGGATTTCACGAGACACGTTCAATGGTAAATCGTTTGAATCAATCAAGCCGCGAACGAAACGCATGTAAGATGGCATGAACTGCTCTGCATCATCCATGATGAATACGCGCTGTACATAAAGCTTAAGGCCGCTCTTATGGTCACGATTCATCATATCCCAAGGTGCTTTAGCTGGGATGTAAAGTAGGCTTGTGTAGTCGTTCTTACCTTCAACTTTGTTATGGCTCCACGTTAGTGGATCAGCAAAGTCGTGAGATACGTGCTTGTAAAACTCTTGGTACTCTTCTTTCTCGATATCAGACTTGTTACGAGTCCAAAGCGCTTGAGCCTTGTTAATCTGCTCCCAATGCTTCTCTTCGGTGTCTTTACCTTCGTCATCTTTCACCGCTGTGAAGATGGAGACAGGGATACCGATGTGATCAGAATACTTACCAATCACTTCACGCAGACGCCATTCATTTAAGAACTCTTTGCCGTCTTCACGCATATGAAGAATGATGTCTGTACCACGAGATTCTTTCGTGATGTCTTCGATAGTGTAATCACCTTCACCCGCAGAGTGCCATTGCACGGCTTGGTCATTAGCAAGTCCAGCTGCTCGAGTGCGAACAGTCACTGCGTCTGCAACGATAAATGCAGAATAGAAACCAACACCAAATTGGCCAATAAGCTGAGAGTCTTTGCTTTGGTCTTCAGACAGCTTTGAGAAAAAGTCAGCTGTGCCTGACTTAGCAATAGTACCTAAATGCTCAATAACGTTGTCGCGGCTCATACCTATGCCGTTATCAGAGATCGTTAAAGTATTTGCTTCAGTGTTGAACGAAAGTTTCACACCTAAATCAGCATCGCCTTGGTAAAGCTCGCCATTTGATAGCGCTTGGAAACGAAGCTTATCAGCCGCGTCAGATGCGTTAGAGATCAGCTCACGTAGAAAGATTTCTTTATTTGAATACAGTGAGTGAATCATTAGATGAAGTAGTTGTTTTACTTCAGATTGAAAGCCACGAGTCTCTTTATTTTGCGTTGCCGTTTCGCTCATTTTTACTCCAAAACATCTATACTTTATGTTGAATAATCATAGGGGCGTTGCACATTATGCCGCTCTTCTGTTCATTAACATGAGGATGACAAATGTAAATTCAAGGTCAAAAAGCATAAAAACACTGTTTTTTTGATCTGTTTTTATTATCCTTGAGTGTTATAAATATAAAAGAACATAAAAGAAGCCATGATTTGGTGAAGAATTAACAGAACTTCACCTGAGATTTGTCTATTTCGCACCCCAAATCATCCAAAATAGAAGAGTTCAATGAGCAATATCGGCACAAAGTTTATTCTCGCACAGCGGTTCGTATTTGACCCAAATAGCAACTCACTTGTTGATCAGATGAGCGACGGTGAAGTCGTACGTCTTGGCAGCAATGAAAGCCGCATTCTCCTGATGCTGTCAGAAAGACCCAATGAAGTTATCACTCGTAACGAATTACACGAATATGTTTGGCGAGACCAAGGCTTTGAGGTGGACGACTCCAGCTTAACGCAAGCGGTATCGACACTCAGAAAAATGCTAAAAGACTCAACCAAATCTCCAGCATTTGTAAAAACCGTTCCTAAACGTGGTTATCAATTTATCGCGACTGTTGAGCGCTCAGCACCACTATCATCAAACGATCAGCCAACAACAGCTGAAATTGCAGAAAGTGACGTAGAGCCTATTTTAACATTTGCTAATACCACATTAGCTGATGAGGTCATCACTGAAACTATTGATCCAGAGCCAACTGCAAAGGCTCAAGAAAATCATGTCGAAGTCGAGCCAGTAACCAATCAGGTTAAACCTAAAGATGAAAGTTCGAATAAATGGTTAACGTTTGGAATACTGCTTGTCGCTTTCATCATGCCAGTACTCGTTTTGACGTTAACGAACCCAGCAGAGTCAGAGTTTCGAACATTAGCAGAGGTCAATGGTGTCAAAGTTCAAACACCTATTAACCACCCGACTCTGACTAGTTGGCTACCAGCGATAGAGAAATGTGTATTGCGTTACAACACCAACCACACAGGCATGCTAAAGCCAACTGAGGTGATTGCAACAGGCGGGCAAGGTAACAATCTAGCTCTAAACTATATTCACCCTCAAGATTACTCGAGCGAGAATGTAACTCTAAGAATTTACGCAAACCAGTCGGATGTAAACGACATTTGTAACGGTGGTCAGTAACATGAAATTAAAAGTATCCATTATTTTACTGGTTATCTCTGCTTTCTTTAGCGGTTGGTTGTACTGGGGTAGCGATGCAAAAGTAGAGCGTTTGCTGACACAACACGAATGGCAATCGAAAATGGTGACGCTGATTAGCGATCTCAAGCAAGAGGATTCAATCGGACCACTGCGTAAAGTTGAGTTGTCATCGAATGCAAAATACCTACCAAATGGTACGTATTTGAGAATGTCAGTGGTTAGGTTGTATAGCACTCAGACTGCACCCGCAAACGTCATCAATATCTCCGAAACAGGTCAGTGGGATATCAACGATAACTATTTACTGATTTCGCCAACGGAGTTTAAAGATGTGACTTCTGCTGAGCGCCAAGATTTTTCGGAAGAGCAGCTAGAACTGATAACTCAAGTGATTAAGATGGATGCAGAGCAAAGCCGACGCATTGATATTATTAATCAGAAAGCACTGCTGCTCACTAGCTTAAATCATGGTTCTACTGTGTTATTCTCAAACTAATATTGTCTCAAACTAAAATCAGATTAAGCTAAAACTCAACAGTGATTTACTGTATATCATTAAACGATATACCAATAGAAAGGGGCATGATGCCCCTTTTTTATTAACTGTTGACATCAAACTACTGTTTTAGGATTTTTAGGGGTATCTATGAATACAGAACCAAGCTCGGTAAGTGCATCAATCACCAAGGCAACCATCGCAATACACTATTGTCGTCAATGCAATTGGATGCTTCGTTCTAGTTGGTTATGCCAAGAGTTACTGCATACTTTCAGTGAAGAGATAGAGCAAGTGAGTTTACACCCTGATACCGGAGGTCGATTTGAGGTTTTTTGTAATGGAATACAGATTTGGGAAAGAAAAGCGGACGACGGTTTTCCTGAAGCTAAAGTTCTGAAGCAAAGAGTGCGAAACATCATTGCTCCAGACAGGGACCTCGGCCACGTAGACTCAAAGTAAGCCTTTTCTAACGCCGCCGATTGAGTTTATTTAAAGCTCGCCACTCACAATTACGTCACCCTCAAGGCTAATAACTTTGAACGTTTTATTTTCATATACACCGTAGCTAGCCGCGTGACCATCTCGTGGGAATGTCACCGAGCTAGGATTAAAGATAAAGATCTCATCTTGGTATTCAGCAACAGGAATATGAGTATGACCATGGGCAATAATATCGCCCGCCTTCAGCGCAGGGCGTTTATTGGTGTTGTACAAATGGCCATGGGTTAGGAAGATACGTTGGCCTGATTCTAATAGCACCCACGAGTAATCCATCATCATTGGAAAAGACAACAACATCTGATCCACTTCGCTATCACAGTTACCACGAACGGCAATGATCTCTTGAGAAAACGCATTCAACTTCTCTGCAACCGCTGGCGGGTTATACCCTTCAGGGATCGGGTTTCTTGGACCATGATTCAGAATGTCACCCAATAGCACTAAATATTGCGCACCAGACGCTTGGTAGAGTTCTAATACCTTTTCTGTTGCTGGCAGCGAACCGTGTAGGTCTGAAGCAAAAAATAATTTCACACGTACTTCTCCATAAAATTTATGAGCCTATTGTACGTATCTAACAGCTACACGTCATCTCTCGCCATACCGTTGATCACGATATTATTGTAACTAACCATACCGACTATTTTATGGTCACTGACCACAGGGGCACGACTGATACCAAAACGCTCAAACAAGCGTGCACAGTACTTCACATTCATATCGGCAGACACGCTTAGCGCTGGCTTGGTCATGATCTCATAAACATTGGTTCGCTTCGGAGAACGGTTCTTAGCCAGTACTTTCTTGGCAATATCATTCATCAATACGATGCCGTATTCGTCATCTTCGTGGCGCTTATCGACAATGATAGCTTTCACTTTGTGCTTCTTAGCCATCTCTATCGCTTCCAACACAGTGGTTAGTCCATCGATAATCACATACGTATTAGCCATTACATCGCTTACTCGGATTTTTTCACTGCCACTCATAACTCGTCCTCCACAACCTTAGTTAATGTTTCAACTTGGTGCGCGACCCCGACTGCATCTTCGACATCGATCTGCACTGCTATCCCTTGCCCTGACTCTTGGTCAAACTCCCCGACTTCACCGATAGTTTCTAGAATATGCCTAGCTAGGTGCTCCTCGACGACAAACAGCAGCACATCTTTTTGCACCTCTAACGTTAACCCAAAGAAGGTGCGCTTTTGGTTTAGCCCCTGCCCTCTGGCATTGTTAATCACGGTTGCCCCTGTTGCACCCGCATCACGCGCGGCGTCGAGCACGATATCGGTCTTGCTCTCTTCTACAAACGCTAAGATAAGTTTAAAGCGCATCTTTGCTCTCCTTAGAGGATTGTGATCGGTTTAGCCATTGCGTTATTTGTGCATACCCCATCACGGATATAATTGGAAATAAGCTCGCGAAAGCAATCAACCCAAAGCCATCAATTAGCGGATTTCTTCCTGGCACCGTTGACGCGAGTCCCAACCCAAGTGCCGTCACTAAAGGAACCGTCACCGTTGATGTCGTAACCCCACCAGAATCGTAAGCCAATGGAATAATCAATTTGGGAGCATAAAAGGTCTGAATCACCACAATGACATAACCAACAATGATGTAGTAATGGATAGGGTCGCCAGCCACGATGCGATAACTACCTAGCGATATGCCAATCGCTACGCCTAACGCCACGGAGATCCTCAGCCCGTTAACACTGATACTGCCACCGGAAACTTGGTTTGCCTTAATAGCAACGGCGATCAAAGAAGGCTCGGCTATCGTGGTACTGAAACCAATACAAAACGCGAAAAGGTAAACCCAGTAATAATCAAACCAAACTAAGGCAAGGCCTGAACTGACCTTGAACTCAGTCAAAAAACTTGGTTCGGTGAGTTGCATTGCCATAGTCTCCCCTAAAGGAAACAGCGCGAGCTCTAACCCCATCAAAAAGAGCGACAACCCAAGAATGACGTAAAAGAAACCTATCAGCACTTTGCCTAAGTTATTAACTGGCTTGCGCAGCACCGCTAATTGGAAACCGAAGATGATCACCGCAATCGGAATCACATCCATGACAGTACCAAGAAAGGTGTCGATAAATTGCTGAGCACTGATCATGTCACCACCATCCCGTAGACCATGACAAACATCATCGGCAGCAGTGAAGCAAAGGCGATCAATCCAAAGCCATCAATCATCGGATTTCTCCCTTTAATCGCAGAGGCTAAACCCACTCCCAATGCGGTCACTAACGGAACGGTAATGGTCGATGTAGTCACTCCGCCAGAGTCGTACGCAATCCCAATGATGTTTTCAGGGGCAAATGCAGTGAGCACCACCACTCCAATATAACCTCCGATGATCATGTACTGAATTGGCCAACCTTTTAAGATTCGCAGCACCCCAAGTAAGATGGCGATCCCCACCGACAATGCTACGGTGAAACGCAAGCCATCGGCGTACTGTTCCATTTCGTCTAGAGAGTTAGGAATAACACCACCTTCAGCGGCCACTTCTGCTGCTTCGGCGGCCACTGCGGTTAATGCGGGTTCCGCAATGGTGGTACCAAACCCTAAACAGAAAGCGAAGGTCAATAACCAAAACACGCTCCCCTTACGAGCAAAAGCTTGAGCCATCGACTCGCCGATTGGGAACAGACCCATTTCAAGGCCAAAGATAAAAAAAGTCAGTCCAAAAACCACCAGCACTAAGCCAGTTAGAATAGACAACAGATGAGGGAGTGGTTCTTGCAAAACAACAAGCTGGAAGAAAGCAATCACAGCCACGATCGGCAAGAGATCCCTTAGGCTACCTAACATGGCTCGAAACAAAGCAAGCACTGCCGTCATCGCAACTCCTAGTCATTGAAATTGTGTCTGGTTATTAATTACTAATAATCATGGCAAATCCTTATCATTCCTTATGTGACAAATATTACGCAGTTGGTAACATATCGGAGTAAAGTGCATAAGTGTGATAGCGGTATACATCCTAACCTGATGAATTTAATTTCATTCTTTCGTAAATTGATACGGCGTAATTTGGGTATCACACGATTGAAACCTTATGATCGTTATAGTGATTTTTTCGTATTGATTGGCGTTCAAAAACAAGCCATGTCTATAATTATGTTTAATAGGGAGATTGGTATGAAGATATTGTTAACTGGTGGTACGGGATTTATTGGTTCTGAATTGGTCAAAAGTTGGAATACTGACGATGTGACATTGTTGACACGGAGCCCCGAAAAAGCGAAGCAAAACCTAAATCACCTGAACCAGAATAACCTTCATTACATTCAATCTCTTGATGAGCTCAGTGATCTCAATGACTTTGATGTGGTGGTCAACCTCGCGGGTGAACCGATTGCCGATAAGCGTTGGAGTACAGAGCAAAAAGAGAGGATCTGTAACAGTCGTTGGCACATTACTGAAAAACTGGTCGAGTTAATTCATGCCAGTAGCAACCCACCGCAGGCTTTCATTAGCGGCTCAGCCGTGGGTTACTATGGCGATCAACAGCAACACCCATTTGATGAATCACTACGAGTAGAAGACGAAAGTTTTCCTCACAAAGTCTGCGCGTACTGGGAAGATATAGCCAAGAGAGCCCAATCCGATGAGACGCGTGTGATACTACTAAGAACAGGGATTGTGTTAGGCGAAAATGGCGGCGCGTTGAAGAAGATGCTAATGCCCTACAAACTCGGAGTAGGCGGACCACTTGGTTCAGGCGAACAGTACATGCCTTGGATTCACATGCTTGATATGGTGAGAGCCATCAACCACTTATTGTCAATTCCTCACGCTCAAGGGGAATTTAATATGTGTGCCCCGCACCCTGTCACCAACAAACTGTTCAGCAGCACACTCGCCAAGCAACTACGCCGACCTCATTTCCTATTCACTCCGAAATGGGCAATGTCGCTTCTGATGGGGGAATCTTCTTGTTTGCTCTTTGACAGCATTCGTTCCAAACCAAAGAAACTCACTGAAATGGGATTTATCTTTAGTTACTCAAGAATCGAACCGGCATTAAAAAACTTGTTACAACATCAAGACTAATTCTTTACCCTAGAGCGATAAAGACTCTAATGAAGGATTAAGCGTGAACAAGTCGATTCTGATCACCGGTTGCTCAACGGGTATTGGCTACACATGTGCGCATGCACTACAAAAGCGTGGCTTCCACGTCATTGCATCGTGTCGTCATCCGCAAGATGTACAGCGTCTGCAAGATGAGGGACTGACCTGCATACAGCTCGACCTTTCTAACCAAGAAAGCATTGAGCAAGCTGCACAACTTGCTATTGAGCTAGCGCCTAACGGATTATTGGCTTATTCAATAACGGCGCTTATGGTCAAGCTGGCGCGCTAGAAGACTTACCGACCCAAGGTCTCAGAGAACAATTCGAAACCAACTTCTTTGGCTGGCACCATCTTGTTTGTCAGATCCTCCCGCACATGCGCGAACGCGGCGAAGGCCGAATCGTACAAAACAGTTCCGTATTAGGCTTCGCGGCCATGAAATATCGTGGCGCTTACAACGCTTCAAAGTTCGCGCTAGAAGGCTGGACAGATACCTTACGTTTAGAACTACATGGTAGTGGTATTCATATCTCGTTATTGCAGCCAGGTCCAATAGAAACCCAATTTAGAAATAATGCCCTGAAAGCTTTCAATAAATGGATCACCATTGCTGGCAGCGCTCATCAAGAAGCTTATCAACAACAAAAAGACCGACTCGGAAAAGAGTCATCGAACAACGCTTTTGTTCTCCCGCCTGAAAGTTGTATTGAACCGGTTTATCACGCACTCACCGCCGATAAGCCCAAACTCAGATACCGAGTGACGACCCCAACTAAAGTGTTCGCGGTATTGAAAAGAATTCTACCGAGTCGCTTGCTAGACCCTATTTTGAGAAAAGCAGCATAAATTACTAACTTTGCATCAACAGTCGCAAACTTTAATGTAACGATGTAATTTTTCCGTAACAATAAGATGTCATGATTGTCCTATCTCATCAATTATTCCCAATTGATGAACCTAATCTGGATATTTCATGACTTTAAACCGCCTTAATTGGGTCGGTGTGAGTCTGGCGATTACGTTGTTTATTCTGTTTTGAGTATCTTACGCTATGCCTCACTGACCACCTCAATGATAACGCTATGCCTTCCCTGTTGAGATCACCACTCTATCAACATAGAAGCATAGCGTTTTTCTATTTTGGCTCTTTTTATTTGAGATAACCAAGTTAGATCTTGAAGTTACCAGCATCTCCCCCCATATTTGCAACGTACCCACAAAACACACCTCAAGGAACGTAAATGCAATCTCCGCATATTGTTGAACTTAATGAGCAGAACTTTCGTCAAGTATTAGAAACCTCAATGCAGACGCCTGTACTCATCCACTTTTGGGCACCAATGAGCCAAGAAAGTGCTCAGGTGATCCCTGAACTGCAAACATTAACTCAGCAATACAACGGCGCTTTTACTTTAGCTCTGTTGAATTGTGAACAAGAGCAGGCAATTGCTAGCCAATTTGGCGTACAAGCACTCCCTACTATTGCACTGTTTGTTAACGGTCAGCCTGTTGATGGTTTGGGTGGCCCACAAAGCATAGAAGCGATTGTTGAAATGTTAGGAAAACATCTTCCTAGCCAAGACGAGCTCGCACTGCGTCAGGCTCTCGAGCAAATGCAAGCAGGCGAGCACGCACAAGCGCTCGCAGCAATGCAACAATTGCCAATAGAGCTGACGAGCAAAGGCGAGGTAAAACTGGCAATCGCAGAATGTTTACTAGAAACGCAACAGTTTGATCTAGCTGAAACTCAACTGTCGACTATCCCTCTAGAATATCAAGACAATTACTACAAAGGCTTAGTCGCAAAGCTTGAGCTTCACAAGCAAGCAGCAGACAGCCCTGAAATACAAGCATTAGAAACCACTCTTCAGCAAGACCCAAATGACGCTAAGACAGCATCTGAATTAGCATTGCAATATCACCAAGTGAATCGCAACGAAGAAGCGATGGAACTGTTGTGGTCTTTCCTTGCAAAAGATCTAAATGCTTGCGATGGCGATATGAAAAAAGAGTTCATGGATATCTTAAGTGCGCTTGGACAAGGTAACCCAGTTGCCAGTAAGTACCGCCGACAGCTGTACTCTCTGCTCTACTAACTAAACCCTAAAAGCACTAAAGATAAGCATCGTATATCTCATCGAAAACTGACAATTCAATCAATTAGTTTATCGAATTAAATAATGTAAATGGGCCATAAAATCAATATTTTATGGCCCATTTACATTTATAAATTTGCTCAGAATTTAAATATGAGCCAGTATCAATACTGAACTATCAAAAACTTAAACTTGCAAAGGATTTTGTATGGCTATTGATACATTGATTACTATCGGCGTCTTTACTGCCGTCGCAATATTGTTTATTTTCGCCGGAGTAAAAACGGTTCCGCAAGGCAATAACTGGACAGTAGAACGCTTCGGCCGTTATACACAAACCCTCCAACCAGGTCTGAATCTGATCATTCCATTTATCGATAAAATCGGACAACGCATCAGTATGATGGAACGTGTTCTCGACATCCCGGCACAAGAAGTCATCTCCAAAGATAATGCAAATGTGGTTATTGATGCGGTGTGTTTCGTACAAGTGATCGATGCGCCTAAAGCGGCTTATGAGGTGAATGATCTTGAGCACGCGATTCGTAATTTAACTCTCACCAATATCCGTACTGTACTGGGCTCGATGGAACTGGATGAAATGCTCAGCCAGCGAGACATGATTAACACCAAATTATTGAATATCGTTGATGAAGCGACAAACCCTTGGGGTGTCAAAGTTACGCGTATCGAAATTAAAGACGTGCAGCCACCAGCCGATCTTACTGCTGCGATGAATGCCCAGATGAAAGCCGAGCGTAACAAACGTGCAGATATCTTAGAGGCAGAGGGTGTACGACAAGCTGAGATATTGAAAGCAGAAGGTCACAAGCAATCAGAAATCTTAAAAGCGGAAGGCCAAAAGCAAGCAGCAATCCTGCAAGCTGAAGCCCGTGAACGTGCAGCAGAAGCAGAAGCTAAAGCGACAGAGATGGTATCAACAGCGATTGCTCAAGGTGACATGCAAGCCGTCAATTACTTTATTGCACAAGGTTACACCGACGCACTGAAGTCTATTGGCCAAGCAGAAAACGGTAAGATCATCATGCTACCGCTCGAAGCGACTGGATTAATGGGTTCTGTCGCGGGTATTGCAGAGATGTTTGCACATAAAAATGACAAGGGTAGTAAGGACTAACATATGGTCGAATTACTCGAACAAGTAAACTACTGGCATTGGTTAGCGTTTGGCCTAGCATTGTTAGCGCTTGAGCTAATTGGAACCGCTGGTTACTTTTTATGGATAGGCATATCTGCCATGCTGGTCGGGGCCCTATTAGGCGCACTACCAATCGGTTGGCAGATGCAATGGCTATCCTTTGCGAGCTTCTCGCTTATCACCACTTGGCTGTGGTGGAGAAGACAGCTATCTAGTGACAAGCAATCAGACTCTACTCGAGACCTTAATCAGCGAGAGAAGCAACTGATTGGAAGAAAGACTCGCCTCTTAGAGCCGGTACAAAAAGGTAACTGCAGGATAAAGCTAGGGGATAGCTCATGGTCTGCGATGAGTACACATGATATTGATGCGGGAGAGGAAGTCGTGATTACTGCTGTCGATGGCATTGTTCTCACGATAAGCCCTACTAAACAATAATCAAGAAAAACCTCCTTCAAAGCCATAAGTAACCAACTTATGGCTTTTTCTCTACAAGTGAATCGATAATTGGGCAATGGCTATTTGAGTCACCAGGGCATTGTTCAACCCACTCTTTCAATGTCTTCTGAATGATCAATAAGTCTTCAATTTTTTTATTCACTTCTTCCAATTTACTTAACGCTTTTGCTTTAACATCAGCACTTTCGCGACATGGGTTGTCGGCTAATTCAACAAGCGCACGACACTCATCAAGCGAAAAACCAGCGCTTCTCGCTTTCGCTACGATTCCGAGCTCCTTGATCTGCTTCTCACCATAAGACCGATAACCATTTTCAGAACGTAACGGTGCAGATATCACCCCTTTGTCTTCATACAAACGAATAGACTTAGGTGATAACTGTGTGAGGCTTGCAACTTCGCTTATGTTCATAATATTACTCAAGTAAATATCGCTTAAAAACTATTTAGAAACCTAAGACTATTATTCAAACATCTAGGAATGCTAGCTACCGAAACAAAACATTGAAGCAATATAATGTTCGAAAATAAAGTCTGCTGTTTATGGCTATTTTACATCAAATGATGAGAGTAGCTTAGATTTTCCAACAAACCCAAACACCAACTATCAACAAGTTACTGATTGAAATAGCAAAATAGGCATTCGTTATTTTTCATAGGAAATTTTTTGATTTTTTTGATTTTTGAGAAATACCTCACATACTAATGAATATCTCTTGTTTGAAGAGATTTTTAGTGAGGTGTCATTATGAAATGTTATCTAGCGTTAATTTTTAGCTTAGTTTTAAGCTTCTCTGTATCCGCCCAAAATGTAGGAAGCACTGCATCTGGACCGATCATAAAATGTGACTTAGGAAGTAGTGTTGTAGAATATATGCCTATCGTTATATGCAAGCATAGTAATGGTAAGGTTCTACACTAACAAAAAAGGAGCCTAGGCTCCTTTCCTTTAAAACTCGATTAATTGTTTGATTATCGCTTTACGTTCTTCTTTGGAAGCTTTGTTAAACCAATATTCGAACATTTCAATCTCTTTGACATTATCACCTAAAGAATCAACAACACCATTTCGATTTGCTACAGACCAGTTAATAACAGAGTCTCTTTGTTCCGTCGGAATTTGTTCAAACCAATATTTTGACATCTCTTGAGCTTGGCTTACCGGCTCTTGCTGAAGCGCGGGAACTGCAGCTACAGGTGCGGCTGCGGCTACAGGTGCTGCTACTATCACTGGCTTAGCTGTTGCGTTTTTATCACCCGTATTTACGATTGCTTCGATATAGCCAGCAGGAATAGAAAACGAAATGCTGTTCGCATTTGAAACCTGGACATCAAAAATTAGATCTTTAAAAGGTGCTTCGTTGAAGATTTCATTAGATACAGGAAATTTCACATACTGTGTTTGAGTACATATATCGCTGCATGTTTCAGCTGAAGCCGCATAAGGTTTTAATGGCACTTTACCTTCAGAACCTTGAACTAAGACAGAGCGATACTCGTTGTAATTTTTAAAGTACTGAAGCTCCATCGTTATGTATGAATCAGGTACCGTTACAGTACTGTTTGGGGTAACGTAATTTAGCTCTAAAGACGAGTTAACTAGCTGACCTTGTCTAACTTCAAGCACATCAGGAGACAACGACTCACCAACGACGATTTGGTAATTTTGCTTACTCTCTATTCTTTTAACGGAATCTGTAAAATCACTATTAGAATCTAATGTTGTACATCCAATTAAGAATAAAGGAATCGATGCTAAAACTATTTTTTTCATATTAACAACCTCGAGGGTTTCCCCATAATATTATTCGATGCCTTTTCTTTCTTAGGCTGGGCCAGAAATGAATATGCGCCGACTAACAAGTCAGCGCATCTCTTTACTTAAAGCATGGGTTCGATTAGAAGCCGTACTCTAAACCAATACGTGTAACGAACGTATCTGTTTGTGCGCCATCAGATTTGATATCGCGTTGAGCTAGACGGATGTAAGGAACAAAACCGTTATGAACGTACATTAGCTGACCTGAGATTACGCTATCTTCATCAGCGTTTTTAACACCGTCAGTTTCAGACTCTAGGTTAGCCGCGTAACCTAGCTTGAAGCCCCAAGGGCCGTTCCAGTATTGACCAATTACAGAGTATGAAGCCTGTTCAGACTTAGCACCGCCTTGAACATCTGACTCACCCGCTTTGTAGGCTGCAGAAATACCGAAACCTGCAGGAAGTGATGCCTCAAAACCAATCAAGTAACCGAATGTATCAGCAAGCTCTTGAGCAGTTGCAGCAGACTGGAAGTTACTACCAACGGCTACAGTATTACCGCCTTTGTCTTTACAGCCAGCAGCTGTCTCACAAATACCCCAAGCTGAAGCGCCTGCGGCTTTTGTTTCACGATCTGATTCAGATTCAACTGCAGCGTGGAAAGTAACCGTATCAGCTAAACGGTAGTGAGCCGCCGCGCCGTAGAAGTAGTTATCTTTAACACTAGAGTCACCACGACCTGTTGCTAGGTTGAATGTAAAACCATTCAAGTCAGCAGAGTCGTATCGAGCCATATCACCATGACGGTCACGGTTATATTTAACATCACCGCCCCAGTCCCATACTGCGCCCAAACCTGGGTTAGCATAAGGCCAGTCAATTACTTCATACATTGGCGTTAGCATACGACCAAAACGTACTTTACCCCAGTCACCTTGCAGGCCTAGGAACGTATCACGGTTACCTAGTGTTGCACCGTCACCGTTTTCACCAACGTAGCCAGATTCAATTTGCATGAATACGTTCACGTTATCGAACATGTCTTTACTTGCACGGAAACCAATACGAGATTCATTCTCGTAATCGTATCCCGTACCTGTATCAGTTTTTACGCCGTTTTTAGTTTTTTCTGAATCGTAGTTAACAACAGAGATTGCTGCTACACCGTAAGCCTGAACGTTAAAATCTGAGATAACACCAACTTGAGAAGATTCAGATGCGAATGCACCACTTGAAATCATCGCTACTGCAGCACCAAGTAAAGTACGTTTGAAAATTTTGTTTTCCATGGAATAAAACTCCTAAAAATGGATATAGCTGTTTGAATATTTCCCGCCTAAAGTTGGCCGCCGTAGAGAGAAATACCTTTTCTTGTTTGAGAATCCTGAAACACCGAATTCTCGATTTCCTTTCTGGTTATACACAATGTGCATCCATGCCAATAAGACTAACTTCACCCCAAAAAAGATCAATGAGAACTTAATTTTCATCTAAAAAAATATGAGTTGGTGCAAATTTATCATGTACTTAGTGATCCAGATCTACTAATTGAAAAAACCGAGGGACCAAAGAGTAAAAACATTAAAAAACAAAAACTTACTAACAAAGCAGCCTCTTAAAAATTGATATCACTCGCATTTAGCAAACAACTATAACAACATTTCATTAATGTTGAGCGTCATCACTGTCCTGATTTCATAGTTCGTATAGGAACAAATTTCTCAACAATTAAAAAGTGATTACTTTTATATCAGAAACGAAAAAGGCACTCCCTTGAAAGGAGTGCCTTTGAGCTTTTTTTATCTGTATTTACTTACGAAATAAGGGCTATTAGATCTTCTTCTGTTCTTATTTCGATACCTAAATCTTGTGCTTTAGTCAGTTTAGAACCAGCGGCTTCACCAGCAAATAAGATATCCGTTTTCTTAGACACGCTACCGGTTACTTTTGCACCTAAAGCTTGCAAAGCAGCTTTCGCTTCGCTGCGACCTAATTTAGAAAGTGAGCCAGTCAACACAACTACTTTGCCTTCTAACGGTAGCTCTTGATCATCCGCAACAGCTTCAATTGCAGGCCAGTTAACTCCAAGCTCGATAAGTTGGTCGACTACTGCTCTGTTTTTCTCTTGTGAGAAGAAGCTCGTGAGGTGACTTGCTACGATGTCACCAATATCTGACACTTCAACCAACTGCTCATGAGTTGCAGCTTGAACCAACTCTAGCGTTTTAAAGTGCTGAGCTAAGTTCATAGCCGTCGCTTCACCGACTTCTCGAATTCCTAAAGAATAAAGGAAGCGTGCCAATGTCGTGTCTTTCGCTTTGTTAAGCGCACTCACTACATTCTGTGCCGATTTAGGTCCCATACGATCAAGAACCGTAATCACGCCCGCGCTCAACTTAAACAGGTCCGCTGGCGTTTCGACCATTTCGCGATCCACAAGCTGTTCTATCACCTTTACGCCAAGGCCATCGACATCCAGCGCCTTTCTAGACACAAAGTGCTTAAGTGCCTCTTTACGCTGCGCCTGACACACTAAACCGCCAGTACAACGCGCTACAGCTTCGCCCTCTACGCGCTCCACTGCAGAATTACATACAGGGCAGGCGTCCGGGAACACAATGTCTTTAGCCGTCTCAGGACGACGATCTTGTACAACAGCTACAATTTGTGGAATGACGTCACCAGCACGGCGGATAATCACGCTATCTCCGACCTTCACACCTAAACGAGCGATCTCATCAGCATTGTGCAGCGTTGCATTACTCACCGTCACGCCGCCAACAAAAATAGGTTCAAGCTTAGCAACCGGCGTAATTGCACCTGTACGACCGACCTGAAACTCAACATCATTGAGCAGAGTAATTTCTTCTTGAGCTGGGAACTTATAAGCAATAGCCCAGCGAGGTGCTCGTGCAACAAAACCTAGAGTTTCTTGTGCGGCAATGTCATCAACCTTAATCACCACCCCATCAATTTCATAAGCCAAGGTGTCACGACGAGTCATGATATCTTGGTAATAGGCTTTTACATCCTCAAGAGAACTTAGTTGCTTTGTCTCTGGACACATAGGCAAGCCCCAAGCTTTGAGCTGTAGGAAACGTTGATAGTGGCTATTTGAAAGCTCAGCGCCTTGTACAACACCGACACTGTATGCGTAGAAAGCCAAGGGGCGTTTTGCTGTAATACGAGAATCAAGCTGACGTAAGCTACCTGCGGCGGCATTACGTGGATTCACAAAGACCTTCTCGCCCTTCTTCAATGCCATCTCATTCAATTTGTCGAAGCCCGCTTTTGGCATAAACACTTCGCCACGTACTTCGATGCGTTCCGGCCAGCCTTCACCTTGTAACTTAAGCGGAATCGAGCTGATCGTACGCACGTTTTCGGTAATATTTTCGCCAGTCGCACCATCACCACGCGTCGCCGCCTGTACTAAGGTGCCGTTAACATAGAGTAGGCTCACCGCTAAACCATCAAGCTTAGGTTCACAACAGAAGGTTTTTAGGTTCGCAGTTGGCGCTCGATCAGACATGCGCTTATTGAACGCATCTAAGTCGTCATCAGAGAAAGCATTATCTAAAGAAAGCATCGGGATCTCATGGGTCACTTGAGTGAAGCCGTCTAGAGGCTGACCGCCGACACGCTGACTCGGCGAATCTACCGTCACAAGTTCTGGGTTCTCTTCTTCGAGCTTTAGCAGTTGTTGCATCAATCGATCGTACTCGACATCAGGGATCTCAGGGCTATCTTCTACGTAATAACGAACGGCATGATAGTGCAGAGTTTCTCTTAACTGCTCTAAGGTAACTTGAATCGATTCTTTCATATCATTCTCTGTCGTGATTGAAATATCAAAAAGGGCTCCCTTAGGAGCCCTTTTCTATAAATATAGATTATTTACAAGGCTAAACAATACGGCTAGGCGTTAGCTGCCGTCATAAAGTCTCGGATTTGCTTGCGGTAGTCAGACAAACGGTTTGGCGTCATTAAGTTACGTGACTCATCCAATACGTTTCCGCCCATATCGTCGGCAATTTTCTGTGCAGCACTCAGCATCAAATTGAAGTTTTGATCAGCTTGACCATAACAAGGCAGCGTCATAAAGAACGAAATACCTTTGGTGGTAAAGTCAGCAGGGTCGTCATGTTCTAGTGTTCCTGGCTGCATCATATTTGCTACGCTGAAAATAACTTTTGGCTCATCGCTCGCTTGTGCAAAGCAGTGATAAATCGACATTTCACCATAAGCTAGGCCGTTGTTCTCCATGCTACGGAAAAGTTCAGTACCCACAAACGGGATCTCCCCAGCACAGTGGACATTAAGAACAATGACTTCAAGGCCAAGATCTTCATTTGAGTGAGCTTTTTCATCTAACTTACTTTCGTCAGCTAAATTAACTTCGTTACCCAACTGAGCTTCCCCAGCTAAGTTAGCATCTTTATCTAACTTAGTTTCTTCAACCGAAGTAACACTTTGTGCAGCAACCACTTCTTTCCCAATAAATGGTTCGCTTGGCGTTAAGCCTTCGCTAGAAAGTAGTGGATCAGCGACCGCATCAGAGGCTTCTTCAAACGAACCGTACTGCTCTTTAAAGCCTGCGTGATTTTGTTTTTGCTCGTCAGTCAATTCAAAGTTAGGAACTTCAGGTTCAACAACCTTCTCTTCCTCAACCTGTTCAAGCTCACCTTTAACTTCGATCGGGTCTTCAACACTGAAAGAAGGAAGATCATTCAATTCTATTTCGTCTTCGTGAGCATCTTTTTGCTGTGGCGCTGACAATGGATCTGAGTCAATCAGCGGATCAGTTGCAGACGGTGAGACAGCAAAATCCGGTTCTTTACGCTCTTTTCGGATTATCTCAAAATCATCCTCAGGAGCGAATGAACGGTTTGGGATCGTTTCAGCTTCATCTAAGCTGTCGTTATCAAGCTTACCAAGCGGCTTATCTCCAAACTTTGCTTTCCCTTCTTTCTTACTCGTCCATAGACCATGGAACAATAATGCGGCGATAGCTAATGCGCCAACAATAATGAGTACAAATCGCAATTCCTGCATTTTTCGCTCTCAGCTTTCTTAGTCAACTAGCTATAAACACGCTGTCACTAAGTTAGGTTAATTTGGCTAATCTCACTACTCTATCAAAAGTAGCCACTGTTTTAGAACCACTTAATACAATTAGTTCATTACTTGGTGTGATTTTCACCACGCTTTTTTTCTTAATTTCGGTCGAGTACACTAGAGATGTTTGCTATTTAACCAAATTCACATGTGACCCAATTTAAATATGACTATTGAATCTGTTCCTCGCTCTGGCTTTGGCTATTTTATTTTCGGAATAAAAATTGCCTTATCGCCGAGTATCCGTAAGTTTGTACTGCTTCCTCTTATCGCTAACGTGTTACTCGTGGGCGGTGCTTTATTTTATATTTTCTCCAACTTAAACACTTGGATTGAAGGCTGGATTGGTGCATTGCCAAGTTTCTTGTCGTGGTTGTCATATATCCTATGGCCGCTACTTGTGTTAACCGTTTTGGCTACGTTTTCGTATTTCTTCAGTACACTCGCTAACTTTATCGCCGCACCTTTCAACGGATTACTCGCGGAAAAAGTCGAAGAACTGCTGAGTGGTAAAAAAGTCAATGATGATGGTTTACTGGATGTACTTAAAGACACCCCTCGTATTTTAGCAAGAGAATGGCGCAAGCTTGTCTATATCCTGCCAAAAGCGATCGGTTTGTTCCTACTTTTGTTAATTCCAGCGCTAGGACAAACTGTTGCACCGTTTTTATGGTTCATTTTCACTGCATGGATGTTAGCTATTCAGTACGCTGACTACCCGTTCGACAACCATAAAATCAAGTTCGATGACATGAGAAATAATTTGAAACAAAAGCAAGGTAAGAGCTACAGCTTCGGCGCACTTGTTTCTGTGTTTACTACCATTCCAGTTTTAAACCTGATTGTGATGCCAGTTGCCGTCTGCGGCGCTACTGCAATGTGGGTTGCAGAGTTTAAAGACCAAGCCCTACGCTCTCGTCTATAGCTATCGCCTATAGTTCTACAGCCTGCTCTAACAACGCCTATCTTTTTGAAGTTCTGATTTCAATAAAGATAGGCGTGAATCCTGCGACATCTCTATATGATATAACTTTTTAATCCTTTTACCTTTTTTTCAACTTGTTTAATCTAAATTCAAGCTAAACAAACATCGAAAGACACTAGACGGTAAATTGGTAGATATACTACGTTTAGTTCTGTCATTAAATGAAGGAATATCGCATGAGCAAGATCTACGAAGACAACACCCTAACGATTGGTAACACACCTCTAGTCCGCCTAAACAAAGTAAGCAAAGGTAACGTCCTAGCTAAGATCGAAGCTCGTAACCCAAGCTTCAGCGTTAAGTGTCGTATCGGTTCAAACATGATCTGGGAAGCAGAAAAAGCAGGTACGCTTAAGCCAGGTATCGAGCTTGTTGAGCCTACCAGTGGTAATACAGGTGTTGCTCTTGCATTTGTTGCTGCAGCGCGCGGTTACAAGCTAACACTAACAATGCCTGAATCAATGAGCCTAGAACGTCGTAAGCTGCTTAAAGCTCTTGGCGCAAACCTAGTGCTAACTGAAGCACCAAAAGGTATGAACGGCGCGATTGCTAAAGCTGAAGAGATTGTTGCTTCAGACCCAGACAAGTATCTACTACTGCAACAATTCAACAACCCAGCGAACCCACAAATTCACGAGCAGACAACTGGCCCTGAAATTTGGGAAGCAACAGATGGTGAGATCGATGTGTTTGTAGCCGGTGTAGGTACAGGTGGCACTATCACTGGAACAAGTCGTTACATTAAAGGTGAAAAAGGCAAAGCCATCACTTCTGTAGCTGTTGAACCAGCAGAATCTCCAGTGATTGCACAGGCACTTGCAGGTGAAGAAATCAAACCAGCACCACACAAAATCCAAGGTATTGGCGCAGGTTTCATTCCTGGCAACCTAGATTTAGACATTATTGACCGTGTAGAGTCGGTAACTTCTGAAGAAGCTATTGAGATGGCTCAACGCCTAATGAAAGAAGAAGGTATCCTAGCGGGCATCTCATCTGGTGCAGCAGTAGTAGCAGCAAACAGAATTTCGGAACTGCCTGAATTTGCAGGGAAAACTATCGTTACTGTACTACCAAGCTCGGGCGAGCGTTACCTTAGTACGGCCCTATTTGCTGGTATCTTTACGGAAAAAGAGAACCAACAATAATATGTGGTCAAATCAATTTTTCGTCCAAAAAAGCCCCATTTAGGGGCTTTTTTGTTGATCCCTGCCTCACCTTTGGTAATATCGGGTCTGTTTTATTTTTCGCTTCAAAATAAAAGAAGCAATAAACAAATTCTGAAAGTCATGAGTACTCAACAAAAGACGACCATGGCTGGATAAAAATTTATAACCAGTCTAAGTTCTAACACGAACATGGCGTACTAGCCTCTAGCGCATTTGAGCTAAAGCAGTTAAGCTAAATCTGGTTACAAACTTACAAAAAATAAATTAATTGGGGTATATAAAATGTACGAGAAGCAAGTAGAAATCACAGCAGAAAACGGTCTTCACACTCGTCCAGCTGCACAGTTTGTTAAAGAAGCAAAATCTTTCGACGCTGACATCACAGTGACTTCTAACGGCAAAAGCGCTAGCGCGAAAAGCCTGTTCAAACTACAAACTTTAGGCCTAGTAAAAGGTACTAACGTTACTATTTCAGCTGAAGGCCCTCAAGCTCAGCAAGCTGTAGACCACCTAGTTGCTCTTATGGATCAACTACACTAATACGGTCTCCTTCTTTCAAAGCCATTTTGCACAGCAAAGTGGCTTTGTTCGAAATAGATAGCAATTCGAAATAGATAGCAATAAGCGCGACATTAGTCGACGACTTAAAGTCACACATTCTCCCGTTTACAGTTGAACAACTAAGGTAAGGCTATGATTTCAGGCATCCTAGCATCTCCTGGTATTGCTTTCGGTAAAGCACTACTACTTCAAGAAGATGAAATTGTCCTAAACACTCAATCTATCTCAGACGATCAAGTTGAAGCAGAAGTTCAGCGTTTTTTTGACGCTCGTAACAAATCTTCTCAACAACTTGAAGTTGTAAAGCAAAAAGCACTTGAAACTTTTGGCGAAGAAAAAGAAGCAATCTTTGAAGGCCACATCATGCTGCTTGAAGATGAAGAGCTAGAAGAAGAGATTTTAGCACTCATCAAGAAAGACAAAATGCACGCAGACAACGCGATCTACACAGTGATCGAAGAGCAAGCTGTTGCACTTGAGTCGCTTGATGATGAGTACCTAAAAGAACGTGCGACTGATATCCGTGATATCGGTACTCGCTTCGTTAAAAATGCACTAGGCATCAACATTGTATCTCTAGCAGATATCAATGAAGAAGTTATCCTAGTTGCTTACGATTTAACGCCATCTGAAACGGCACAAATCAACCTAGACTACGTTCTTGGTTTTGCTTGTGACATCGGCGGTCGTACATCTCATACTTCAATCATGGCACGTTCACTTGAGCTTCCAGCTATCGTTGGTACTAACGATATCACTAAGCAAGTTAAAAACGGCGACATGCTTGTGCTAGACGCGATGAACAACAAGATCATCATCAACCCTTCTGACGCTGAATTAGCAGAAGCTAAGAAAATCAAATCTGATTTCGAAGCAGAAGCAGTTGAACTAGCAAAACTAAAAGACTTACATGCTGAAACTCTAGACGGTCACCGTGTAGAAGTTTGTGGCAACATCGGTACAGTAAAAGACTGTGACGGTATTCTGCGTAACGGCGGTGAAGGCGTTGGTCTGTACCGTACTGAATTCCTATTCATGGACCGTACTGCACTTCCTACTGAAGAAGAGCAATACGTTGCTTACAAAGAAGTAGCGGAAGCAATGGAAGGCGAGTCAGTGATTATCCGTACTATGGATATCGGTGGCGATAAAGACCTACCATACATGGACCTTCCACAAGAAATGAACCCTTTCCTAGGCTGGCGTGCAGTACGTATCAGCTTGGATCGTCGTGAAATTCTACGTGACCAACTACGTGGTATCCTACGTGCATCTGCACACGGTAAACTACGCATCATGTTCCCAATGATCATTTCTGTTGAAGAGATCCGTGAACTGAAAAAAGCAATCGAAGAGTACAAAGTTGAACTTCGCGCTGAAGGCCTAGCTTTCGATGAAGAAATCGAAATCGGCGTAATGGTTGAGACTCCAGCAGCAGCTGCAATCGCACACCACCTAGCGAAAGAAGTATCTTTCTTCTCTATCGGTACTAACGACCTAACGCAATATACTCTTGCGGTAGACCGTGGTAACGAAATGATTTCTCACCTATACAACCCACTATCTCCAGCGGTTCTTCTTGTTATCAAGCAAGTAATCGATGCTTCTCACAAAGAAGGTAAATGGACAGGTATGTGTGGCGAACTAGCAGGTGATGAGCGTGCAACTCTACTTCTTCTTGGTATGGGTCTAGATGAGTTCTCTATGAGCGGTATCTCTATCCCTAAAGTTAAGAAAGTAATCCGTAACTCTAACTTCGCTGAAGTTAAAGCTATGGCTGACGAAGCACTATCTCTACCTACAGCTGCAGAAATTGAAGCTTGTGTAGAAAAGTTCATCGCTGAGAAAACTCAGTAATCACCAAGAGCTTAATGAAGTTAGACGGCTAAAAATAGTCGTCTAATTTGTTAGATTGGTATAGTATATTCTACAGAATAAAACTAAACGTTAGGAGCATGACACAATGGGTCTGTTTGACAAACTGAAAAAGCTTGTATCTGATGACAGCGCTGATGCTGGTGCAATCGAAATCATCGCACCTCTTTCTGGTGAAATCGTAAACATCGAAGACGTGCCAGATGTAGTTTTCGCTGAAAAAATCGTTGGTGATGGCATTGCTATCAAACCAGCTGGCGATAAAATGGTAGCTCCAGTTAACGGTACTATCGGTAAAATCTTCGAAACAAACCACGCATTCTCTATCGAGTCTGACGACGGTATTGAGCTTTTCGTTCACTTCGGTATCGATACTGTTGAACTTAAAGGCGAAGGCTTCACTCGTGTAGCTGAAGAAGGTCAATCTGTTAAAGCTGGTGACACTATCATCACTTTCGACCTTGCGCTTCTAGAAGAGAAAGCAAAATCTACGCTTACTCCAGTTGTTATCTCTAACATGGACGAAATCAAGGAGCTGAACAAGCTTTCTGGTTCTGTAACTGTTGGCGAAACTCCAGTTCTTAAAGTAACTAAGTAATCCCGATTACTTATCTGCTTTAATTAAAACGCTACCTAAGGGTGGCGTTTTTTGTGCCTGCTATATTTGTCGAGTTCCTTAACCGACGGTTCTGACTGCCGCTCTTCACCTCATTGTAGACAGCCCCTCAATAAGCCACAGCAATACCAATCCTTAATTGCCAATAACCGGCCTACTTTGTTATTAAACCAAGTTAAACGCCATCCTAGGCGCTGAACCTGCATGTTAGATCACGCGGTATGACTTCAAGCAGACAACAGCTCTCTGATATCTCGCTCAGCTCGATTTTGAGATGACGAATGTTGACCACATTGCTTATTCCTGGTTATTCACCTATGTGAAAGGCAGTTAACGCTATCTCGTTTATTGTCTTTCGACCACAACAAGAGCCTAATGTCTAATCCGAATCAAGCCTAAAAGCAGATTCCTGATACCTCGCTCTGTTCGGTTCTGGAATGACGAAAGGCTGCTTCAATGCAATAGATGATGGAAGTATCATTTCCCGATCCCGTCATTCTCTACAGCGAGAGACGAGCGTGATAGGGAATCGCGCTTTTGCTCCTTTCAGCATTACGCCACTTTTCCAAATATACCTTCGCTAAATAACAGGCAATAAAAAACCCAGCCGAAGCTGGGTCTGTTTAGCGCTCATCTCTCACCACGAGCTAATTTGTGGAAGCCTAACGTTGACGCTTGTGATCAACAACGCTTAAAGTCAACGTGGCCTTTCAACCGATTAACCTAGTAGGCTAAGTGCTGAGTTTGGAGCTTGTTTCGCTTGCGCAAGAATTGAACTTGAAGCCTGTGAAAGAATCTGAGACTTAGTCATATTAGTCGTTTCTTTCGCGAAATCGGTATCTTTGATACGACTCTTAGATGCATTAACGTTCTCGTTGATGTTATCTAAGTTGTTAATTGCGTGGTCAAAACGGTTTTGGAATGCACCAAGCTCAGAACGGTGGCTATCTACATATTTAAGTGCCGCATCGATAACAGCTACAGATTCTTGAGCACCACCAACAGAGGTTACGTCGATAGTATCAACCGTTACTTGCTTACCTGGCTGCATGCCTAGCTCACCAGATAGACCACCAGAGAATGAGATAGCGCCATCAACTT